>JBBRUZ010000228.1:0-4650 GCA_038247355.1 Rhodobacterales bacterium
CGCGGCAGTACGCCGCCAGCGCCTCGGCGTTCAGCGACGCCGTCTCGACCACGGCCGCGAACTTGTCCCGCGACGTCCAGCCCGCAGCCCGCTCGCCCGCATCCGGCGCCAGACGCCCCTGCGCCCGCGCCTCACCGCGCCCCTTGTACAGCGTCGCCTCCGAGATCCCCGCCTGCCGCAACAGCACCGGGATCCCCACGCTCGAAGGCGGCAGCATCTTGGCGATCACCGCAGCCTGGCGCTCCTTCGAATAGGCCATGTCAGCTTCATCCTGTCTCCGCCCGCCAAAACTACAGAGGTTTCAGACAGGGCGGCAACTTCCCCGACAGGGGGGGTGCCGGAGATTGCGAAGCAGAAGCCTGGCCTTCTTGTAGCTTTCGAGCCTGAGCTGCGCCTGCAACTGCAGCGTCGAGACGACTTCGAGTGACTGATGACGATGTGGGCCGCGAGGAACCAGACCTTCAGCGCACAGACGGCTACGGTGCAGGGCCGTGCCCGCCGTCACCGAGGTCTGCCTGGGTCGATGAGATTGGTGGGCCGGCTCCGCGCGGAGATCGACGAGCGGGCGCATCGACGCGGCGCCGCCCGGCATCGGCGCGAACGGCCGCGTCTCGCCCGGGGTGCGCTCCGCCTCATTCGGCCGCGCAGGCGGCCGGGGCCATCCCGTAGCTCGTCGCGCGCTGGACGATCTGTCGGGCCCAGGCGCGATGCGTTGCGGGCTCCAGCATGCGACCTTGATGGCGAAAAACCGCTGGCGCCGCTGGATCGAGCACGGCTTCGGCCGCGGCGAGATCGGCGTGCGAAACCGAGAACGCCCGCGTGATGATCGGGATCTGCGATGGATGAATCGCGGTCTTGCCGACGAAGCCGAAATCGGCGTCGTGCCGACTTTCTGCCTCGAGCGTCCTCGGGTCGTCCAGAATATCGAAAACCGGCGCCGTGAGCGGGAGCCCGCGCGCGCCGAGCTGGCAGATGACCTGCGCGAGAACCGCGAGCAATGGACCCTCGTATGCGGTGCGTCCCCATTGACGGCGCAGACCGAGAAGGCCCAGCAGGTCGTTGCCCCCCACGCGCAATGCGACGAGCCGCCCGGGATCGAGCCCCTCCAGCGCGTCGGCGAATGCGCGAAGCGCGCCGGAATCGAATACCCACGCCGTCTCGAGCGTCGGCATCAACCGAAGCCCGGTTCCGCCCGCCACGCGCCACCAGGACTCCACCGTCGACAGGTCGATCTTCGGCGCGACGAAGCCGTCGACGATCTCGATGCCCGGAAGATCGGCGATGCGTCGTGCCATCTCCAGCGACCGCGGGCGGACGAACAGCAGCGGACCGCGCGTCGCGCTCCGCGTGCGCGGACCTTGCGCCGCGAGGTCGGAGGCGACGTGCAGCCGCACGACGCTCCCTCGCCCCTCATGCGGGCCCGAACCCCCCGGTAGCAGATCGAGTAACAACGCTGCCAGCGCCGCCATGCCGCGCTCGACATCGGTCGACAACAAGGCGTCCTCAAGGCAAAGGACGACCGACCGAAGCGCCGGAATGGCGTCGCCCGCCACGATCGACGCAACCGACGGATGGATGATCGGCACATAGAGCGTGGCGCCAAGGTCGAACGCCGAGCCCGGCTGCGCCGGACCGAATTGCCCCCTCCCCTCCGGCACGTTGATCCCGCCCGCTTGCGGCTCCTGTTCCGGGCGATCGGGCGCGCGCCCGGGATCAACCGTCTCGATCGCGGCAGCGTTGTGACAGGGAAAATCCTGAAACGTCATGACTCTACTCCGGGTGGCGCGGCGAAATATCGGACGCATCCATGATCAACGTGATCGCGCGGTACGGACCGAGTCCCACGCCGCGTGGTTCGACCGTGACGCCGCGATCGCGCGCCAACGTCAGCAGACCGGCCAGATCGGGATCGTCCGCATCGCGCACCAGGATGCGGTCCGGCGCCCGCCGCAGCACTGCCCGCGTCGCCTCGGCGATCCCGGGCTTGATCCGATTGCGGTTCGAAACACCGAACTCCGCCGTCACCGCGTCTATCGCCGCTTCGGCCGCGGCGCGGACCCTGGCGCGCGCCGTCGCATCGTCGGCGACAGCGGGCGCAACATCCGCCGCGTCCCGCGACGCCGCGAGCAGCGGTGCAATGGCCGCGTCCATATCGTCCGCGAAATTCCGCGAGACATCGACACTGCGCAGATGCCCGGCGACTGCGGCCCCGTGAAAACCCTGCCGCCGAATCAGATCGTCGGTCAGCACCGACCGGCTGATCAGGCCCGAGACGTTGGCGCCGAGAATGCCGCAGGGGATCAGCCAGTCATCGAAGCTTGCCGACATCCACGCCCGTCCGCCCGGATCGGCGATGACGAGCAGACGCGCCGCGACCCCGGGGGCCGCCCGCGGCAGATCGCGCGCCAACTCGTCGCTGATCGCGCCCTTGCCGGTCCAGCCGTCGACGAAAACCACGCCGCCGGCCTTCCTCCGTGCGAGCACGTAACCTAGTGCATTGGCGTCGATGCCGCGATCCCGAATGATTGACACGCCGAAATGCGCGACGTCGCGACCGCGACGCTTCAGGCCGCGCGTGACCAGAACACCCGGAGGCACGCCGGCGCGCACGAGGCTCACGAGCGTGATCTGACCGTCGATCGACGCGTCGAGACCGCGCACCAGACGCGCGATGTCGCGCGCCAGTCGGTCGCGATGGCGCCGCATTCCGTCTCGATAGGCGTCCATGTAAGCAGCCGAGGGCGCCGTCTCCTCGGACAACATCTCCGAATAGTGCCGCCGACCCGACTGGATAAGGCGCTCCTTTTCGGCGAGCGATCCCGGGTCGAGCGCCTGCCCGGAAATCCGCTCCAAAAGAAAAACCACGTCCTCGGCGGCATAGCTGCCGGAGAACGGAGCCCTCTCGCCTATTGCGCCCTTCGCATGAACGACATTGGCGCTCATGAGCGGATCCCTTTCTTTCGGACCGGGTCTTCCGGCGCCGCCCGATGTCCGGTCCGGGCGACGAGCGCGTCGATCTGGGCGCCGGTCGGCGTGGCCCAGAAATCGCACAGCCGCATGAATTCGAGATCGGTGGCACTGTCGCCGAGACCGAGGGCGACGATCCGCCCGTCGCGCCGCATCGCCTCCATCAGATGGCGCACCGCCGCCTTGGACACCGGCGGAGGAAGCGCTGCGAAGTTTACGCCGTTGCGATGCGTTCGCCAGTGCGCCGCCTCCGGGCCGAGCGCCGCCTCGACGATCGATCCGATCTCCTCGAGCCGATCCGCGTCCTCGGGCCGATCGGTCTTGACGCACAGATAGGCGCCGCCGACGCCGCTTTCCTCGACGATCCAGGCCCGAAGCGCGATCGCGCCGCGCCGAGCGGCATCGAGCGCCGCGTCGCGCGCCTCGACCAGGGCGGATTGAAAGCCCACCAGTTCGGATCGCATCCGCTCGCACCAGACTCCATCAACAATTCCGGGCGCGCGGCGAACAACCGCACCCATGGCCAGAACCGCGGGACCGGAAAAGCCGAGCGTCACGCGATCGAACGACGCGCCGCTGCGCGCAGTCACCGGAACGACGAGCGCGGTCGACAGCCAGTCGAACCAGGCGGACTGAGCGGTCGTCATCAGCGATTCATTGGCTCTCTGGGATGGACTGACAACGCGCGCCGTCGCCGCGAGTTCCACCGGAACCTTGCGACGCGACTGAAACAACGTGTCGTCGAGATCGGTGAAGACGACGATGCGCGGCGTGCTGTGCGCCGCTGACGGCGACGCGGTCACGGCTGCGCCCCACGGCGACACGCGCGCGATCGATCGGCGAAGATGCGTCGCGCCAGCGCGACGCCGCGCAGGTCATCGGCGAGCGCCTCGCGCGGGATGAAACGATCGCCGATCATCAGGTCGCACCCGAGGCTGGCGAGCAGCCGCGTGTCGACCGCGTCGCGCCCCGTGTCGCAGCACAGGATCACCCGTTCCGCCGCGTCGGGATCGACGTTGTAGAGGTACGCGTCGTAGCCAACGCCTTCGTGATCGCCAAAGACGAAGCCGCCGGCGATGGCGAGCCCCGGAACGATCGGTGACCGCGTGCTCGCCGAGAACCGCACGCAGTGGCCCGCCGCTTCGAGTGCTTCGGCGAGCAGGAACGGCTCCCAGACATGCTCGCCCATTCCGACGACATGCACGGGTTTGGCGGCTCGCGGCGCCCCTGGTGCAAACCGCAGGCCAGAAGGGACCGTCACGGAGGTCGCGCCGAAGACGCCGAACCGCGGATCACGTGGCTGCGGCGGCGGCCAGCGGACGGAGAGACCGGCGGTCGCCGCCGCGAGACTGCGCCGCGGCGCCGACGGCGCGGGCGCCCAGGAATACGAGCCTCGCAGCAGCGCAGCACTCCCGACCGCGACATCCCGGCCCGCGAGCCGCCAAGTCGCCGCACCGGCGCCGCCCGCCGACCAATCGGTCAGCACCACGGTCTCGATCCGGTCGATCCGTCGAAGCGGGCCTTCGGCCAGCGCCGCCGCGAGATTGCGGAACGTCGCCCCCGTCGAGGCTTCGTCATCGACCATCACCAGCGACCGCGCCGCGACGAAGCTCGCGCGCGCCGCGGTCGCGAGCGGCCAGTGCATCAGCTGGCTGGGCGCGTGGCTGTGCGCCTCGACGAACC
>JBBRUZ010000229.1:0-4631 GCA_038247355.1 Rhodobacterales bacterium
CGGAGTTTTTTCGGCCTGACGGAGCAACTCGAGGCGCTGAGCCGGCACGGCGATCCGCTCGAGGTTCTCGATGCGACGGTGGATTTCGAGTATTTCCGCGGCTGGCTGGTCGAAGGGCTCGGATATGGCGACGGCTCGAAGTGTCGATGTTCAAGGCGCTGATCCTGCAGGCGCAGCATAATCTGAGCGACGCGCTGATGGAGTTCATGATCCGCGACCGGCTTTCCTCGATGCGGTTCCTGGGGTTCGATCTCGGGGCGCCGACGCCGGACGAGAACACGATCCGGCTTTTCCGTGACAAGCTCACGGCGAGCGGAACGCTGAAGCGGGTGATGAAGGCGTTCGACTGGCAGCTCCGGATGAAAGGGTATGTCCCGATGGCCGGCCAGATCGTGGATGCGAGCTTCGTGCCGGCCCGGAAGCCGCGCAACTCCGAAGTCGAGAAGGCGGCGATCAATGCTGGCAAGTCAGCCAGGGAAATCTGGCCGGATGAGCCGGCCAAGGCGGCGCAGAAGGACGTTTCGGCCCGCTGGACGCTGAAGATCGGCGGCAAGGTCCGCCACCGCCCGGACGGCACGCCGCTGCCGATGATCGCCGTGCCGGTCTTCGGCTACAAGTCCCACATCAGCATCGACCGGCGCTTCGGCTTCATCCGCGAGAGCGCCGTGACGTCGGCCTCCGCGCCCGAAGGCCGGCGACTCAGGCATGTCGTGAGCCGGGAGAACACCGGCTCGGAGGTCTGGGCCGACAGCGCCTATCGGTCAGGCAAGAACGAGAAATGGCTCGCGGAGACCATGCTCACCAGCCGCATCCATCGCCGCAAGCCGGCAGGCAAGCCAATGCCGCAGGCGACCGCGCGGGCCAACGCGAAGACGTCATCCATCCGCGCCCGCATCGAGCACGTCTTCGCGCATCAGAAGAACCGCTTTGGTCTCTTCATCCGCACGATCGGCCTGGCCCGAGCCGAGGCGAAACTGACGCTCGCCAATCTCGCTTACAATTTCGACCGTCTCGTCTTCCACGAGCGCGAACGCGCCAAGGGATAAGTCCGCCCGGAAAGGCGGAAACCGACCCTGGATCGCATTGATCCGGGCAAAGCGCTGCGTTCCGAGGCCGTCACGGCGCGGCGCGCGTCAAACCTCGCTCTACAGATGGGTTACTGCGGGTGTCCAGCTTCAGCGCGTCCGCCACGGCGCCCTCCACGACCGCCAACGGGAAGGTCTCCAGCAAGCGCAGCACCTGCACGAACTCCCGCTTGCCGGCGGCGCAACGGTTCCTGTCGTTCAGTCGCGCCCCGAGGAGCCGGCGGAGCGTCGCGAAGCTATCCGGCAAGACCCAGCCTTGCAAAGAAGCCGCTTGGTCGAGCGCGCCCACCTTCCGTTCGATCAGCGCCAGATAATGCGGGCCGCATCGAAGACGAAATCGGCGCTGTCGCAGGAACGCGGATGGCGCGCGATCTCCTCCGCGCCGACGGCGCTATTGGCCTTGGTGGCGCGCCGACGCTCTGTTAGGCAGGCTCTGCACATTCGAGGAAGTGAACGGCTGCCATGATCGTTCTCGGCCTCGCCACGATGGGGACCTCCGCCGCGTGCCTGACCCGGGACGGCGAGATCGTAGCGGCCATCGAGGAAGAACGCCTGAGCCGGATCAAGAACGACGGCGCCTTTCCGCTCCGAGCCATCGCCGAATGCCTGCGACAAGGCGAGATGCCCCTCGCCCAGGTGGACGCCGTCGCCGTGTACTGGCGGCCGTGGCGCCTCGGGACGCGCATCAGGGGCACGCTGGGCAAGGCGTTCACGTCGCGCGACGCGCGCGCCGCGATCCGGACGCGCGCGACCAAGGCGCTGTTCTCTCCAGGGACCGAGGCCGAGCCCGAATCCGGCGGGCGATGGCTCGACCTGTTCGCGATCCGCCGCATCCTCACCCGCGCGTTCGGGCCTTACCGCGGCGCGATCACGTTTCACGACCACCATCTGACCCACCAGCTCTACGGCGAGGCGATGCGCGACTGGCCTGCCTGTCTGTCGCTGGCCTACGACGGTGGCGGCGAGGCCGACAGCACCGTGCTCGATCTGGTCGAGGGCGGGCGGCGCACGACGCTGAAGCGGGTCGCATGGCCGAACTCGCTCGGGCATTTCTACAGTTTCTTCACCGGCTATCTGGGCTTCAGGATGCTCGAGGGCGAGTACAAGATGATGGGCCTCGCCCCCTACGGCCGACCGCTGTTGAAGGATCTGCTGCTCGAGCGGGTGCTGCGGCTCGGTCCCGACGGCGGATACCGTCTCGACACCGGCCTCGCCGATTACCACCGGGCTCTGGAACACAGTTTTCCGACAGCTCTCACGGAACTGGTCGGACCGCCCCGCGCGCCCGACACGGCGCCGAGCCCTGGCCACCTCACCCTCGCGGCCTCGGTCCAGGCCGCGTTCGAAACCGCGCTGCTGCACCTGCTCGCCTGGGGAAAGTCACGCCACCCCGACGTCCACCGCCTCGTCCTTTCCGGCGGCTGCGCGCTCAACGTCACGGCCAACGGCCGGCTCCTGCAAACGGGGTTGTTTGACGAGATCATCGCGCCTCCCGCCCCCCACGACGCCGGCTGCGCCATCGGCGCGGTCCTCGCCCGGACCCGGGCGCCGCTTCGCAACGCCGGAAGCCCGTATCTGGGCCCCGCATTTGGCGACGCCGAAATCGCAGCCGCGTTCAACGATGCGGGCCTGCCGCCGCCCCGTCCGGTCACCGAGGACGCACTGATCGAAGCCGTCGTGACGGCCCTCGCCGCGCGCGGCGTCGTCGCCTGGTTCCAGGGGCGGACCGAGTTCGGCCCCCGCGCGCTCGGATCGCGGTCGATCCTCGCCGATCCGCGCGACGACGCCATCCGCACCGACATCAACGCCAAGATCAAGAAACGCGAGTTGTTCCGGCCGTTCGCGCCATCGACGACGGAGGAGGCATGCGCCGACTTTTTCGAGATCGGACAGCCCAGCCCATATATGAACATCCTCGCCACCGTCCGTCCAGAGATGCGCGGCCTGATTCCTGCCGTCACCCATGTCGACGGCACCGCCCGCGTCCACTCGGTCAGTCGCGAAGCCAACCCGCTTTATCACCGGCTGATCACCGCCTTCGGAGCGCGAACCGGCGTGCCGGTGCTGCTCAACACGTCGTTCAACATCCAGGAGCCGATCGTCAACACGCCGGCCGAGGCGATCCGCACGTTCCTCGCCTCCGACATGGATTTGCTCGCCATCGGCGGATATCTGTGCGACCGCGACTGGCGGGTGGGGGCGGGCGCGCCGTGAGAACCGCCTGGCTCAGCATCGACTTCGAGGACATCGCCCACGACTTCAAGCGCGAGCACCGGATCGCCGCCGATGGTCCGCTCCGCGAGGACGCGCTGTGGCGCGCTTACGAGGCCATCGACGGCTTCCTGCGGCGCGACCTTGGCGGCTTGCGAGTCACGTTCTTCACCACCGGCGTCGTCGCGGAGAAATGCCCTGGCATCGTCGCCCGCATCGCCGCGGACGGTCACGAGGTCGCCTGCCACTACCATTTCCACGACCCCGCCCGGCGCGACCCCCCCGAGGCGTTCGAGACCAACCTATCGCGCGCGATCGACGCGCTCGAGACTGCGTCGGGTCAGAAATGCCTCGGCTTCCGCGCCCCCCGTTTCTCGCTCGGTCCGGAAGACGCCGCGCATTTCCGGGCGCTGGAGCGCCATCTCGCCTACGACAGCTCGCTCGGCGCGGCGAGCATGGCCGAACTCGCCGGGATGCGCATCGCACTCGGTCTTACGACGTTGGCGCTGTTCCCGGTCGCGCGCGTGAGGGTCGCTCCTGTCCTTTCGCCCATCCGGTCCGGCGGCAGTTACCTGAAACTGTTTCCCGCCGCCTTCACTCTTCGCGCTATGGAGATGACGGCGGGCGCCGGCCTTGTCCCGCTGGTCTACCTCCATCCGTACGAATTCGTCGTCGACCGATCGTTTCAGGTCGCGATGTCGGAGATGCGCGCGCTCGCCCCCGCCCGCCGCCTGTACTGGGCGCTGCGCCAGTCGCAATGGCACTGCGTCGGCAACCGCTCGGTCACCGGGAAACTCCGCCGCATCGCGCGGACCTGGCGGTTCGGCGGGCCTATGTGCAGGCTGACTTCGGTCCGCGCGTTCGCTCACGCGTGATGCTAGCGGTAGGGGCCGGTGCGAATTGAGAAGTTGATTTTTCGACGATGTTTTGCTTTGCATGCCCAAGCGGCAGATGATCGATTAAGATCATTTTCGACCGAGGGCATTTTTTCCCGCCGATGTTATTCCCCGATCCACATAAAGGTTGATCACCATGCTCATATGCTACTTGGCTCAAAGCGGCGTCAAATATTGCTTCGGCCTCGGCGGGACTTAGTCTGCGTCAACTGGTTTTTGGACAGCAGCGCGGAACCTCTCCGACTGCTCTTTCTCGCTTAGCCGCTCGTTCAGCCGCCGGAAGATGTGTGGATGCGACCCGATACGCTCGGTTCCGCGCTTTCGGCAATCGAGAACCGCGGCGTGGTCCCGATTTGCTTACCCCCGCAGCTGATCCATCACCGCGACCAGTTCGGCGGTGATCCCCGGCTCGGAGAGCGCGTGCCCGGCGTTGCCCACC
>JBBRUZ010000230.1:0-4559 GCA_038247355.1 Rhodobacterales bacterium
CGATGTCGCACACGCGGACATTGTCCCCGGCGCCCGGCATTCCCCCTGTTGCCCTCGCGGCGGCGCTGGCATAGCTTCGCCCCAAAATCGGACACCGGGAGCGAGACATGAGCGACACACCCTACGGCTTCGACACGCTGCAGATCCATGCAGGCGCCCGCCCCGACCCGACCACCGGCGCCCGCCAGACCCCGATCTACCAGACCACGGCCTACGTCTTTCGCGACGCCGATCACGCCGCCGCGCTCTTCAACCTCCAGGAAGTCGGCTACATCTATTCGCGGCTGACCAACCCCACCGTCTCGGTCCTGCAGGAGCGCATCGCCACGCTGGAGGGCGGCGTCGGCGCCGTCTGCTGCTCCTCGGGCCACGCCGCCCAGATCATGGCGCTGTTCCCGCTGATGCGCCCCGGCGACAACGTCGTCGCCTCGACCCGGCTCTACGGCGGCACCTACACGCAGTTCACCCACACGATCAGGCGCTTCGGCTGGTCGGCCGAGTTCGTCGATTTCGACGACCTTACCGCACTCGAGGACGCCATCGACGACAGCACCCGGGCGGTCTTCTGCGAGAGCATCGCCAACCCCGGCGGCTACGTCACCGACATCCCCGCCGTCGCCGAGATCGCGCGCCGCGCCGGGGTCCCGCTGATCGTCGACAACACCTCCGCCACCCCGTGGCTGTGCCGCCCCTTCGACATGGGCGCCGATCTCGTCGTCCACTCGACGACGAAGTACCTGACCGGCAACGGCACGGTTACGGGAGGCGCGGTCGTCGACAGCGGTCGCTTCGACTGGTCCGCATCGGGCAAGTTCCCGGCGCTCAGCGATCCCGAGCCCGCCTATCACGGGCTCAAGTTCCACGAGACCTTCGGCCCGATGGCCTTCACCTTCCACGGCATCGCCATCGGATTGCGCGACTTGGGCATGACGATGGCCCCCACCACCGCCTTCCAGACGCTGCTCGGCATCGAAACGCTGTCGCTGCGCATGGAACGCCACGTCCGAAACGCCGAACGCATCGCCGCATGGCTCGAAACCCAACCTGGGGTGGACTACGTGACCTACGCCGGACTGCCGTCCTCGCCGTACCACGACCGCGCCAAACGCCTGTATCCACGCGGCGCAGGGGCGCTGTTCACCTTCGCGCTGACGGGCGGCTACGCCGCCTGCGTGAAATTCGTGGATTCAGTCGAGTTGTTCAGCCACGTCGCCAATCTCGGCGACGCCCGGTCGCTCATCATCCATTCGGCGTCCACCACGCACCGCCAACTCACCCCCGAGCAACTGGTCGCCGCCGGCGCCGGCCCGAACGTGGTCCGTCTCTCCATCGGCATCGAGGACGCCGAGGATCTGATGCGGGACCTCGGACAGGCGCTTGCGAAAGCAGCGGAGCCATGATCTCGGCGCCAAGCCTCGCATTTGCGGGTTTCGGAGTTTTGCAGCTGTACGGCGAAGAGACCTCGGTCCATCGAGCGGCAGTTCGGCCATGTGAAGACCGGCTACAGGGTGTTGGCCAGGAACCGCGCGCCTCATCACCCTGTTCGCGCTCGGCAACCTCTTCGAGGTGCGGTGGCTGATGGCGTGATGAGGCTGCCCGAAAAAGGGCGAGCTACCGAAGATACGGCTTCAATACCTCACATCATAGCCCCCCGAGATCGAGAGCCGACTGCTGCGCCGCTCAGACGGCCACCTCGGCACAGCCGACCTCATAGATCAGGCGTTCCCTAATCGCACGTGTCTTGCGAAATGGACTGTGCTAGCGTCCGCACGCCATGGTGCTGGCGAGGTCTCGTTAATTGCTCGACTGGTCGGTTCCGAGGCTCGTGGCGGCGCTGGCGGTGTCGCTCTCGCTTGATTGCCCCGCCGCCGCGCAGGACGACGACCGCTGGATCGAATGGCGCCCGATGCGTGGTCCTTGCGCGGGAAACTGCGCCACCGCGATCTACGCCGGCTGGTACATCGACAATTCGCTCACGGAGGTGCTCGTCACGGCGCCCGAGACGCCGTTCACCTGGGACTACGATGGCGACTACATAGTCGCCACCTCGGTCTCGCGCCGCATCGCCACGCTGTGGGGCCGCGTCGACGTGGAGCCGGAGATCGGGCTCGGCCAGCGGTTCGGAGAGCAGGCCGAGACCGAAGTCTGGGGCGCATTCTTCTTTCGCTATCGCGGTTTTCCCTGGGACGACCGGATCGTGACGACGATGGCGATCTCGACCGGATTGAACTACGCGTCCGACATCTCCGAGAAGGAGCAGGACCGCGCCAAGGACGGTGAGGGCGCGCGAGTGATGCATTTCTTTTCCCCCGAGATCACGTTCGCCCTGCCGCAGGCGCCGCAGTACGAGGTGCTGTTCCGGGTTCATCATCGCTCGGGCGTGTTCGGGCTCGTGAGCGACGCCTGGGGTGGCGCGCAGTACGGGACGATCGGGCTGCGGTGGCGGTTTTGAACCTGCACGACCTTGCGCCGGCGTTTTTCCTCCGCGCATAGTCTGGCGGCGGCGCTGGCGGGCACGAGGGCGAGAAGCGGCATGGCGATCGACCTGGGCGAGGAGGCGAAGGCGCGCGGCATCGCCTATTTCCTGATCGCGTTCGTCGATCTCTTCGGGGTTGTGCGCGCGAAGCTGGTTCCCGCCGCGGCGATCGGCGAGATGGCGCGGACGGGCGCGGGCTTTGCCGGTTTCGCGACATGGCTCGACCTCACCCCGGCGCATCCCGACGTCTTCGCCGTGCCGGACCCGTCGAGCCTGATCCAGCTGCCGTGGAAGCCCGAGGTCGGCTGGCTGGCCGCCGATTGCTTCATGGCGGGTCAGGAGGTCGCGCAGGCGCCGCGCGCAACGCTGCGCCGGGTCGTCGCGGAGGCGGAGGCGGCCGGGTTCGCGATGAAGCACGGCGTGGAATGCGAGTTCCATCTGCTCACCCCCGATGGCGCGGCGATCTCGGACCCGCATGACGCCGCGGTGAAGCCATGTTACGACGTCTCGGCGCTAATGCGGCGCTATGACGTCATCCGCGAAATCTGCGACGCGATGCTGGCGCTGGGATGGGGCGCCTATCAGAACGATCACGAGGACGCCAACGGCCAGTTCGAGATGAACTGGGGCTATGCCGACGCGCTGGTGACGGCGGATCGCCACGCGTTCTTCAAGTACATGGTGAAGTCCGTCGCCGAGAAGCACGGGCTGCGCGCGACGTTCATGCCCAAGCCCTTCGCGGGACTGACCGGCAACGGGTGCCACGCCCATGTCAGCCTGTGGGACTCCGGCGGCGCGCGGAACCTCTTCGAGGACCCGGCGGGCGAGCTTGGGTTGTCGGGGGTCGCCTACGCGTTTCTCGGCGGGTTGCTCCATCACGCGCCGGCGCTGACGGCGGTGCTCAATCCGACGGTCAACAGCTACAAGCGGCTGAACGCGCCGCCGACGATGTCGGGATCGAGCTGGGCGCCGAACACGATCACCTACGGCGGCAACAACCGCACGCACATGATCCGCATTCCGGGTCCGGAGCGGCTCGAACTGCGGCTCGCGGACGGGGCGGCGAACCCGTACCTGCTGCCGGCCGCGATGCTCTCGGCGGGGCTGGAGGGGATCGCTTCGGGCCGCGATCCCGGCGCGCGGCTCGATATCGACATGTATGCGGACGGTCATACGGTCGACGGGGTGCGGCGGTTGCCGCTCAACCTGCTCGACGCGCTGCGGGCGCTGGAGGCCGATGCGACGCTGACGGGCGGCGCCTGGGCGGAGACCGGGCCGGCGTTCGTGAAGTTGAAGTCCGCCGAGTGGCGCGACTACGCCGCGCATTTCACCCGCTGGGAGACCGAGAACACGCTCGACTGCTGAACCTGCGGTCGGCTGGCGGCTGTCGCCGATGCAAGCGTCGCCCCGGCGAACGGCGGCGGTTCGGATCGGCGACAGCGCTTTCGCCGGGCGTGGGGCGGCGTTATGTCAGGCGTCGGCCGGTTCAGGGCCTGTGTCGGGAGCGGCGGCGCGATGGGCCACGGACATCACCTTCACCTTGTCGATGCGGCCGGCGGCGATCGGCGCATCGCCGTTGCGGTCGCGGTAAATCTCGGCCTCACGGTCGCCCAGGTGATCGGCGGCGTGCTGTCGGGCAGCCTCGCGCTGATTGCGGACGCGCTGCACAATTTCTCCGATGCGATCTCGCTGATCATCGGCTTCGCGGCGCGGCGGATTGCGCGGCGGCCCGCCGATCAGGCGATGACCTTCGGCTATGGCCGCGCCGAAGTGGTGGCGGCGCTGATGAATTACACGACGCTGATCGTCGTCGGGGTCTATCTGGTGTTCGAGGCGGTACTGCGTTTGTTCGACCCGCAGGGCGTCGACGGCAGGATGGTGGTCTGGATCGCGGGCGTGGCGCTGGTGGTCGACGCTGCGACGGCGCTGCTGACCTATTCGATGTCGAAAACCAGCGTCAACATCCGTGCGGTGTTCCTTCACAACGTCGCCGATGCGCTGGGGTCGGTCGCGGTGATCGTCGCGGGGACGCTGATCCTGCTCTACGACTGGTGGTTCATCGACCCGGCGGTGACGCTGCTAA
>JBBRUZ010000231.1:0-4527 GCA_038247355.1 Rhodobacterales bacterium
CCGTGGCCACTGGTCTACGAGCGGATGGACAAGCGCTACCCCGGCAGCAAATTCATCCTGACCGTCCGCGGCGAGGACAAGTGGATCGCCAGCAACGTCGCCCAATTCGGCACAGAAGAGACGCCGATGCGGAAGATGATCTATGGCGTCGGCGGCCCGAAGGGCAACGAGGCGATTTTCGTCGAGCGCATGAAGCGACACAATGACGACGTGAAGGCATATTTCAGCGATCGGCCGAACAACCTGCTTATCCTCAATATCGAAAAGGAAGGCGGTTGGCCGCCAATCTGCGGGTTTCTCGATGAGCCGATCCCTTCGACACCTTTCCCCCATGCCAACCAGGGGTCGATGCGCGGGCCGAGGAAACCGCCGAAGAAGCGAAGTCTGATCGGCAGAATCGCGCGGCTGGTGAGGCTTCGCAAGTAGGTTCGGCGAAGCGGGTGCGAGAGTTGACCGCGGGCGCGATCAAACCTAGAACGCCAAGGCTTCTCGCCCGCGTCACGGTTTTGCGTTGTGGCGCGATCGCTCGGGAGATTCAGGATGCGCGCCGAGACCGAACACCTGATAGCCGAGATCGAGAAGTCGCTGGGGCTGCTGCGCCAGCGGCTGAACTGGGAGACCGCGCCGCATCGGCTGGAAGAGCTGAACGCGATGTCCGAAGACCCCGGCCTGTGGAACGACGCCGCCAAGGCGCAAAAACTGATGCGCGACCGGCAGGTGCTGGCGGACGCGATCGACGGCTACCGCGCGCTGGAGCGCGAGCTCGCGGACCAGCTCGAGTTGACCGAGCTCGGCGAGTCCGAGGGCGACGCCGCGGTAGTGGCGGACGCGGAGGCCGCGATCAGGACCTTGCGCGATGCGGCGGCGCAAAAGGAGATCGAGGCGCTGCTCGACGGCGAGGCGGACGGCAACGACACGTTCCTCGAGGTGAACGCCGGCGCCGGGGGGACCGAGAGCTGCGACTGGGCGGCGATGCTGGCGCGGATGTACATGCGCTGGGCCGAAAGCCACGGCTACAAGGTCGACCTAATCGCCGAGAGTGCGGGTGAGGAAGCGGGCATAAAGTCCGTCACCTATCAGATCAAGGGTCAGAACGCCTACGGCTGGCTGAAGTCGGAGAGCGGCGTGCACCGGCTGGTGCGGATCTCGCCGTTCGACAGCGCGGCGCGGCGGCACACGAGTTTCAGCTCGGTCTGGGTCTATCCGGTGGTCGACGACGCCGTCGAGATCGACGTCGCCCCGAACGACATTCGCATCGACACCTATCGCTCGTCGGGCGCGGGCGGCCAGCACGTGAACACCACCGACTCGGCAGTGCGGATCACCCATCTGCCGACGGGGATCGTGGTGACCTCATCGGAAAAATCGCAACACCAGAACCGGGCGAACGCGATGGCGGCGCTTAAGTCGCGGCTTTACGATCTCGAGATGCGCAAGCGCAACGAGGCGATAAACGCGGCGCACGAGGCGAAGGGCGATGCAGGCTGGGGCAACCAGATAAGGTCATACGTGCTGCAGCCGTATCAGATGGTCAAGGATCTGCGGACCAACGTCGAGACCTCCGACAGCGCCGGGGTTCTGGACGGCGATCTCGACCGGTTCATGGCGGCGGCGCTGGCCCAGCAGGTCGCGGGCAAGAGCCGTGCGGAGGCGCAGACCGAGGAGTAGGCCGCACCTATTTGACGGTCCCGGTGGCGTTGTGGTTGTTTCTGGTCTGGGTATCGGGATAACCTACGCTAACGGCTTGAAAGCCGATGTCCGGAGGAATTCGATGAGCGTCGAGGTCCAGAGCGTGCCGCATCGTCCGGTGGTCCGGTCGATCACGTCCGGCGACGTCTATGCGGCGTTGTCGGCCGGCGTGGCGGATTTTCGGGCCGCACCGCGGTTCGGGCTTTTCTTCGGCGCGATCTATGCGCTCGGAGGGATCCTGATCTTCCTGCAACTGTGGGTGTGGGACGCGGCGCTGTGGATCGTGCCGCTGGCGCTTGCGTTTCCCCTGATCGGGCCGTTCGTCGCCATCGGGCTTTACGAGGTGAGTCGCCGGCGAGAGGCGGGGTTGCCGCTCGACTGGTCGGACGTTCTGGGCGTGGTCTGGCGCGAGCGTGGCCGACAGATCCCCTCGATGGCCTTCATCGTGCTGGCGGGGTTCATGATCTGGCTTTGGTTCGCGCGGCTGATCATCGCGATCTTTCTCGGGCGGATGACGTTCGGCACCTATTCGGACATCGAGCATCTGCTCGGCACACCGGAGGGGCTCAGCATGCTGGTCGTAGGCACGGCGGTGGGCGGCGGCATTGCGTTCATGTTGTTCGCGATCACCGCGGTGTCGCTGCCGATGCTGCTGGAGCGGGAGGTCGATTTCGTCACCGCGATGATCGCGAGCTTCAGTGCGGTGACGTCGAACCCGGTCCCGATGCTGACCTGGGCCGTCATCGTCGCCGGCGGCGTGATCGTGGCGATGGTCCCGTTCTTCCTCGGGCTGATCGTGGTGCTGCCGGTTCTCGGGCACGCGACCTGGCATCTCTATCGGCGGGCGATCGCCCCGGAAGGCGCGGCGTGATCCGCGCGTTGAATGTCCGGCATTTAGGATGATCCGCGCCACAGTTGGCGAAGCCATTGATTTCACGTAAAATCAGGGGCGGTGTCTGCTGTCCTTTCTGAAGGGGTGTTTTGCCTGGAACATTATGCGAACACCTGATGGTCAACGTGTGGCAGCCGAACTTTGCCGGGCGGCGCAAGGTTGTTGAACGGATGGGGGTGATGGTGGGCCCGACGGGCCGGCAGAGTTGGTCCGAAGCGGTCAAGGCCTTAATTGCGGCCGAGAGCTTCGATGCCGGCGCGTGGGTGGTGGATGTCGCGCGCCGACATAGGTGTCGCCGCAGCAGGTGACGGCCTAGCGGCGGGACGCTGCGCTATGGTAGGCTTGTGCCGCCGGTCGAAGCCGCGGCGCACTTCGCCGCGCTGGCGGTGGAGGAGTAGGGCGCTGGCGGTGGAGGAGCCGGCGATTTCCGCGCCAACCCTTTTCGCGCCGCCGTCCATGATCAAAAACGAGGCCGGCGGCGTGGTGGTGCGCCTCGCGGCCGATGCGCCGGCGGCGCGGTGGCGGAGATTGCCCGTAGCTCTGTGCGCCAGCCGATGAGTGTCCCGGTTCGGCCGGTGCGGATGGTCATCTCCACCCGGCCCATTGACTTCCGCCGCGGTCATGAGAGCCTTGCGGCCTACGCCCAGAACGAGCTGAAGCGCGATCCGCATTCCAGAACCTTCCGGAGGAGCGATCCGCCATGACAGAATAGATTATGATCTGCGGGGGATATACCCGTCTCAACCAACTAGACGGTAGGTGTTCGGAGATATAACGCGGAATTGACTTATCCCCTTGAGTCCGCCGGTACCGAATGTGGTGTGGGCCCGTTGACATCGGCGTCAAAGTTCCGCTAATGTTCCTGCGTGCCCAGCCTTTGGAACTCCGCTCGCCCCCACGTCTCGCGCTGCGTTCGAGCGGCGATTTCCCGATGACGCCGCCTGTGCGCGTTACCTCGCCGAGCGGCGCTGGCCTGACGGCTGCGTTTTGTCCGGCCTGCGGCGGAACCAGGGGCTGGGAGTTGAGCCGGTTGCGCCTGACCTGGGAATGCGCGGCCTGCGGTCGACAGACGGCCGCGACCGCAGGGACGATCCTGCATCGCAGTCACGTGTCGCTGAAGGCCTGGTTCACGGCCATCCATATTGTCACCAGCCATTCCAACGGCATCTCCGCGCTGCAACTGCAGGCCCGACCGGGCTTGGGCAGCTGCAAGACCGCCTGGCTGATGCTGCAAAAGCTGCGGCGGGCGATGGTCGCGCCGGACCGCAGCCTGCTGCAGGATCTTGTCGAGGCGAACGAAACCGAGATCCCGCTGCGCACCAGGGCCGATCCGCCCGCGGCGGCCAGGGGCGCAGCCCGGTGGGCAAGCTGTTCATCGCCGCCGCCGTGGAGCTTTCGCCGGAGGGCCTGCCCCGGCGCATCCGCATGGCGCCGATCGAGAATTTCTCCGCCGCCAGCCTGCATCCCTTCATCGCGGGCGCCGTCGAGCCGGGCGCACGCGTGATCATCGACGGCTGGAGCGGATACGCGGGACTGCCCGGGCGCCGCCATCTCGACGAATTCGTCTTTCGCTGGAACCGGCGGCGTCATACCGCAGCGGCCTTCAACACCCTGCTCGGCATCGGCGCGCGCCTCGGCCATGCGAGCTGTCGCGAGTTCGTCGACCAGCGCATCTGAGCCAACCGGCCTGAAGCTCCACGCCGGAACGGAACGACACGAAGTGCTCTGCTGGAGCTCCCAGCTTCCTTCGACATCCTCCGACTGGCGTGCCAGGTACGCCAATCCGCATCTGGAAAACGAAGCCGCCGCAGCAACCCGCCGGCGGCCCCGGTGGGAACAATCAGTATCTCGTCCTCACCGGCACCAAAGGGATAAGCCGCCTTCGCATAAACTACCCAAGGCCGTCGGGTTTGGTTATACTTCGATCAAGGTTGCGGTTGCTTTCC
>JBBRUZ010000232.1:0-4525 GCA_038247355.1 Rhodobacterales bacterium
ATCAGTCTCGATCGTCGCCTTGCGTTGGCGGCGCAGCATGTACGACCCAACCGCCACGTGCGGCCGGTAGGCGCCGCTGTCGAGCGCATTGCGCCGCAGTTCGCGCGAGATGGTCGAAGCCGCCCGACCGAGCGCCCGGCCGATCGCCCGAAGAGACCGGCCGTCGGCCCTCAGATCCGCAAGCCGATCTCTTTCCTCGGCAGTGAGGTGGCTGTAACCTGACGTGGCAACACCGTTCTCCGTTTCGAGACAGACGGATACATCATCCGTCAACGGTGTTGCACCTCGCGCTGGAACTCACCCACCCTGGGGTGGCAAGGCGTAGGCGATGAAGTAGTCGCCAATCGGCGTCTCCATGAAGTCATGGCCGCCGGCATTGATCACCACGATCTGACGCCCGCCCGCTTCATAGGTCATCGGCGTCGCCTGGCCACCGGCCGGCAGGGCGAC
Source organism: Rhodobacterales bacterium (assembly GCA_038247355.1). Taxonomy (GTDB): domain Bacteria; phylum Pseudomonadota; class Alphaproteobacteria; order Rhodobacterales; family Rhodobacteraceae; genus Amaricoccus. The sequence goes on from JBBRUZ010000232.1 coordinate 451, forward strand.
CTCCCAGAGCCGCTCGCCGGTTTCCACGGCGATGGCGCGGAAGAGATCGTCCGTCGCCGCGCCGATGAAGAACAGTCCGGACGCAGTGATCACGCCGCCGCCATTGTTTGGCGTGCCGATTTCCAGGGGCAGCATCGACGGAATGCCGAAGGGGCCATTCTTTCGGGCGGTGCCGAAGGGTCGGTCCCACAGCAATTCGCGCGTATTGAGGTCGATCGCCGCGATCCCGCCATAGGGTGGCTCGGAGCAGAGCAGGCCGGTGAACGGAACCCGCCAGCCGGCATTGACGCGAATGCCGTAAGGCGTCTCTGCCTGCGGGCTGATCGAGCCATGCGACCCGCCCCCGGCTTCCGAATCGTAGTTCGGATCGGTAATCGGCAGGATTCCCATCTGCTCCACCTCCTCGCGCGGCACCAGTTGGTTATAGTTGGGCATGTTGTTGTAATTGCTGATCATGATGCCCTTTTCGGGATCGATCGCCACGCCACCCCAATCGACGCCGCCATTGTAGCCGGGAAACTGGATCCAGGGCCGGTCCACCGTGGGCGGCGTATAGACGCCGTCATAGGCGGCCTGACGAAACTGGATGCGGCACCACAGTTGGTCGAGCGGGGTCGCCCCCCACATGTCGGCTTCCGAGATGGTGGGCTTGAGCAGGTTCGGGTAGTCGGTCACATACGGCTGCGTCTGGGACAGACGCTCGGGCTCGACTCCGCCCTGGGGCGCAGGACGTTCCTCGATATTGACCAGTGGCTCGCCCGTCTCGCGATCGAGAATGAAGAATTGAGCCTGCTTGGACGGCATGACGATCGCCGGCACCGGGCCCGCGGCCGTCGGGAAATCCACCAGACTGCCCTGGCCGCCCAGATCATAGTCCCAGACGTCATAATGGACCGTCTGATAGTGCCAGGCGACTTCGCCCGTTTCAACGTCCAGCGCGACAATGGCTGTCGAATAGGTGTTCTCCGCTTCCGAGCGATCCCCACCCCAATAATCGACGGCTGAATTTCCCATGGGCATGTAGACCAGCCCAAGCTCGCTGTCGCCGGAGGCGATGGTCCACATATTGGGAGTCCCGGCAGTGTAGACTTCACCTTCTGGCGGCAAGCCCGATCGGCCCGGCCGCCCCATGTCCCAGGCCCAGTCGAGTTCCCCGGTAACGGCGCTATAGCCGCGGATGACGCCGGAGGGGGCTTCGCGAGTCTGTCCGTCGCTCACCTGGCTGCCCACGACCAGGACGTCGCGCACCAGAGTTGGAGGCGAAGTGGGGGCATAGAAGCCGGGCGCGGAGTCTCCGATGCCCTCCATCAGATTGACGATGCCGCCGACGCCGAAGTCGGGGCATCGCTGTCCCGTCTCGGTATCGAGCGCGATCATGCGGGCATCGTGGGTCAGATTGATGACTCGGCTCGCGCAGATTTCGGTCCGCTCGGCCGTAGGATCTTCGAAATAGACGACGCCGCGGCAGGAGGCGTTGTAACCGATCGCGTCGGTTGGCGTCTGCGGATCAAACGTCCATATTTCGCGGCCGGTAGCCGCGTCCAGCGCGCTGATCTTGTTCAGCGCCGAGCAGAGATAAAGGCGGTCGCCCACCTTTAACGGCGTATTCTGGTTGCCGAACGGTTCGTCGTTTTCCGGCAGATCGCCGGTGCGGAACACCCAGATCTGCTCGAGCTGGCCGACATTGTCTTTCGTGATCTGTGTCAGAGGCGAATAGCGCAACGCGTGGTTGGTGCCGCCGTAAGCGGGCCAATCCGCTCCGGTCTCCAAGTTCGCGTAAGTTGGTTCTGGCGCTGCCGGTGTCGTACCCTCTGCAGAGGGAGCAAAAGGCTCGGTGCCTTCGTCATCCGGTCGCAGCCCGTCGGGCGAGCGTGTGCCGTTCGGTTCGGCTGCCTCGCCCGCAGTTGCGGGTGCGGCGGCGGGCTCTTCCGGTGTCGGGGCAAGTGCGTCGTTCGCTCCCGCAGGCGAAGAAGGGGGCGCGTCGGGCTGAGCGACCAGATCATCGATTTTTTGTGCCAGGGCCGGCTGGATGCCGTAGTTTGCGAGGCCGACAGCGCTTGATCCAGCCGCCAGCGCCACGATGGCGGCCATCCTACGGGCACCAGAGGCGCGCGCCGAACCGCGCAACATGGGTAGCGTCGTCAGTATCAAGATCAGCACGATTGTTGGCGCCACCAGGCGGGGAACCTGGGCCCAGGGGTCCAGTCCCTTTTCCCACAAGGCCCAGACGAGGGTGAGTATATAGGTGACAATGTATACCCAAAACGCCATCATTTCCTGCCGAAACAGGAACCACGCCGTTAGCATCAAAGCTATGCCTGCGGGCAGGTAGTACCAGGATCCACCGAGGGCAATTAGCCAAAGTCCCCCTGCGGCGATCGGCAATCCGAAAACCACCAACAAAGCGGCTACAAACATGGCCCACCAAAAGGAAATAGGTGACCGCGGCGAAATCGATGAAAGCTGTTGATTCACGGGGCCCTCCGTCGGCGTATGCAAGGCTAAACGCCAAAATGCCGGCAATGTTCCCCTACGCCCCGACGCGCAAAGGTTGTGATTGACCGGGGCCGGGACTTTCGGACTTAGAAGGCCTATCAACGTGTCATCGCTGAGCGCCCAGTTCGCGAACTGTCCAGAGGCTTGCCGCCGTCGTCGGGGCGGAGCAACACCAATCTGCACGCCAAGTCCACCACAGCGGCGTGACGTCCTTGTGTGTATCTACGCCGATGAACGGATGCCACTTACGCGCAAGTCTGCGATGATCCGGTGGGCGCATAAAACCATGATCCGAGGCGGCGAGACTGGTCGCTGCGTCCCCCGCTCACTCTTCCGTGAAAACGCCGCAGGCGATCCGGTCGCCGGCGTCGCCTGCCGGCTGGCTCTCGTAGTCGTCGGCGCGCCCATGCACGATCACCGCGGCGCCATCAGCGTCCACGAAATCGGCACTGTCGAGATCGGTCAAGAAATGCTCGACTTGCGCCGTTCCGTCCTCCGTGATGTGGAGGTTGGGCAGATCACCCGGATGCGGGCCGTTCCCGCTTCGCACGCCGTGTTCGGCGTCGCCCGCCAGATGGCCGCCAGCCGACTCAAAACCGGTGGCCGAACAGTCGCCGGTTTCGTGGAAATGGACGCCGCGCACCCCTGGCGGCAGGCCCGAGATGTCGATCGAGACCAGCACGTGGCCTGACTCAGTCGTCTCCGCCATCACGCTGCCTACGGCGTTCCCGTTAGTATCCTCGAGGTCGGCGCGCATCGTGGCGGCTGCACCGGGCCATGCCAAGAAGAGGCCGGTTCCTGCAATCATCCCGATCTTGCTGCGCTGGCGCATGGCGACCCTCCTTATGACTCGTTTGATGTCTCGTTCAGTTCCGCAGCTAAACAAGGCGCAGCGCCTGAAGTTCCCGCCGAAGTTCGGAGGCGGCGGGAGCGCTTGCCTTTGCGCCGTGCGCGGCGTGCTGGGGTGCCCGACCTAAAGAAAAGGAACCCGGCCGCGCTGCGGGCCGTTGGGCTTTCGGTTGCCGACCATCTAGAGCGGCGCACCCCGAGGAGAGCGAGCGGTGACCGCCGACAATCGGGCAGACGACCCCGCGGGGTTCGACCGCGACGAGGATCGAATCGACGCGCTCGAACGGCTTGGCCGCTCGGGAGAGCAGCAGATCGCGCGCTGGGAGTTTCGCTGCTGGCTTCCGGCCCGCGCCGCTCGTCCGATCCCTCTGCCTTCGCACTGGCACGAACTGCCCGGCGAGCGTCGCGCCGACATCTATCTGCTGACGCTGCGTGAGGCGCCTTTCCTCACGAAACTCCGCGACGGGGCACGCGTAGACGTGAAGACGATCCTCTCGCGCGAGGACGACCTGGAGCTCTGGCGCCCGCATTATGACGCGGCTTTTCCGCTCGCGCATGAGCAGGTCCGCGCCCTTTTCGATCTTTTGGCGCCCCCGGATGTCGGCCGCTCCTCCGACCACATGACGGCCGCGCTGTCGGAACGCCGAAGCGAGATCTCTGTCCGGCTGGTTCGTACGGCGCGCCGGCGCTATAGCGACGACAGCGTCATCTTCGAGATCGTCGAGGTCGC
>JBBRUZ010000233.1:0-4417 GCA_038247355.1 Rhodobacterales bacterium
CGTTGCTCAATCCGCACGACATCTACGCCGTTCGCAAGGAGATGGGGGCCACCATGGCCCGCCCTAGCGTCAAGGCACCCGTCAGTGGCCTGGCGAACCTAGTCGGTAAGCCCATTGAGCAGCAGGAATATGTCGATCGCGACCAAGGTAAGATCACGGCCAGCTTCACTCCGGAGCAGTGGCGCCTTTACCGCAGCTATTACCTCGATCTGGTGGAAAAGATCGATGCTCTACTCGGGCAAGTGCTGGACGCGGTCGACCTCGATAGCACAATCATTCTTTACACCTCCGACCACGGCGACCAACTCGGTGAACACGGCCTGCCGTTCAAGGGGCCTTTCATGTATGACGAGTGCCTCCGCGTCCCGTTGATTCTCTCGCCATGCCCTCGGCGCGGAACTTCGCCTTCAGGCGGTTCACTTCGGCGAAAACGTATGGGGGCAGGCGCTTGATACGGTAGAATTCTTCGGACATGTCGAGCTCGGGACGTGATCAGGGACTTGGCTTATAGGGCATGCCGGGCTGAAAGACAGCGTGATTTCGGGGCGCGCGGCGGTCGGGGGATCGAATCAACCGAGCTGGTGCGACGAAAACCGCCGAGCCATTGGCATCGCCGCGACGGCGCCGCAGCAAATCGCGCTGCCGGGCAAAAAATCGCCGGGGCGGTCTGGAAATGCTCCGCTGCGGCGCACATACTCTTACTCAATAACAACAGGGGCCGCAGCGTTGGCGTCCTCACACAAACTTAAGGCTGAAAAAAATGGCTGCCGACAAGCAAAACCTCCAGGACGCGTTTCTCAACAATGTTCGCAAGGCGAAAGTCCCGGTGACGATTTTCCTGATGAACGGCGTGAAGCTGCAGGGCGTGATCACCTGGTTCGACAATTTCTGCGTGCTGCTCCGCCGCGACGGCCAGTCGCAACTCGTGTACAAGCATGCAATCTCGACGGTGATGCCGTCGCAGCCCATAACGCTCTACGAGGCCGAAGATAGTTGATCCGGCGCCCCGCATGCGGACGCTTGTCCTTCATCCAGTCTTCGCGAAGGCGGCACGCGTGCGCGATCCGAGGGATGCGCTGGTGGAGGCGTCGAGCCTGGCGCAGGCGCTCGATCTCGACGTGATCGATGCGCTGACCGTGCCCGTACCCCGCAAGCGCGCCGGCACTTTGTTCGGCTCGGGCAAGGTCGAGGAGATCAGCGAGGCGATCGCCGCGGCCGAAATCGGCCTCGTGATCATTGACGGCCCGTTGTCGCCAGTTCAGCAGCGCAACCTCGAGCGCGTCTGGAAAGCTAAGGTTCTTGATCGAACCGGGCTGATCCTCGAGATCTTCGGCGAGCGCGCCCAGTCCCGCGAGGGCGTGTTGCAGGTCGAACTCGCGCATCTGAGCTACCAGAAGTCCCGCCTCGTGCGCTCGTGGACGCATCTCGAGCGCCAGCGCGGCGGCTTCGGCTTTCTTGGCGGCCCCGGCGAAACCCAGATCGAGGCCGACCGCCGTGCGCTCGACGAGCGGATCGACCGCATCAAGGAGGCGCTGGCGAAAGCCGTCCGCACCCGCGGTCAACACCGCGCGGCGCGCAAGCGCACCGACTATCCGGTGGTGGCGCTGGTCGGCTACACAAATGCAGGGAAATCAACGCTTTTCAACCGTTTGACCGGCGCTGCGGTCCTCGCCAAGGACATGTTGTTCGCGACGCTCGATCCGACGATGCGCGCGGTCGAGATCAGCCCGAACCGGACGGTCATCCTTTCGGACACCGTCGGATTCATCTCCGATCTGCCGACCCAGCTCGTGGCGGCGTTCCGTGCGACGCTCGAAGAGGTGCTGGACGCCGATCTGATCCTGCACGTGCGCCACATTGCCCACCCCGAGAGCGCGATCCAAGCCCGGGATGTCACGGAAATCCTAGCTGATCTCGGGCTCGGGACCGAGGCCGAGGCGCGGATGATCGAGGTCTGGAACAAGGCGGACATGCTGGCGTCCGAAGCGGCCGAAGCGCTGAGCGCGATCGCCGCGCGAACCCCGCGGGCAGTGGTGATCTCGGCGCGCACGGGGCAGGGGATGGATGCGCTGATCGCCATGATCGCGAATGAACTCGCGGAACCCGTCGAGGAAGAGACGCTGACGCTCGGATTCGACCAGGGTCGGCGCCGCGCTTGGCTGTTCGACCACAAGTTGGTGAAATCCGAGGTCCAGACGGAGGACGGTTACCGCGTCGCCGTGCGCTGGTCGACGCGCGATCGCAGCCGGTACCTGACGCTCTAGTCGCGCGGAACGCGGCCCAGCGCGGCGACGCCGGGCTCGACCGACGTCCAGTCCGCCATGTGGCCGCGGATCCAGGTCCGTTGCCGCTTCGCGTAGCGCCGCGTGGCGATCACGGCGGCCTCGACGGCGTCGGTGAGCGCGAGGCGGCCTTCGAGATGACCGATCAATGCCGCAGCCCCGAGCGCCCGACCGGCGGGCGCGTCGCGATCATGGCCCGCCGCGACGAAACGCGCGCATTCGTCGATTACGCCTTGTTCGATCATTTTCTCGAAACGGTGCTTTATATCGATGTTATTATAATAGATTTCCTTCGCGACGATCAGGCGGACGCAGTTTTCCCGCGCCAGGATCGCCGTCGTCCCGGAGCATCGCCAGTCGTGCAATCCACGTCCGGTGGCGACCAGCACCTCCCAGGCGCGCTGGACCCGGCGCGGGTTTGCGACGTCGATCCGCGAAAGCGTCGCTGGATCGTCGCGCACCAGATCGCCGATCAGTGCGTCGAGCCGCCCGGCGCGCAAGGTTTCGTCCGAGCGGGCGCGAACTTCAAGCGGGATTGCCGGCACGTGGGCTAAACCGTTTGTCAGCGAATGAAAATATAGACCAGTGCCGCCCACGATCACGAGTCTCCGCCCACGGGTTCGGACTTCGGTGATCACAGGCGCAATTTCGCGCAGCCATGCGCCGACGGAGTAGGTCGCATCGCCGGCAACGTGACCGTAGAGGCGGTGCGGTGCGCGGGCGCAGTCCGCATCGTCGGGTCGCGACGTCAGCACGCGCCAGCAGTCGTAAACCTGCAACGCGTCGGCGTTGATCACCACGCCGCCATCGCGCTCGGCGATCGCCAGCGCCAACGCCGACTTGCCGCTGGCCGTGGGTCCGGCGATCAGGACGGGGCGCATGTGGAGCAGCGAACTGCGGTCCGGCGGTTAACAGAGTAATATAACATAATCTTGCTTATCCGATATCTGTTTCGTCCCATGATGGCGATGCCGGCGATTGGCGAATCGCCGCCCTTCGCCACGTACCGCGGGGCAATGAACAGTTGACCCCCGCCCGTTTTCATCCTGCTATACGACACAAAGCGAAGGCTCACAGCATCGGGAGACGAAAATGGGGAACCTGACGATCAATGGCAAGCCGGTCCACGTCGCCGTGGATCGGCTTGCCGAAGCGGCCCGCACGGGCGGCATGGAGCGGCGCGAGTTCCTCGCGATGGCGACGGCGCTCGGAGTAACCAGCGCCGGCGCCTACGGAATGCTCGGTCTCGGGCTGCCAAACCGCGCAAGCGCGCAGGACGGCGTGCCCGGCGGCACGATCAAGATCGCAATGCAGGTCATGCGGGTCGAGGATCCGCGCGTCTTTGACTGGTCGCAGATGGGCAACCTCGCCCGTCCGATGAATGAGCCGCTGGTGCGTTACACCGCTGATTTCACCTTCGAGCCGTGGCTGCTCGAAAGCTGGGAAGTCAACGAGGACGCGACCGAATACGTCCTGAACCTTCGCGAGACAGCTGTCTGGTCGAATGGCGATCCGTTCATCGCCGACGACGTCATTCACAATTTCGCCCGCTGGGCCGAGAGCCACGTTCCTGGCAATTCGATGGCCACCCGCATCCCCGGCCTGATCGAGAAGAAGGGCGAAGAGACGTTCACCGCCGACGTCACGGCCGAAGACGGCACCGTTACGCAGAAGGAACAGGTCCGCGAGCTGTTCGGCCTGATCGACGGCGCGGTGGAGAAAGTCGATGATCACACGATCCGGCTCACCCTCAGCGCCTCGGACATTTCGCTGATCCCGGCGTTTTGCGACTACCCTGCGCTGATCGTGCATCGCAGCTTCGACGAGACCGGGGCGAGCCTGTCCGCCAATCCGATCGGCACCGGACCGTGGACGTTGACGTCGGTCGAGGTTGGCGTGCGCGCCCTGCTGGAGAAGCGCTCGGACGGCGGCGTCTGGTGGGGCGACGCGGTGCACGGCCCGGTCTATCTCGGCGCCATCGAGTACGTCGATTACGGCACAGACCCCTCGGCGCAGATCGCGGCCTTCGAGGCGGGAGAGATCCATACCTCCTACGAGACGACGCCGAGCTATGTCGAGATCTTCGACGCGCTCGGGCTGATGAAGTCCGAGGCGCTGACGGCGAACACCGTCAC
>JBBRUZ010000234.1:0-4412 GCA_038247355.1 Rhodobacterales bacterium
CGACCTTCGCCTTGAATGCCGGACCGTGGTTCCGGCGTGGTCGTTTCGTCATGGTCGCTCCTCGTTCTCGGCACTCTTCTTGCCGATTTCGAGCGGCCTCACCACTCAACGCACCTGTTCAGATTTCCCAAGCCACCTCTCGAGGGACTGGTCTGGCTGATGAACACAATCGAGCGAGCATCGACTTAAGTTCCCGTCATGCGAGATCAGCCTCCGGCGGATTGGCGAGCCGAGCTTCCCCGAGCAGGTCGAAAAACCACGCCAACCCGGCGTCCGTCATCGCGGCCTTGGGCGCGACCGCGTTGAGACGGAAGCCGGCCATCGGCATCGGCACATCCATGACCACGACGTCGAAACGCGCCGCGTGCATGGCGGCGAACCGCCGGGGAAGGGCGGCGATCAGGTCCGTGTCGGCGATGACGGCGAAGGCGAACATGAAGTTCGGGACCGTGACGGCGACGCGACGCGCGCGGCCTTGTTGCGCGAGCGCCTCGTCGACGTGGCCGTAGGGCTCGCCTGACAGCGAGACCACCAGATGCTGCATCTGGCAATAGCGGTCGAGGGACGGGTCCGCCGCAAAAGGGTGCCCGGCGCGCATGGCGAGGACGAAGTCTTCTTCGTACAGGACCTGACGGTGGAAGCGCGCCGGAATGTCGTCGCTGGGGATGACGGCGATATCCGCGGCCCGCGTCTCGAGATCGGCGAAAGCGTCGCGCCAGACGCGCTCGGGCGCGGTTTCCCCCTGCACGGGAAGCAATTGACGCAGGCTGATGTCGATCCCGGGCGCGCGGTCGCGAACCCGGGCGAGCAGCGGCGGCAGGAAGACGGCCGAGACGCCGTCCGGCGCGCCGACCGTGAACCGGCGCGTGGACGCTGCGGGGTCGAAGGGCGCGGCGGTCGAGATCACGCCTCGGGTCCGCGCCAGGATGTCGGCGATCGGCGTGGCCAGCTCCATGGCCCGGTCGGTCGGCACGACGCCCTTCGGTGTGCGGATGAACAAGGGGTCGTTGAGCAGTCGGCGCAGGCGGCCGAGGCCGTGGCTGACGGCCGAGGCCGAGAGGTTCAGCCGATCGGCCGCCCGGCCGACATGGCGCTCTGCCAGCACCGCCTCGAAGACGACGAAGAGGTTGAGGTCGATTCGAGAGAGGTCAATCTGGTGCAGCATGTCGATGAAAACGTATCACTGGATTCAATGGAGCGAAACTGGGATTCATATCCTCGAGCGAAAGGGCCTGTCGCCGCATCGCATCGTGAACAGTATTGTCAGGAACAACCCAATGCCGACCTATCTTCGCTCCCTTCTCGCCGCGGCAGCCGCCGTGGGAGTCGCATCGATCGCAAGCATCGCCCCGGCCCAGACCGGCGACGTTTCCCTCATGGACCAGACCGTCGCCGATCTCGTCCGCCGCTCGTCCGAGGCGCATGCGGCGCTGATGCGCGGCGACGTCGACGCCTACCAAGACCTGATCACGCTGTCCCAAGACTTCACGTTCTATTCGCCGTTCGGCGGGCCGCCGACGCGCGGCATCGACATGACCGAAGAGACCTGGAACGGGATGCGGCGGTTCTTCCGGAACGGCACGCTGCGACAGGAGCTCGTCCAAGCCTATGCGTCCGACGATTTGGTCGTTCTCGCCATCATCGAATACAATAATGGCGAGGTCGGGGGTCTGCCGGCGCAGGACTGGCCGCTGCGCGTCACGCTCGTCTATCGCCGCGAGAATGGCGAATGGCGACTGGCGCATCGCCACGCCGATCCGCTCGTGAACGGCGTCACCTTGGAAGAGGCGGCGGCGCTCGCCCGCTGACCGGCCCGATCCTCAAAGCCCGCGTCCAGCCCCAAGGGCGCGCACGATCTCGGCAATGCTCCCGGCGGACAAGTCGGCGTCCAGATGGAAGCCGCCGCTTACCGCTGGACGGTGGTTTGTCGCAGTTCAGAATAGAATGCACCCCCGTACAAAAAATAGCGTATAGTGCTTATTATGTGATATAAGTATGCCTTGTTAAAGCCAGCCCTGCGCTTCGCAGCAAAACATGCAGGCGGCTGACGTTCGATTTCGCTCATCCAAGAGCCTTACAAAATTGCTTCCTAACCGGGCGGCTCAATACCTCTTCATATCGTAGATCGCGCGATCGCCGGTTATCTTGCGCGCGAAGTCGACGACCTCGCCGTTCCAGTGATAGCGATAGTGATCGCCCTGCGTGGGCGGCGACACGACGTTGGGCCAAAAGGCCGCGATGCACTCGCCACCGGGACGACGCAGGCTGGGATATACGACGCCGTCGGCGCCGGCTTCCCGGGCGTGGGCGGCGAAGGCCTGCGCGGCGCCGTAGCACTCGGGATCGGGATCAAGCAGGTCCGGGAAGACGCCGATCCGTAGATCGATCAGGTCGGCGTCGATCCTGCCGATCAGTTCGCGCGCCTGAGAGATCCAGCCCGGCGGCTCGTTCGTGCGGCGATAGAACCGACCCATGTGAAAGCTGTGCTCGTGGAGCGCGGTGGCGACGCTCTCTCCGGCATAGTAGACGCCGAAGCCGCCGTTGCTAAACCGTGATTGTCGGTCGGGAGAGACATGGGTGAAGGCCGCCATCACCCAGGATGCGCCGGGGCCGCCGAGGCGTCGTTCGACCGGCACGAGGCGCAGGTCGCCGATCTCGTCAAGGATGCGCGGATTGGTGCGTTGGACTGCTGCGGTCACGCGCTCCCAGTCTGCCGGATCGGCGATGTCGTCGTAGAGGTCGATCGGCGGGAAATGCGCGTTTACGAGGCGATGGGTCCGCGGCCACAGCACGCGCGAAGCGGGTGGGAGGTTGGGGACAGGCGGGCTCACCAGCCGCCGCGGGTGGAATTCAGATAGTGGCGGACACGGATGATGTCCGACATGCCGCCGCGCCGCAGCACGTCGAGCGCGCTTTGCCCGTCGAACGCGTCGTTCGGGGCGGTCATCCAGCGATAGCCGCGCTCGGGGTCTGCGAAGAGGATGCGCAGCGCCTTGTGGATGCCGAGAAGATGCGACATGCGATCCGCGAGGTCGCGGGTCACCCGCCCATAGTCGCCGTCCTTCCAGCGCCGGAAGGTCTTGGCCGAAAGCCCCCCCAGCAGGAGCGCGGCGTCGGCGTCGGTCACCGCCCAGCGGCCGAAAAGCCCGACGATGGCGCGTTGCATGGCGCGAATTTCGTCGGGTGAGAAAGCTCCCCCCAAGATCGGTGATGAAGGTGTCGACTGGCCGACCTGGTTGAGCATCACATATCCTTTTGTCCAGAAGTGAGATATGCCCGGACTTTTGTCAAGCGACGCAATATGGACTTCCCTTATCACATGCGGGGCCGTCCGCACGCGGACATGATACCAAGCGACTGGTAACATAACGTTATCACGGGGGCGCGATGTATTTCGGAGCCTCCGCCAAGATGTAGTCGCTTATTCGCCCGTCATTTGGGCGTGATGTTCAGACCGACCCACTGTAGCCGCCTGAAATGTATCGAAGACCGACCCATCCTTCCAAGGCCGGTGCGCCATTTTCCACAGCAAGACTGCTTTTAGCCCCACAATGGTTAACAGCAGTCATTTTTCTCCTTTCGATCAGCGCTCTGTCCACTTTCCAAGGTCGATTCATGATCAAGCTGCAAGATTACCGCCCCGCGGGCCAAAATGCAACGTGACGGCGACGCAATAGCATGCGGGTGGGGCACGCTTGGCGCGCCAAAGGGCGATCATGTTCGGCCATTGGCGGTCGTGCTCCAGTCTATCTGGCCCGGATCGAGGGCTTCCACGTCCGCGGCGGCTTCGGGCTCGCCACCGAACAGCGCGGCGACCATGGCGACGAACCGCGGGCCATGCAGCGCTTCGGCGATCGGCAGGCTGGCAGCGCGTGACCCCGACGCGCTCAAGCGCCCGTCGGCTAGATGCTCCGCGCGGCGCGCAGCGACACGCGCGGAGACAAGGGCGTGCCCCGCGCCCGCCGCGTCCATCCGCCAGATCAGATCAATCCCCTCGCGCCCATCCAGGTTCCGGCACCGCTTAGCGGCCTCGTCGGCGGCAGCGCCAAGGCCGATCTCATCGAGAAGCACTGGGACGATTTGCTGAGATTGGCGGTGTCGGTGGGTGCCGGCCACGTGTCTGCCTCCGAAACGCTGCAGCGGTTGGCCGCCTACCCGCGCCAGAACAGCCTCGCCCTCGCGCTTCGCGAGGTGGGACGACTCCAGAGGTCAAAGTTCATGCTGGACTGGCTGCGCAACCCCGAGCTGCGCCGGCGCACCGGTGCCGGACTCAACAAAGGCGAGGCGCGCAATGCGCTCGCCCGCGCCGTGTTCTTCCACCGCCTCGGCGAAATCCGCGATCGCACTTTCGAGAACCAGATCTACCGTGCCTCCGGCCTCAATCTGCTCGTCGCAGCAATCATCCTTTGGAA
>JBBRUZ010000235.1:0-4311 GCA_038247355.1 Rhodobacterales bacterium
AATACAGCTCCACGCCATACATCCTTCCGCCTCCGGACCGTTCCACGAACCGAAGACTTGTCGCTGGCGGGATTTTCGACCGCCGCGCCCGACCAATTCCGGGCGCCTCCGTGGCCGACTATTGCGGCGCCGTTCTCACCGGAGGCAGTATAGGCGCGGTCAGGCGGCGTGGTGGAGGGTGTCGAACAACCGAGGGTCGTAGCTCGCCTGGCGGAAGGTCTCGCCCATCGTCAGGATCGAAACGGCGTCATGGCTGTGAAGCGATTCCTGGTGGCTCGCAACCACGCGAAAGTCGCCGATACGTTGGTCTGCCTCGAGATTCGCACAGAGCAGGCGGACCGCGTCCTCGACGAAGATCGGGTTCGAACCGTTGAGCTCGGCAAAGGCTTGTTCGTCCTCGCGCTTGACCATGACCTGCGTTTCGGTCGGGATCGCCGCGGCGCAAAGATCGACGATGTCCTCGAACCACAGATGGCCGTCGCCGGCAAGTTCGACCGACACACGCGCGACCGAGCGTTGGGAATGCGGCGTCGCGATCTGCCCGCGGGTGGCGCGGGCGTGTTCGGACAGTTCCAGCGAGCAAGGGCAAGTCGAGGAATAGACGTAATCGAGATGGATGATACGGTGCGTCCCCTCAGCCGTGCAGACCATCTCGAGGGCAACATTGTAGTATTGCCAGCCTTCTAAGCGACTACGAAGCGATTTCTTGAGCATCGGATAGTTTAGTCGCATTTGGATGCGTGCGTCGTAACTGTCGAGATCGCCCAGATAGCTGTCAAGAACACCACCGATCACTTCGAACGAAAACGATTTCTCGGCATGCTTGTAAAAGGACCGCATGATCCGGCTCATGTTTATGCCCTTCTTGTTCGCTTCGAGCGAGACCGAGCCGGTGACCGAAGTTTCGAGCTGGATCTCGCCCCCGTCACGGGTGTGGAATCGGATCGGCAGCCGGAAGTTGGAAATGCCGACGTGCTGGATCCCGGTCTTCGCCCCCTTGATAAGGCTTGCAGGACCGTTCTGAAGATCGGGCAGCGTCGCGATATAGGCGTCGTCCGCGACGAAATCTAACGGATAGCTGTGGCGGAGCGGCGCGACGCCGGCGTTGGTCGCGCTCGCAGGCTGGGCGGCGACTTCATCTTCGCCACGCCGGGTCGCGCCTTCTGCCCGCCGCGGGATCATCCGTGCGGCTTCGGTTGCTTCGGTCATGCACGGCCGATCGGTCGCGATCATTATGGGGTTCGACAACTCGACGTGCCGGTTCTGGATGGTCATGGCGCGAATTTTCCTCGTTGGGCAATGCAGTTGTCTCGTTAGATGGAGCCACGTCGGTCTATTGCCAGACGACGTCACGGCTTTCGCGGCGCCCACCAGAACCTATGCAACCTGAAGGCGAATTACGACCAATTTGTTCCACAATTAACTAAATACAACTTCAGGTTGAAATAGTTGCTTTCGTAAAAGCTTGCCGCAAGTCCCGGATCAGATCGACAGGATCTTCCAAGCCGACAGACAACCGCACGAGGCCGTCGGAAATGCCGAGCATGCTTCGCTGTTCCGGGGTCAGGCGCTGGTGCGTCGTTGTGGCAGGATGTGTGACCAGCGACTTGGAATCACCCAGATTGTTCGAAATCAGGACAATACGGAGCGCGTCGAGGAAACGGAAAGCCGCCGCCTTGCCGCCGGCGAGCTCGAACGTGACCATGGTGCCGCCCGTGGCCATTTGTCGCACGGCGAGCGCATGCTGGGGATGGTCGGGGAGGCCGGGGTAGATCAGCCGAGACAGTGCGCCGTGCCCCGAGAAGGCTTCGGCGATCGCGGCTGCGCCGGCCGCCTGGGCGCGGCAGCGCAGGTCGAGGGTCTCGAGCCCCTTCAGCAGAACCCAGGCGTTGAACGGGCTCAGCGCGCCGCCGGTGTGCTTGAGGAAGCCCTCCAGCGTGCCGCGAATCCACGATCTCGATCCGAGCACCACGCCGCCGAGACAGCGGCCCTGACCGTCGATGTGCTTGGTAGCCGAATAGATCACCACGTCGGCGCCGAGTTCAAGGCTGCGCTGGAAGATCGGGGTGGCGAAGACGTTGTCGACGATCACCTGCGCACCCTGCGCATGGGCCAATGCCGCGACGCCGCGGATGTCGATGACCTCGAGCGTCGGATTCGAGATCGATTCGAGAAACACCAGTTTGGTGTCGGGCCGGATCGCCGCGCGCCACTGTTCCAGATCGGCGCCGTCGACAAAGCTCACCTCAATACCGAAGCGCGGCAGCAGCGTCTCGACGATGTAAAGGCAGCTGCCGAAAAGCGCACGCGCCGAGACGATATGGTCACCGGAGCGGAGTTGCGCAAACAGCGCGCCATGCACGGCCGCCATGCCGGAGGCGGTGGCGAAGGCGTCTTCGGCCCCTTCCAGTGCGGCAATCCGCTCCTCGAACATACGGACGGTCGGGTTCCCGTAGCGGGCGTAGACGAATTCCTCCGGTCCCGCCTCGATGAAGCGCGCCTCCGCCGCCGCCGCGTTTGGATAGACGAAGCCCTGAGTGAGAAAGATCGCCTCGGAGGTTTCTCCGTACTGGCTGCGCCGCGTGCCGGCGTGCACCAGCCGGGTGCGCGGGCTCCAGTCGTCGTTCAGCGCCGTGTCGTCGCGCAATGGGTCACACCCGTGTCGTCCCGGGGGCCGGAGCGCCGCCCAGTGCGCGCGGAATAGTCCACACAAGCCGGGCTGGTCAATGCCCGGGTTTCCGCCGGGCTTGCAGCCGGACAGGCGTCGGCCTATTTCCGTTGGTATGATATTCGATCGATTCATGGCGCGCGATTTCGTTTCCGTTCTCCGGCTCGAGGGGGTGATCGGGGCGGGGGGGCGGCTTGGCGCGGCGGCGCTGAGCGATGCGGGGCTCGCCCCGCTGATCGAGACGGCGTTCCGGCGCGGCAAACCGAAGGCCGTGGCGCTTGCGATCAATTCGCCGGGCGGCTCGCCGGCGCAGTCAAGCCTCATCGCCGCCCGCATCCGGCGACTTGCGGACGAGAAACGGGTCCCGGTCCATGCGTTCGTCGAGGACGTCGCGGCGTCGGGCGGTTACTGGCTCGCCACAGCGGCGGACGACATCCATGTCGATCCGAATTCCATCGTCGGCTCGATCGGCGTGATCTCCGCCTCGTTCGGGTTCCAGGACCTGCTGGCGCGAGCGGGGATCGAGCGGCGGGTCCATACCTCGGGCCCGGAGAAAGGGATGCTCGATCCGTTTCGCCCTGAGCGTGCCGAGGACGTGGAGCGGCTGAAGCGGCTGCAGACAACGATCCACGACACCTTTATCGCGCAGGTCACGGAACGCCGCGGCGATCGGCTGAAGGGCGACGATCTGTTCGGCGGCGAGATATGGGTTGGGCAGGGCGCCGTCGACGTCGGCCTGGCGGACGGGATCGGCCATCTCGCACCGGCCATGCGCGCGCGCTACGGCAAGGATGTGCGGTTCAACCTCATCCGCGCGCGCCGGCCGCTGTTCCGCCGGCTGGGTCTGCCGGGTGTGTCCGATTTGCTCGGGGGCGTGGAGGATCGCGCACTGTGGGCCCGGTTCGGGTTGCCGGCGCCATGACGGCCAAACTGGCGCTGCTGCTACTGGCGGCCCTGCTGGTCGTGGGGATGATCGGGAAATGGCGCGCGCCGAAGGTGGACAGGACCAGGGGTAAACCGATCGAAGCGGCGCGCAAATGCGTCGTTTGTGACGCCTATGTCCTCGGCAGCGCTGCTGGTTGCGCCCGCGCCGACTGTCCGCAGACGTGACGCATTCGCATCTCGGATGACCGACCCCGCAAACCAGCGCGCCGGGGACCAGACCCACGTCGACGGATTTCGCGCGGCGCTGGTGACCGGCGCCGGTCAGCGGCTGGGCCGGGCGATGGCGCTCGATCTCGCTGCGCGCGGCGTCGATGTCGTGGTTCACTACAACGCCGGCCGTTCGGCGGCCGAGGACGTCGTCGCCGAGGCGCGGGCCCTCGGCGTCCAGGCCGCGGCGATCGGCGCGGATCTGCTCGACCGGTCCGCGACCGCCCGGCTCGTCCCGGCCGCGGCGACGGCGCTGGGGCGACCTCTGGACATCCTCGTCAACAACGCGTCGATCTTCGAGCACGACACGATCGCGACGGCGACCTGGGCGAGCTGGGACCGGCACATCGGCTCGAACCTGCGCGCGCCGTTCGAACTGATCCAGGCCTTCGCCGCGCAGGCGCCGGCCCAAGGACGGGATGCGGAGGGCGAATCGGTGGCGCACGCTGCGGTGGTCAACATGATCGACCAGCGGGTGCGCAAGCCGACGC
>JBBRUZ010000236.1:0-4292 GCA_038247355.1 Rhodobacterales bacterium
CGTCACCGCATGGCCATCCGCTGCGAGGTTGCGGGCCATCGGGGCGCCCATGTTGCCGAGGCCGATGAAACCGATGTCCATTGTGGTCTCCTTCGGGCCGGTCAGGCGGGCCAGGCAAGGTCGTCGGCGCCGAGCGGCGCGAGCATATGCGCGATCTGCTCGGGCGTGACGCTGTCGATGTCGTCGCGCCACAGGGGTTTTCGGTCCTTGTCGATCACGGCGGCGCGGATGCCCTCGAGCAGGTCGCCGTCCGACAGGCTGCGGGCGGTGAAGCGGAATTCGCGGGTCAGCGCCGCTTCGACGCCGGGGTCCCGGCGGGCGGCGCGCACCAGTTCCAGCGTGCAGGCGAGCGACAGCGGCGCGTGCCGGGCGAGGATGGCGTGGGTGGCGTGGCCCCAGTCGGTGGCCTCGAGCCGGGTCAGGACGACGGCGAGGTCGGGACCGGCGAACGCGTCGTCGATGGTCTCGCGCAGCGCTACGAGCGGGGCTTCGGGAACGGGGTGGGCGAACGCGGCGATCGCATCGTCGACAGCACTTCCCACCCCGCCCCCTGTTGCGTCATCGACATCGGCCGCGTCGCCGATGGCGACGAGCCGGGAGGTCAGCGCCGGCCAGTCCGCCTCGGGGACGAAAGCGTCGGCGAATCCGGCGTGGATCGCGTCGCCCGGTCCCATGCGGTGGCCGCTGAGGCCGAGGTATTCGCCGAAGCGGCCGGGCGCCCGGGCGAGCAGATGGCTGGCGCCGACGTCGGGGATGAGCCCGATGCCGCATTCGGGCAGGGCGATTCGGGTGGTGTCGCCGACGATGCGGTGCGATCCGTGGCTGGCGATACCGACACCCCCACCCATGACGAACCCTTGGGTGAGCGCGACATAGGGCTTGGGATAGGACGCAACGGCCGCGTTGAGCCGGTACTCCTCGGCCCAGAACCGCCGCGGATAGCCGAAGTCGCCGCGCCGTCCCGCCTCGTATATCTCCTGGAGATCGCCGCCCGCACAGAACGCGCGGTCGCCTTCGGCGTCAATGAGCACGAACGCCACGGCCGGATCGTCGCGCCACGCGCCAAGGGCGGCGTCGATCGCCAGCGTCATCGCGTGCGTCAGGGCGTTCAGCGCCCGCGGGCGGGTGAGCGTGATGCGCCCGGCGCGGCGTTCGGTCCTGATCGAAATTTCAGTCATGACCCGAGCGCAGTTGCATTAGCTTTCTGCTCTTGCCACTCATGGTAGGTTCCTCTCGAACCGACCACCTTCCATTCTTGTCGGCCGTTGGAGTTACGGTCGAGGACCACGGCCGCCGCCGCAGATGGACTCTTGAACGGATAGGACTCCTCGAACACATAGCCATCACCCTTGTTCACCAATACTCCCTTCAGAACTAGGTCTGCCTTGAGACTCGCATAGCTTTGCATCGCATAACCAGTGTCTTTCAGGGCTTGGGAGCCGGCCAACACTACGAACTCTCCGTCCTGTTCAACAGCAAGCGCCCTGATTCCGCTTTTGTGCCTCATCTCGAATTGTGCATCGCTCAAGCCAGCTGCTTCTATCGGGGGCAGTACAAGCCGGGGTTTCAGAAGGTCGATCCCTACGACCGGGAGAATGACTTTGAGGCTCGCCAAGAAAGATTCCATATTCGCGCGGTCGGCCTCCGTAAGCCTGCGGCGCTCCGCCAGCGGATCATTTCCATTGTCCAAGGCGACGCGGCCAGAGACGCGCGCCAACTCGATTAGGCGGGCCTCGAGATATCTGACGTGGCCCTTGTTGAGCGCCTCGTCGCTCGTTGTGATAACGATTGCGCTTTCCCAGAAACCACGTTGCTTCGCGCTTTGGTCGATTCTCTCACGGACACTGTCCGCCTCCCCAATATATGCGCGCGTCCCGAGCGGGTCCTGGGGGTCAGGGCCAAACAGGATGTATATCCCGGTTCGGTCCAACTCCGGCCGGGACAGAAGCCGCGCGAACGTTGATTGATTGCCCACTAATACGCTTCCGGTCCAACCGTGAATCGACGCAATCACCAGACCGCTGGACGAACCATCTACCAGAAATAGCTGGATAGTGCGACCGAACGGGGCTTGAGGCTCACTCATTGCTTGTCAGCAAGTCAATTGACTCCTTGGGGCGCGCGTCGCTCATGCCGCCTCGGCGATCAACGCGCGGGCGATGATGACGCGCATGATCTCGTTGGCGCCTTCGAGGATCTGGTGGACGCGCAGGTCGCGGACGATCTTCTCGATCCCGTAGTCGGCGAGGTACCCGTAGCCGCCGAGCAGTTGCAGCGCGTCGTTCGCCGCCTTGAAGGCCGCGTCGGTGACCAGCCGCTTGGCCATCGCGCAGTACTTGGTCGCGTCCGGGGCGCCGGTGTCGAGCTTCCAGGCCGCCTGATACAGGAAGATCCGCGCGGCCTGGAGCTCGGTCTCCATGTCGGCGAGGCGGAACTGGACGGACTGGAAGTCGCGGAGCGCCTGGCCGAACGCGCGGCGCTCCCCGGTATAGGCCAGCGCCGTGTCGAGGGCCGCCTGCGCGCCGCCGAGCGCCGTCGCCGCGATGTTCAGGCGTCCGCCGTCGAGGCCCTTCATCGCATAGCGAAAGCCCATGCCCTCCTCGCCGAGCAGGTTCGCGGTGGGAACCGCGCAGTCGTCGAACTGGACTTGCGTCGTGGGCTGGGCCTTCCAGCCCATCTTGCGCTCGCGCGCGCCGAAGCTGAGGCCCGGCGAACCGTCCTCGACGAGGAAGGCGGAGACGCCCTTCGGCCCGTCGCCGCCGGTGCGGGCCATGACGAGGTAGAGGTCGGAAAAGCCGCCGCCGGAAATGAAGGCCTTGGTTCCGTTCAAGGTCCAGCCGTCGTTGGTCCGGGCGGCGCGTGTGCGCAGCGCCGCGGCGTCCGAGCCCGAGCCGGGCTCGCTCAGGCAGTACGAGACGATCGTCTGCATGGTGACGACACGCGGCAGGTATCGCTCGCGGACCGGCTCCGAGCCATGCGCGGCGATCATGTGGGCGCACATGTTGTGGATGGAGATAAACGCGGCGACGGTCGGGCAGGCCATCGCGAGCGCCTCGAAAACCAGCGCCGCGTCGAGGCGGCTGAGACCGGCGCCGCCCATCGCTTCGGGCACGTACATCGCGGCGAAGCCGAGGCCGGCCGCTTCCTCCAGCACCGCCCGGGGGATGGCGCCGGCAGTCTCCCAAGCGTCCGCGTGGGGGGCGATGCGGTCGCGGCCAAATGCGCGCGCCATGCCTGCGATCGCCGCCTGCTCCTCGCTGAGGGCGAAGTTCATGTCACGCCTCCCGGCCGAACGCGTCGCGCACGCAAGGCCGACCACAAGGATGCCGGACCTCGCCGGAAACCTCGGTGGCGGGCGGGACGCTCTCGATCATCGGTCACTCCATCGTGGGGATCGAGAACGCCGCGCCTTCCTTGGTGCCGGAGGGCCAGCGGGCGGTGACGGTCTTGGTGCGGGTGTAGAAGCGGAAGGCGTCGGGCCCGTGCTGGTTGAGATCGCCGAAGCCCGATTTCTTCCAGCCCCCGAACGTGTGATAGGCGAGCGGCACCGGGATCGGCACGTTGACGCCGACCATGCCGACGTTGATGCGGGAGGCGAAATCGCGCGCGGTGTCGCCGTCGCGGGTGAAGATCGCCGTGCCGTTGCCATAGGGGTTGGTCATCGTCAGGTTCACCGCGTCATCGTAGGATTTCGCGCGGACGGTGGCGAGGACCGGGCCGAAGATCTCCTCGCGGTAGATGTCCATTCCCTGCGTGACGCGGTCGAACAGGCAGGCGCCGACGAAAAAGCCGTTCTCGTAGCCCTGCAGGCTGAAGCCTAGGCCGTCGACGCGCAGATCGGCGCCCTGGGCGACGCCGCTGTCGACGAGGGCGAGGATGCGCGCCTGGGCGGCCTTGGTCACGACCGGGCCGAAGTCCACGTCGCGACCCGCGGTGTAGGGGCCGATCTTGAGCGATTCCACCCGCGGGATCAGCCGCTCCATCAGCGCGTCGGCGGTCGCCTCGCCCACGGGCACCGCGACCGAGATCGCCATGCAGCGCTCGCCCGCCGCGCCGTAACCCGCGCCGATCAGCGCATCCGCCGCCTGGTCGAGGTCGGCGTCGGGCATGATGATCATGTGGTTCTTGGCGCCGCCGAAGCACTGCGCGCGTTTGCCGTTGGCGGTCGCCCGGCCGTAGATGTATTGCGCGATCGGGGTCGAGCCGACGAAGCCTACGGCGGCGATGTCGGGATGGTCGAGGATCGCGTCGACAGCTTCCTTGTCGCCGTTCACCACCTGGAGCACGCCGTC
>JBBRUZ010000237.1:0-4288 GCA_038247355.1 Rhodobacterales bacterium
CGGTTCCCGCGCCGAGGTTCGACAACCTCGCAACGACCAACAAATCCATCCCCACCGTCCGCCATCGAAACCTCCGTTTGATCACGAAGACATTCTGGCAGACCCGCCAAGCTGCAGAAACAGGCCAAATCAATGGGTCAGAGACGCCGCATACACGCCACCCGCTACCACCGCTGCACTTTCTCGCGGCGACGATTGCCGACGAGGGTCGTGTAGCGCCCGCCAGGCGCGACGCGGACGCGTGCCGCCGAAGCAAGCGCCCCCCATGCCGGCGAGGAAGGCGCCCGCCTCGCACTGGCGTGTGTTCCCGAATGGCGGGCCGCCAGGGCGGGCCGTCGCCCGGTAAACACGACACTCGTGGCCGCGTCTCGCAATGCGCCGGCGCCGGGCAAAGGCCCGGCGAGCGGATCACGCTGAACCTCGGGCCGACGTCGCTTGACCCCCCCAATCCTCCCGTCGCAAGCTGACTTCATCGCGCAAAGGAAACACGCATGACTGAAGCAGCTACTTCGCCGCATCAACCGGAACTCGTCAGGGTCATGGGGCCGAAGCTTCTTCTGTTGTTCATCGTCGGCGACATTCTGGGCACCGGCGTTTACGCGTTGACCGGCACGGTGGCGGGCGAGGTCGGGGGTGCGGCCTGGGCCCCGTTCGTCGTGGCATTTCTGGTTGCGACGTTCACGGCGTTCTCTTATCTCGAACTGGTTACGCGCTATCCGCAAGCCGCCGGCGCCGCGCTCTATGCGCATCAGGCGTTCGGCGTGCATTTCCTCACCTTCCTCGTCGCCTTCACCGTCATGTGCTCGGGTATCACCTCCGCCTCGACCGCGTCGAACGCCTTCGCCGGCTTCGTCAGCGACGGCTTCGGCCTTGGGCTCGAGGCGGGCTCCGGCGGCATCCTCGCGTTGGCGCTCGGCTTCATGGCGCTCGTCGCGGCGATCAACTTCCGCGGCGTCGGCGAGAGCGTCAAGGCGAACGTCGTGCTCACCTGCGTCGAGCTCTCGGGTTTGCTGCTGATCATCTTCGTCGGCTTCTGGGCGATGAGCCAGGGCCGCGCCGATTTCAGCGAGGTGATGGTTTTCCGCTCGTCGGAGGAGAAAAGTGCGTTCCTCGCACTGACGGCCGCGACCTCCCTCGCCTTCTTCGCGATGGTCGGCTTCGAGGACTCGGTGAACATGGCCGAGGAATGCACGAACCCCGTCCGCGACTTCCCGAGGGTCATGCTTGCCGGGCTCGGCATCACCGGGATCATCTACGTGCTGGTGTCGATCTGCGCCGTCGCACTTGTCCCGGTCGGCGATCTGACCGACACGAGCAAGGGATCGGCGCTGACCCAGGTGGTGCGCGCCGGCGCGCCCGGCCTGCCGTTCGACCGGATCTTTCCGTTCATCGGCATGTTCGCGGTGGCGAACTCGGCGCTGATCAACATGCTGATGGCGAGCCGGTTGCTCTACGGCCTCGCACGGCAGGGGGTGCTGCCCCACGCGCTCGGCGTCGTGCATCCGACGCGGCGCACGCCGTGGATCTCGATCCTGTTCACGACTGCGCTCGCCTTCGGGTTGATCTATTTCGTCGTGACCGGGGCCAAGGCGCAGGCGATCAGTCTGCTCGGCGGCACCACGGCGCTGCTGCTGCTTTGCGTGTTCACCGTCGTCAACATCGCGTTGATCGTTCTGCGCCGCCAGCCGCCGGTCGCGCACGCGCATTTCCGGACGCCGACCGTCCTGCCCTACATCGGCGCCGCGACCTGCGCGTTCCTGGTGGGGCCATGGGCGCGCAGCGCCGAACAGATGGGCCAGTACCGCATCGCCGCATGGCTGCTCGCGATCGGAGTGGCGCTCTGGGCCTTGACCTGGGCGTGGAATCGTGGGCTTCGCCGACGCCCCGGCGGCCTCGCGCGTCCCGACGCCCTGGCCGCGCGACGCCGCGACGCCCCGCGGCCCTAGTCCCGGATCGCGCGGCGATCCGCCGCGCCGAACTCGGCAGCATCGGCTCATCAGCCGCTGGCGGGTGGCGCCTGTCGATGTCGTCGGCCGAGCCCCTGACCAGGCACCGCCAGCGTCTGGCGTTCACATCAGGTCTGAAGTCGTTTGGCGCGCCCGTCCACGATCGAGCGATGAAGGGCGCGATCCCATCGACTTGCCGCTGCAACGCGAAGAGCTTCGACACCGCCCACGCGACCACAGGCCCCACGTCGCGGCCGATCAGGCAGAGGACGAGGTCGCGCCAGCTCGTGGGCGCGCCTCTGGCGACCAACATCGCAGCGTCCGGCGTCGGCGGCAACGATTAACGCCCAGGTTTTGGCGTCAAACGCTCCAACCGTCGCTAGGGGGAGCTTGATTGTGTTCCTGAGCAACGCCGTCATATGACGCCACGGCGGGTCGCCGCGTCGGCGTCGACACCTCGACCCGCCGCGTCCAGCCGGTGTAGCTTGATCCGCGTCGGCGTCCGAGCGTGCCTCCCCGACGCCACGTGAGGGGAACACGAAAGATCACGATGATCGACGGACTGACGCCTCGGCGCCGGTGTTGGTCGGACCGGTCGTGTCTAATTCGCCGTCGTCGCGAACTCCAACCCCGGCGCGGCCATGCCGACGGCCTCCATCAGCGCACCCGTTCGCACCAGCTTCGCCGCCGCCTCGAGATCGGGCGCGAGCAGCCGGTCGGCCCCGAGCGCCGGCGCCACTTCCCGCAGCCGCGCGATCACCGCGCCGAGCGGCGCGCTGGTCTGCAGCGGCGCGCGGAACTCCACCCCCTGCGCCGCGCACAGCGCCTCGATGCCGACGATCCGCTCGAGGTTCGCCGCCATGGGCGCCAGCCGGCGCGCCCCATGCGCCGCCATCGACACATGGTCCTCCTGATTGGCGCTCGTTGGCGTCGAGTCGGTCGAACACGGATTGGCGAGGTGCTTGTTCTCGCTCATCAGCGCCGCGGTCGTGACTTCCGCGATCATGTAACCCGAATTCAGTCCCGGACTGGCCGTCAGGAACGGCGGCAGATCGTGCGACAGCGTCGGATCGACCATCAGCGCCACGCGGCGTTGCGCGATCGCTCCGATCTCGGCCAGCGCCAACGCGATGATGTCCGCGGCGAACGCCACTGGCTCCGCGTGGAAATTCCCGCCCGAAACGATCCCGTCCGCCAGCACCAGCGGATTGTCGGTCGCCGCGTTCGCCTCGGTCTCCAGCGTCGCGCCGGCGCCGCGCATCAGGTCCATCGCCGCCCCGGTCACCTGCGGCTGGCAGCGGATGCAGTAAGGGTCCTGCACGCGCGCATCTCCGCTCCGGTGGCTTTCGCGGATCGCGGAGCCGGCCATGACGGCCCGCATGAACGCTGCCGCGTCGATCTGCCCGCGATGGCCGCGCAGCGCATGGATCTCCGCCCGAAGCGGCGCCGTCGAGCCCATGATCGCGTCCGTGGACAGGCACGACGTCACCAGCGCCGTCACCGCCGCCCGCCAGCCCGCGAACAGTCCCGCCAGCGCCCAGGCCGTCGAGAACTGCGTGCCGTTGATCAGCGCCAGACCCTCCTTGGCCCCGAGCGCCACCGGCGCCAGCCCGACCGACGCCAGCGCCCGCCCGGCCGGCATGACGCGCCCGCCGACCTCCGCGTCCCCCTCGCCGATCATCGTCGCCGCCATATGCGCGAGCGGGGCGAGATCGCCCGACGCGCCGACCGAGCCCTGCACCGGCACGACCGGCGAGACGCCGTGCGCCAGCATTCCCTCCAGCAGCGCCACAAGTTCCCAGCGCACTCCCGACGCGCCGCGTCCCAGCGACAGCAGCTTGAGCGCCATCATCAACCGCACGATCGCCCGGGGCGAGGGATCACCGACCCCGGCGCAATGCGAAAGGATCAGGTTGCGCTGCAACGCCGCGGTGTCTTCCGCCGCGATCTTCACGCTCGCAAGCTTTCCGAATCCGGTGTTGACCCCGTAGACCGCCGTGCGACCGGCGACGGCTTCGGCGATCCGCACAGCCGCCGCCTCGACCCGCGCGCGCACGCGCGGGTCGAGCGTCACCGCCCCGCTTCCCCGCCAGATCGCCTCCAGCGTCACGAGCCGTGTCGCGCCCGGCTCAAGAAGGATCGACGCTTCGCTCACGGCCCCAACGCCCTCCGGCGTTCCGCGGCGGGCGCCCGTTCATCCGCCGTCCCAGATCGCGAAGCCGCAGCCATGCTCATGAACGCCGCACGGGCGAAATCGCCTTCATTCGCTTCCAACTCGGTCCAGACGCCGGTCGGCGGATCGGGCACTCGGCATCCCGCGCTTGACCACCAGCGGATCGACC
>JBBRUZ010000238.1:0-4253 GCA_038247355.1 Rhodobacterales bacterium
CGCGCGGACGCCGCTTTGGGTGGTGGCGTGACCGTCTTTGCCGGGGTCGCGCGACCCGAGGACGGCGCAGCCTGGATCACCGGCGCATCGGGCGGGATCGGACGGGCGACGGCGCTTCGGCTTGCGATGG
This sequence comes from Rhodobacterales bacterium, assembly GCA_038247355.1. Lineage (GTDB taxonomy): Bacteria > Pseudomonadota > Alphaproteobacteria > Rhodobacterales > Rhodobacteraceae > Amaricoccus. The sequence goes on from JBBRUZ010000238.1 coordinate 131, forward strand.
ACGGCTGGACCGTCTACGCGACGGCGCGCCGACCAGACGAGCTTGAACACCTCGCGGCCGAGCGCAAGGGTCCCGGTCTGATCATCCCGCTCGCCGCCGACGTCGCCGACCTGCAGGCGATGCGCGACGCGGTTGCGGAGATCGTCTCGCACGGCCCGCTGGCGCTGGCGATCCTGAACGCCGGGGTCTATACGCCGATGCGGGCGCAGAACTTCAGCGCGGCGACCGCGAAGCGGATGTTCGACGTAAATCTCGGCGGCGTAGCGAACGGCCTCGAACCGGTTCTCGAACACATGATCGGCCGCGGGGCCGGCGTCGTCGCGATCACCGCTTCGGTGGCGGGGTTTCGCGGGTTGCCAGACTCCGCCGCCTATTCGGCGACGAAGGCGGGGCTGATCGCGCTGGCGGAGTCGCTCGCGATGGACCTCATCGACCTCGGGGTGCGGATCAGCGTCATCAATCCGGGATTCGTCGAGACCGAGGCGACCGCCGTCAACGAATTCCAGATGCCGTTCCTGATGACGCCCGACGAGGCGGCGCGCCGGATCGTCGAGGGCCTGAAGCGGCCCGGGTTCGAGATCGTGTTTCCCCGGCGCTTCGCGCTGCTGCTGCGACTGATCGGGACGTTGCCGAACCAGCCCTATTTCGCCGCGATCCGGTGGATGACCGGGTGGGGCAAGAAGGCTTGAGATGTGGGATAACAGACTGTTATCCGCGTAAGAGCCTGTTTTAATTAATTTTTCACATCGGGAGTTTCGTCGCGAGGCGGCGGGGTCCGGGCGCCGGCAAGGATCTCACGCCCAGAGCATCCGATACCGCGCGATGATCTCGGCCATCCGCGCCGGTCCGAAGGCGGCGTCGTGGCCACCGTGCACGATGCTCACGGGCAGGCTTTCGAGCTTGTCGAGCGTCGCGCGGTAGTCGGCGAGGTCCGTGCCCGGCCCCTCGCAGATCAGCGGGCCGTCGTAGATCGCGTCGCCGGCGATCAGGATGCCGGTCGCCCGCTCGAACAGACCGACGCCACCCGGCGAATGGCCGGGCAGATGCCAGACCTCGAAGGTGCGGCCCCCGAGGTCGATCAGGTCGCCCTCCACTATTAGGCCGGTCGCCGGAGCGGCCCTCTGGGCATAAGCAGCCGGGTCGTAGCCCGCATGGGGAAGCGCGTCGATGATCACGTCCCAAAGGGGCGGATATCCGGCGGCCATGTAGCGGTCGAGCGATTCGGCCGAATAGCCGGATTTCAGCAACGAACCGGGCCAGGGGTTCGCCTGATCGGCGGCCTCGGCCGCATGGATCAGCCGTTCGTCGAATTCCCACGCGCCGCCGATATGGTCGATGTGGGCGTGGCTGGAGACGCAGAGCAGCGGCCTGGACGGATCGGCGCGAACCGTGTCGAGAAAGGGCCGCAGCACCGCGACGCCCATGCCGGTGTCGAGGATCATGTCCCGGTCGCGCCCCTCGACCAGATACATGTTGGCCTGAAACAGCGGATGGACATGCGGCTCATCGATCAGCGTCAGCCCCGGCGACAGGCTGCGGGCGGTGAACCAGGGATTGGCGAGGGGCAGGGTCATGGGTGTCCTTTCGCATCGGGTGTCGCAGCCTAGGCGGGACGATGCTGTCTCGCGACGGAAAATCGTGGTAGTCTGTCGAGTTGCTCAGAGGATATTTAAGTCGGCGGCTGCCTCGCGGCGCCTTTCCATCGCTGCTCGGTCCCTCCGGACAGATACATGACAGACCCATCAGCCACTCTTCGTGCAACCAGTGAGGGACGGTGACAAGAACCGACGATGATGCCCACCCCGCCGGGACATCGCCAGGTCCGAACGAAAAGATCGAGGCGCATGTTCGGATCCGCGCCCGAGATGCGACGCGCCGAGCTGCGAGGGCGGCAATTCCGTGCGACCAGACCTTTGTCGAGGATTCGGTGCTTGCGGTGAGGCAGGCGGGGTATCGATGCAAGGTCACCGGCCGTGCCTTCGATATCGATTTCAGAACCAGGGGCGCCGGGGGCACGCATTACGCCCCGTCCCCGGATCGGATCGTTCCCGAACTGGGGTATGTTCGCGGGAACGTCCGATGGATTCTGTGGTGTATCAATCGGGGCAAGGGCGAAAATGTTGGCGGAAGATTATCTCGAGATCTGTCGGATGGTTGCGGGGTACCTGGCGGACGATGTGGCAGCCCCGGGCGAAGCCCACAGCGCGCAACCGCCATACACAAGACAACAACTGGCCGCCTTCAAGGCGCACGTGACCATGGCGCGCAGGTCGCTGGACGGTCTGACGGGCGACGCCCGCATGACGGCTATCGGGAAGCTCGCGCGCTACGAGGCAAGGCTCGCGACCGCATTGGCGCCGCGCGAGGTTTGATCGGCCCAAGTCGCGTGCAGCTCACCTGTCCGCCTCGATGCGCGCGCGCAGCGCCGCCTGAGCGGCGCGGTCGAGCGGGAAGTTCCACATCAGCGCGATGGCGATGGCCTTGAAGGCGATCGGGGCGGCGGCGTAGAGCGCGGTCAGGCCCCAGAGTTGGGCCGAAGTGTTCGGGCCGTCCGCGGTGAAGCCGATGGCGCCGAGGAGGATGAGGGAGGCGCCCCCCGCGCCGGCGAGCGCGAATTTCTGGGCAAGCGCCCAGATCGCGAAGAAGGCGCCGGTGCGTTGCGCGCCGCTGGTGGCGGTGTCGAGATCGACGAGGTCGGCCTGGACGGCCGAGGGCAGCGACAGGTCGGCCCCGAGGGCTGCGCCCGACAGCACGCAGATGACGACGAAGGCCGCGATATCGCCCTCACGCAAAAAGAACACGCCGGTGAAGACCACGATGTTGTAGATCATCGCGACGCACCACACGCGATGCTTGGAGTAGCGGCCGATCAGCCGCGGCCAGAGCGGCGCGGCGCAGACCGCCGACACGAAGTAGACGATGAGCAACGGGCCGCCGAGATCGGGCGAACCGAGCCGCTGTCCGACGAAGAACAGGAAGAGCCCCGAGGGCAGCGCATTGGCGGCGCCGTTGATGAAGTAGGCGATGAGAAGCCGCGCGAAAAGCGGCTCACCGGTGAGGACGCGAAAGACCGAGCCCACAGTCAGCGTCGAGCGGGTGTAGTCGCGCGGCTCCGGCACGCGGGCAAGGCAGAGCGCCGTGGCGCAGGGGAGCAGGATCACGATCAGCGCCGCCACCATGGTCATTCCGGCGGAGGCGGTCGCGCCCAGCGAATAGAGCACGGCGGCGAGGATGGTGCCGAGCAGCCCCGCCGTCTCGCGCCAGACGGCGATGCGGCCACGCTCGGAGTAATCGCCGGAGATCTCGGCGCCCCAGCTGAAATACGGGATCAGCATCAAGGTCCAGCCGAACGTCAGCACGAAGAGCCACAGCGCAAATCCCGCCAGCGTCACGTCCGGACCTGGGACGAACAGCATCCAGACCGCGCCCATCACGATCGGGCACCCCAGCGCCAGCCACGGACGCCGGCGCCCCCAGCGGGTCGGCAGGCGGTCGCTGAGGACGCCGACGGCCGGGTCGAGCAGCCCGTCAAACAGGCGCGCCAGCAGGAACACCGTTCCGATCGCCGCCAGCGAAAGGCCGTGCGCGCTGGCGTAGAACTCCGCGAGGAAGACGTAGACAGGGAAGTACATCGCCGCGAGCGGCAGCGCCGGCGCAGCAAATGCGGCGAGCACGCCCCGCGGGATCGGAGCGGACACGCGCGTCAGGCCGGGCGCAGCATCGTCACCTGCGCGACATCGGCGGTGCCGGTCAGAAACGCGGCGGCGCAGGAGGTGAGATAGAACGTCCACATCCGCCGGAAGCGTTCGTCAAAGCCGAGCGGCGCGATTTCGGTCCAGGCGGCGTTGAAGGCGATATGCCAGCGGCGCAGCGTTTCCGAGTAGCTGGCGCCGAATTCGAGGCTGCCGACCTGGTGCAGCTGCGCGCGTTCGATCTGGGCGCGCAGCACCGACGGGCTCGGGAGCATGCCGCCGGGGAAGATGTACTTCTGGATGAAGTCGGTGGTCTTGCGGTAGGTCGGGAACATCGTGTCGGGCACGGTGATGACCTGGATCGTCGCGCAGGCGCCGGGCTTCAGCCGCTCGCGCACCGTGTCGAAATAGGCGGGCCAGTATTTTTCGCC
>JBBRUZ010000239.1:0-4235 GCA_038247355.1 Rhodobacterales bacterium
GAGGATCGCGACCACCACGCCGGGCAGCACCCAAGGCAACTGCACAAGCGACCTTAGCAATCCCTGCATGGGCAGCCGCTGATTAAGGAGGAGTGCGATCAAGAAGCCCAATCCGTTCTGCAGCCGCACGACGCCCGCAGTCCAGACCACGTAATTGCGAAGCACATGCCAGAACACAGGATCCCCGAGCATCTCGCGGTAGGTCGCGAGGCCGACGAAGATCGGGTCGGGATTGATCAACGACGTCGTGGTCAGGCTGAGCCGGAAGGTCTCCAGCATCGGCCAGTACATCAGCCCGCCAACCAGCAGCGCCGCCGGCAGCATGAAGCCGTAGGCGATGAGCTTCTCGCACCGGCGCAGGGTTGCTCGCGTGGTCATTGGCCTGTCCCGAGGTGCCCTGCGGGGACGCGTCCCGCGCAGGGCCCTTGCCGTCTTAGAGTTTGTCGATGGCTTCGCAGGCCGCGGCGGCGGCCTCCGGCACCGCCGTTCCGGACAGAAACTTCTGCACCATGTCCTGCTGGATCTCCGAAACCTCGAGATAGTTCGGCGACAGCGGCCGGGGCTTGGCGTTGTTCAGGTGGTCGAGGATCACGTCGGGATGCTTGCGGTTCGCCTCGAGGAAGGTCCTCGCCGCGGCGATGTTCGCCGGGATCAGATCGACGACGGCGCCGTTCACGTCCTCGCGGGTCATGAACTGGATGAACTTCCAGGCCGCCTTATGCGGCGAGTTGGTAGAGCACCAGGTTCCAGCCGCCGAAAGTGCCGACCGGCGTCTTGCCCTCCGGCGCGAAGCCGGCGAGGAGATCCCAGTCGATCTTCGACTTGTCGAGCGTCGGCTGCTCCAGCGCCGGCCAGAGCTCGACCGCCAACGTCCCGTTCAGGAACAGCTCGCGCATCGGCTCGTTCCCGGCGTTCAGAATGCCGCTCGGGGCGTAGGCGGTCATCGTCTTGTAGAATTGCAGGGCCTCGATCGCCTCGGGGCTGGTCAGCGCGCATTTGCCGTCTGGACCGAGCACCGCGCCACCGTTCGAGTAGACGAACGAGTTGGTCATCACCACGGGATATTTGCTCTTGTTGCCGGTGAGGCCGATGAAGTATTGGCCCTTGCTCGCGTCGGTCAGCTTCAGACCCGCCGCTTCGAGTCCCTCCCAAGTGGTGATCGACGACGAATCGACGCCCGCCACCATGAATAGCTCGCTGTTGGTGAAAGCGAAGAACCAGACATCGACGTTGAACGGCACGCCCCAGAGTCCGTCCTTGTAGTTGGCCGACTCCCAGCCGCCGGGAAAAAAGGTCCCGCCCTTCATGCCCGAAGCGGTGGCGAGCTCGCCGAGGTTCTCGACGGCGCCGGCCTCGGCGAAGGCGGCGTTCCAAATCTGGTCCAGCGTCGAGACGTCCGGTCCGTTGCCGGCCTGCACCGCGGTCAGCAGCTTCTGTTGGTACTCCGGATAAGGGATCGTCGTCACCTCGACCTTGATGTCGGGGTTGTCGGCCTCGAAGCGCTTGACGGCTTCAAGCTGGAACTGCGACAGGCCGCTCTCGGTCTGTTGGTTGTCCCAGAACTGCAGCACGACCTGCTGCGCGCTCACGGCGGCCGATGAGGCCATGAGCCCGAGGGCGACAAGCGCTGCGGTCTTTGCTATTCGGCCGGTCATTCTGATTCCTCCCCGATTTGTGTCAGACGGTGGTCTTCTTGACGGCAATAGTGGCGCACTCGCCATTTTCGTCGACGACGATGACCTGCGGGCCGTTGGATGAGAGCTCCAGTCGCTGCGAGGAGAGCGTCCCGGCATCGGTGATGACGGTATGAAGGCGCTCCGGCCGCACGGCCTGAACCCGCGACTCGAGCCCCACCACGCCGTGATCGGCGAGCACGACGACCTCACGCGCGGCGTCGCAGAAGCCGCGGCAGACGAGCGCAGCCCTCTCATCCTCATAGGAAAGGCGGAATGCTTTTGAAAGCCCGTCCGGAGAGACGATGGCGCGGTCTACCCGAATGGTCTCGAGCAGCGAGCCGACGCTCGGACCGACCAGCGTCCGCGTCGCGTGCTGGTATTCGCCCGCGACGAGGAAGACCTTGACCGGGGGCGCCTCCGCCAAGATGTCGAGCACATCGAGGGAATTGGTGTAGAGGCTGACCTCGGTCCCGGCGTCGCGGATCGACTCGGCGAAGCAGCGCGAGCACTCGCCGCCATCGACCAGGAGGGTCTGAAGCGGGAGGATCTGCGCCGCCGCCTCTCGCCCGATCATCCGCCGGATGCTATGCAGTTCCTCCGCGACCTCGTCCTCGGCGTTGCGGGCGAGGAAGCTCGCGCCGACTTCCGCCGCGCGGCGACCCATCTCGGTCGCAAGGCAACGGTACCACTCGTGCGACGGGTAATGCAGCATGAACCCGATTGAGCGCCCGGTGATCGGCGGACCGGCATAGGCGTGTGGGCGGCACATCCGCTCCAGCGCCTCGGACCGCAGACGCCAGTGTCCGTGATCCGCCGCGTAATAGTCCGGCAGGGTCGATGCGGTCAGGACCTCGGCAGGAGTTATCGCCTCGGTGACGTCGCTCGCGCCGGACAGGGCGCGACACACGGTGTCGATTGCGACCCGGCCGACGACCTCGGGAAAGAGCGCCAGGACCGCGCGGAGCGCACCGCGGGAGGCGAGCGTGTCGAAAAGCCGGCTGCCTCGCCGCCGACCGAATAGCCGTCCACGCGAAGCCCGGTCCGTTCGGCCACGTCGAGGGCGCTGAGGATGGTGTGGTCGTTGACCCCAAAGATGACGCTGATCGCAGGATGCGCGGCGAAGGCGTCGGTGGCTTGCCGGATCACCTCGCGCAGCAGGCCACGGCCATCGACACGGTGAAAAACGATATCGCCGGGGAAAGTTTCCGTGTAGCCCGCGGAAAATCCCTCCACGCGTTCGCGGGTATTGGGGAGCCCTTCCAGCGCGACCAGAAGAACCTCAGCCCGCGCCCTTTTTGCGGCCTGCTCGGTCCCGGCGGCGCGCCCAAGCGCACGGGCGCCGTCGAGATTGCGAGGGCCGAGGTATATGCCGCCGACCTGCGGCGCGGATTCGGCGATCAGGACGGCGCGCCGCCGCGCGACCTGCTGGCGCAGCGTATGACCCCACTGCCCCTTTACCGGCGGCAGGATCAGCGCATCGAACTCCTGTGAGACGCCTTTTGGGCCGGGCGGGGCGGGAAACAGCCTCGCACCTACGGCGCCGCCCCGAGTGCGGCTGAGCTTTCCGAGCCGTTCAGGGCGCGAGAGGTCACGACGCAGCGTCACGGCCGAGACGCCGTCGCATTTGGCCATGATGGACAGCATTGAAACGGTCCCCCGCTCGCCGAGCAGGCTCAGGATCGTTTCCTCTCTTTCCTTTGCGATCATTCTTGATCGACTCGCTCTTCTTAGGTGCAAATATTGAGCAGGTCGGTGAAGTGTGTCAACGGTTGAGAGGCGATGGTGGGAGATGGCGCCAAAAAAATTAGGGCCAGGCGTCTCTGCTTGATCGATTTCGATCATTTGACGAGCGGGACCTTCGGGCGGGCGCGCGGCTGGTGATCTCGGGGCGCCGGATGACGCTGGCGCTCTCTTCGGCTGCGGCGCCATTCTGGTCGGTGCTCTGGCCCCGGCTCATGGCGCTGCTCTGGGCCGACCCACAGCGGTCCGGCGCCGGCCGGACGCGAGAAGACTGGAAACGCCCAAGCGCGGCCCATCGTCATCCGCGAGAGGCGCCAGGCCGCCTCCGGCGCCCGCCGAAAGCCGCGCTCCCTGGCGCGACCACCCCGCCAACCACCGCCCGAGGACGCCCACGGCGCCAGACAGAGGCCTTCGCGGGCGCCGCAACCGACTGGAACAGGCAAGCCGCTGAAGGCGTCCGAAAAGCGATTGAATCGACTTGTCTCAAAGCGCCGGTTACGGATCGAGCAGTGCTTTGGCAAGATGAAACGTCTCCTTGGCCTCGCCCGCGTCCGATATCTCGGGAGCGCCATGACCCACGCTCAGATGGCGATGGCTGTCATCGCCCAGAACCTCCTCAAGCCGCAAACAAGATGGTACTGTAACTTGACGTTTGGAAATTCCGTCCGGCGGCGGCCGCGCATCCGGGTATTCCATGGAGTTGCAACACCACCATGGAGAGACGCGAATGGACGGACGCAAGGATACGGTGATCGAGGCGGTTCTGGAACATCTGATCGAGCATGGCGCCAGCGACAACGACACCTTGCAGCGCGACGA
>JBBRUZ010000240.1:0-4230 GCA_038247355.1 Rhodobacterales bacterium
AAGGCGGCGCGCGAGATGGGCATCCTGACCGTCGGCGTCGTCACCAAGCCCTTCCAGTTCGAGGGCGCGCGCCGGATGCGCCAGGCCGAGCACGGCATCGAGGAGCTTCTGGCCCATGTCGACACGCTGATCATCATCCCCAACCAGAACCTGTTCCGGCTGGCGAACGAGAAGACCACCTTCACCGAGGCCTTCGCGCTCGCCGACGATGTGCTTTATCAGGGCGTCAAGGGCGTGACCGACCTGATGGTGCGTCCGGGCGTCATCAATCTCGACTTCGCCGACGTGCGCTCGGTGATGAACGAGATGGGCAAGGCGATGATGGGCACCGGCGAGGCCGCCGGCGAGGACCGTGCGGTCCAGGCCGCGGAGAAGGCCATCGCCAACCCACTGCTCGACGAGATCAGCCTCAAGGGCGCGAAGGGCGTGCTGATCAACATCACCGCGGGTCCGGACCTGACGCTGTTCGAACTCGACGAAGCGGCGAACCGCATCCGTTCCGAAGTCGACCCGGACGCGAACATCATGGTCGGCTCCACGCTCGACCCGGAAATGGCGGGGGTGATGCGCGTCAGCGTCGTCGCCACCGGGATCGACGCGGTCGCGAAATCCGAAGCGATGCCGACGCGCCGCACAGTTTTCGAGCCGCTGGCGCAACCGGCCGCCCGGGGCCACGCGGCCGCCGCGCGGACGCCGGCGGCTGCGGCTGCGGCTGCGACGAACTTCGCCGACCACAACGTCGCGCGCGTCGCCGACGACGAGCGCGCCGAACTGTTCGCGGAACCCGCCGTCCAGGCTCCGGTGCCGCAGCCGGCGGTTCGGGCCGACGGTCAGCCGCGTCGCGCCGGCGAGCCCTCGACCGAAGCGCTGGAGCGGCTGCAGCGCGCCGTCCAGAACGTCCCGAAATCGCAACCGATGATGCAGCCGGCGGAAAATCGCGCCCGCGACAGCGATCGCGGCAGCCGGATGACGATAAACAGCCTGATCCATCGGATGACCGGCCAGGTCGGTCGCGACGAGACGCCGCTCCGCCCTCGCGCGACCGAGCCGGGTCCGGACGCGCGCGTCACACCCCAGACCGACGGCGCAACGGAGGACCGGGATCGCGAACGCAACGACATTCCCGCTTTCCTCAGGCGGCAGGCCAACTGACGCGACCAGCGGCATCGGCGCGCGCAATCACACCGGTCGGCTGAATGCGTGACCACCTTCGTTTGGCCCGGTCGCAACCTGTGATCGGGCCGCGTCGAACGAGGAGGGGGCGAGGTGAGAGGCTGGACAACGACCCAAGCGGGGCTCGTTACGGCTGCTTCCTTCCGGACCTGACCGGGTTGGCGAGGCGCCTGCCCGCGCCAACCTCTCGCGTTTCGTTATAACGGCGCCGGCACGGCGCATCAAGACCTCGATGGACATCGCCGCGCCCCGGCGCCATCGGTGCGCGGCGCCGAGGAGCGGTCATGCCCCCTGACGACACGTTCGAGCGCAACGCCGGAGCGCCGGTTTGCGGCATCGACGAGGCCGGCCGCGGCCCGTGGGCCGGCCCTGTCGTCGCGGCCGCGGTGATCCTCGATCCGGGCCGCACGCCGCCCGGCCTCGACGACAGCAAGCGCCTGAGCGCGCCGCGCCGCGAAGCGCTGTTCCGGGAGTTGCAAGACTGCGCCCGGATCGGCGTCGGGCAGGCGAGCGTCGCCGAGATCGACGCGCTCAACATCCTTCAGGCGAGCTTTCTCGCGATGCGCCGCGCGCTGGCGGATCTTCCCGACCGGCCCGCGGCCGTGCTGGTGGACGGAGCGCAAGCGCCTTCAGGCCTCGGACTGCCGACGACGGCGCTGATCAGGGGGGACGCGCGGTCGGTTTCGATCGCCGCGGCTTCGATCGTCGCGAAGGTGACGCGCGACGCACTGATGGTGGCGCTGGCGCGGCAGTTTCCCGGTTATGGCTGGGAAACCAACATGGGCTACGGCGTCCGCGCCCATGCGACCGCCCTCGACCGGCTCGGGATCACGCCCCATCACCGGCGCAGCTTCCGGCCGATCCACCATATCTTGTGCGAAGGACGGGAACGAACGTCAGAGATGCTTTGACCGGGGCTCGATTTTGACCGATGCTCGCCCGCAGCGAAACCGTTCGAGAGACCAGCGTGACGAAATCGAGGCGGATTGCTGCAACCGACGCGCTGGCGGTGGACATCGTCCATTCCGGCGACTGCATCGAGGTGATGCGGGGCCTGCCGGCATCGTCGATCGATCTGATCTTCGCCGACCCGCCCTACAATCTGCAACTGCGCGGTGAGCTGCATCGGCCGGACAACTCGCGCGTCGACGCCGTCGACGACCATTGGGACAGCTTCGACTCGTTCGCCACGTACGACGCGTTCACGCGGGACTGGCTCGGCGCCGCTCGCCGCCTGCTCAAGCCCGACGGAGGCATCTGGGTGATCGGCTCATATCACAACATCTTTCGCGTCGGCACGGTTCTGCAGGACGCGGGCTTCTGGATTCTCAACGACGTGATCTGGCGCAAGGCCAATCCGATGCCGAATTTTCGCGGCATGCGGCTGACGAACGCGCACGAGACGCTGATCTGGGCGGCGAAGTCGGAGCGGTCGAGGCACGTCTTCAACTATGACGCGATGAAGTCGCTGAACGACGGCCTGCAGATGCGCTCGGACTGGGTCATCCCGCTGTGCACCGGCGGCGAACGGCTGCGCACCGCCGCCGGCGCGAAGGCGCATCCGACACAAAAGCCCGAGGCGTTGCTGCACCGCGTGCTGGTCGCGTCGACCCGCCCCGGCGACATCGTGCTTGACCCATTCTTCGGCACCGGAACCACAGGTGCGGTCGCGAAGCGCCTCGGGCGACGCTACATCGGCATCGAACGCGAACCGGGTTACATCGCGGCCGCCGAGACGCGCATAGGGAGCGTCGAGCCGCTCGCCGCGGACGTCTCCGCCATCAGCCAGCTCAAACGCTCCGAGCCCCGCGTCGCCTTCGGCCAGCTGGTCGAGCGCGGGATCCTGCGCGCGGGTCAGGTCCTCCACTCGATCAACGGCCGGCGCGAGGCCCGGATCCGCGCCGACGGCACGCTGATCTCGGCCGATCTGTGCGGTTCGATCCATCTTGTCGGCGCAGTGCTCGAGGGCGCGCCGTCCTGCAACGGCTGGAAATACTGGTGCGCGGAGGTCGAGGGCGTGCGCGTCCCGATCGACGCGTTCCGCGAGCAGGTCCGGGCCGAGATGGCGGAAAGCGCCATTCGTCGCACCCCACCTTCGCCCGATTGACACAGGCCCGGCCTCGGGCACGCTACGTCTTTCATCTCAGCCGAGGAAACGCCCATGCGCCGTCACCTTGCCTTTGCCGCCCTCGCCCTTGCCGCCGCTATGATCGCACCGGCACCCGCCCATGCGGTATTTTCCGGCGAGATGAGCCCCCGTGCGCCCTCCGGCGACGCCGACTACGCCGCCGGCGTGCAGGCCTGGCGCGACATGGACTGGACGAAGATGGTCGAGCATCTGCAGAAGGTCGTCGCCCGCCGACCGTGGCACGACAACGCGCACACTCTCCTCGGCTACGGTTACCGCCGTATCGGCGACTATGATCGGGCGTTTCACCACTACGACATCGCACTGGGCCTGAACGACCGCAATCGCGGCGCGCTCTCGTACCGGGGGGTCGCGTATCTGCATCTCGGCGACGTGGACCGCGCGAACGAGGCCCTGATCGAACTTCGCGACGTCTGCGGTTTCGTCGCGCTCACCTTCAGCGACGGCGATTTCGGCTCGGGCTGCGAGGAATACCACGAGCTCAAGGGCGCCATCGAATACTATGTCGAGACTGGCGTCGTCCTCGACATCTGCCCCGACGTCGGCCGACCCGACGCCTGACGCGACGGCCTCGTCAGAGCGCCGCCAGGCCGAGCAGCAGCGCTTTTTTCATCACGGTCGGGGCCGAGGCGAGCGCCTCGTCGCGACCGAAGAAGCCGCCCGACCGCGGATCGATACTCGGTGGCGTCCGCGTCACCTCGACGCGCAGGCGCAGCTGGAAGTGCGTGAAGACATGGCGCACCTCGCCGCCGGCGTCGCGCCAGTCTGCGTCGAACGGCGGGCTCGCGATCGGCTGCGACGCCCATTCGGCCCCCGGCAACCCGAGCATGCCGCCGAGCAGACCGTGGGCGGGCCGGCGTTCGAGCAGAACCGCCCCATCCGCGCGCACCGCCAGATAGGCGACGCCG
>JBBRUZ010000241.1:0-4217 GCA_038247355.1 Rhodobacterales bacterium
CGTGTCGGACCCACCGCCGGCGAAGACGAGGTCTTTGCCGTCCCCGCCATAGATGGTGTCGTGATGGCTGCCGCCGTAGATCGTGTCGTCCTGTCCACCGCCATAGATCGTGTCGTTCTCGTTGCCGCCATGGATCAGATCGACGCCCGTCCCGCCGTAGAGGGAATCGGCGCCGCCTTCGCCGTAAATCTCGTCGTCGTCCGCCTCGCCATAGACCGTGTCATTGCCCTGTCCGCCGTAGAGCGTGTCGTCACCGTCCCGGCCCCAAAGCTCGTCGCTTCCGTCGTGGCCATAGAAGAAGTTGTCCTTGGAATCGCCGGTCAGGTCGTCGCCGTAAACCGTCCCCACCAGCCCCTCGACCCCGAACAGATGGTCATAGCCATAGTCCTTCGCGAGAACCTGATCGACCTTCGCGAAGGCCCGCTCCAGGTTCGCGACCAGCCGGTCGGAGGCGCCGACGTAGCTGACGATGTCGGTTCCGAAATCGACCGTCGCCGTTCCGCCGTAGATCGTCATGTTCGTATAGCTCGCGCCATCGACCTTGTAGCCGCCGGTCCGGTCGCGGATGATGACGTCGTCACCGCCGCGCCCGTTGACCGTCACCGTATCGACGACCGGGATCTCGGCCGCGTTAACGAACATGATATCGCCAAATTCCGTACCATTCTCGATGTGAGTTGACATTATTTCTCTTCAGTAAAACCGATGTCACAAGGCCCCGCCGACCGAACGCCGGGGGACGCCCGACGAGATACGCTGCGTTTCGGCTGCCGCGAACCCGCAGGACCGCATGCCCCCCATGCAGTTTTACCGGAACGCTACCGCCCGCAGGCAGACCCGCAGAAAAAACGGCGCGCACGCGACGAAACCGCGCGTCGCGACCAACGTCGAAAGGCCGCCGCCGCCGCGCCGTTCGGACCCCAGGCCATGCATCCCGGCCGGCGGGCGACCGTGTGCCGGGAGACGCCGCTCCCCCTTGGCGCAAACCCCGCACGGGTGCATCATGCCGATGCGAACTTGCGGGTAGACGCAATTGACGGCGAACTGGGACGATCTGAAGGTGGCGCTGGCGGTCGGTCGCGCGGGCTCGCTGACCCGGGCCGCCGAGGCGCTCGGCATCGACCAGTCGACTTGCGGGCGCCGCCTCGCCGCACTCGAGGCCGCATTCGGCACGCTGCTTTTCATGCGCTCGAAAACCGGTCTCACCGCGACCGAGGCCGGCGAGGCCGCGATCGCCCGCGCCGTCGAGGTCGAGCGACGCATGGATCGCCTGACCGAGGATCTTGCGCGCGGCCCCGACGGCCCCGCCGGCGTCGTGCGGCTCGTCGGCGCTCCGTGGACGCTCGAGTTGCTGGCCGGGCGCGCCGCCGCGCGGCTGCTCGCCGATCATCCCCGGCTCGACCTGCGCCTGATCGCCACCCACCCGCGCAACCCGGCGCGCCCCGAGGCGACGCTGTCGCTGTGGTTCGAGGCCAATCCCCGCGACGCGGAGTTCGCGATCAAGCTCGTCGACGTGCCCTACGCGCTCTATGGCCCCGAGGGCGTCGATCCCGAAACGCTGCCGTGGGTCTCGTTGCACGACGAGGACGCTCCGCGCCTCGCGCCCGCGCGCACGCTGGAGCGCATCCGCAAGCGCGGCGAACGGCTGCGCCTGACCACCGGCGACACCGGCGCGCTCGTCGCCGCGGTCGCCGCCGGCGTGGGGCGCGGCCTCCTCCCGATGTTCCTCGCCGCGCGCACCCCCGGTCTCGTGCGCACGACCGAGGGCCAGCCGGAACTCGTCCGCGCGTTGCATCTGCACATGCACCCCGACACCGTCCAGACCCAGCGCGTCCAGGCGGTGATCCGCTGGCTCCGCGAGAGCGTCGAGGGCGTTTTCGTATCCGACGTGGAGCGGTGATCGCCGGACCTGGATCAAAGGTCGCGCATCCGATCGCCGGACGACAGGCGCAGGCCTTGCTGCTCGATCTGGCGGCGATCCGCTCGATCGCTTGCCGGTTTTCGCGAAATGGGTTAAGATTTCCCGACGGTCGGTTTAACGGAGACCGGAGCCATGTCGATGTCGGACGACGAATTCGACCTGCTGCGTCACGGCCTGAGCCTGATGAACGCCCGCAAGGCGTTGGACGCCGACGTATTTTATGACCGGCTGTTCGAGTTCCTCCCCGAGGTCCGCCCGATGTTCGGCGATGACATCCTCGCCCAGACCGAAAAGGTCGTGATCGCGCTCGGCGCGATCGTCGCCCAGATCCAGAGCAACGACGCCTGCCGCGCCATGAGCCGCGAACTCGCGATCCGCCACGTCGATTACGGCGTCGAGGCTTGGCACTATTCCGTGGTCGGCGAAGCGGTGATGATCACGTTCACCGAGGTTCTCGACGCCGACTTCACCCCCGAGATGGAAGCCGTCTGGCGCAAGGCCTACGACGTCATCGCCGGCGCGATGATCGAGTCCGCGTACGGCGTCCCCGAACAGTCGGCCGCCTGACCGACCGCCGCCTGACGCGCATCACGGCGCCGTCACTGGACATCGCCGCCCGCCGCCGTGAAACTGCGCGCAAACGCATTTTCAGGCCCCCGAATGTCCAGAGCCCTGGCCGCAGCACTTCTCTTTCTGGCGCTCGCCGGTTGCGTCGCCGCGCCGCAAGCGGGGCGATACCCATCGAGCCAGCCGCAAACGCAGTTCCCCGCCGCCGCAGCCACCCGGGCGCAAAATGTCGCCGCATACCGCGCAGCGGCCGTGCGCGTCGAGCCGGTCGCCGCCGCGATGTGCCGCGACGCCCATCCCGCGCGGCCGCCGCGCCACTGCGCATTCGACTTCCGCCTCATCGACGATCCCAGGCTTGGTCCGAACGCCTTCCAGACGGTCGGTCGCGACGGTGCGCCTGTGGTCGCGATGACGGTGCAACTGGTGGCCCAGACCGAAAACGTCGACGAGATCGCCTTTGTCCTTGGTCACGAGGCCGCCCACCATATCGCGGATCACATTCAGAAAACCCAGAGCCGGGCCGTCGCCGGAGCGCTCGTCCTTGGCGCCATCGCGGATTTGGGCAACGCGTCCGACGCGATGATCCGCGACATGATGGACATCGGCGCCTCGCTGGGCGGACGCGCGTACAGCCAGAGCTACGAGCTCGAGGCCGACGCGCTCGGCGCCTATGTCGCCGCCCGTGCCGGATATGACCCGCAACGCGGCGCCCAGGTGTTCGCCCGCCCCTTGCTCGCCGGTGGCGGCGGCCTGCTGTCCTCGCATCCCGCCTCGGGCCAGCGCCAGGCCGTCGTCGCTGCGACCGCCGCCGAAATTCGCCGCCAGCAGGCGCTCGGTCTCGTGCCGCACCCCGCGAACGACCCCCGGTTGCGGCGCTGAGCTGACCGCGGACCCCGCACCGGCGGGGTTGCAAATCCGCCACCCCGCGCCACGTTTCAACCCGAGGAGCGCACATGTCCGGTAACTCAGATCTCGATCGCCGCAGCCCGACGCCCGCCGTCAGAACGACGTCCGAGACCTCCGAGATCGCGGCCTTTCTCGCCGAAGCCCGCGTCCGCGCCCCGCGCACCGACGGCGCCGAAGGCCGGCTGATCTTCGCGCTCGACGCCACGATGAGCCGCCAACCCACGTGGGACGCCGCCTGCGCGCTTCAGGGCGAGATGTTTCGCGCGGCGGCGTCGATAGGAGGCCTCGCGGTTCAACTGGTGTATTTTCGCGGCATCGACGAAGCGCGCGCGTCGCCTTGGGTCCGCGACGCCGCCCACCTCGGGCGGATCATGTCCGGCATCGCCTGCCACGGCGGCCTGACCCAGATCGGCCGCGTCCTCGATCACGCGGCGAAGGAAGCGGCGAAAAAGCCCGTCGCCGCACTCGCCTTCGTCGGCGACGCGTCGGAGGAGGCCGTCGACGCGCTTTGCGCCAAGGCCGGCGAACTGGCGCTGCGCAACACGCGCGCGTTCATGTTTCTCGAAGGCCGCGACCCCGCCGCCGAACGCGCGTTTCGCGAGATCGCCCGGCTCACAGGCGGCGCGATGCTGCCCTTCGACCGCGGCGCCGCGGGCGAGCTGCGCGCGCTGCTCGGCGCCGTCGCCACCTTCGCCGCGGGCGGGCGAAAGGCGCTCGAGGCCGCCGGAACCTCCGCCGCGCGACGGCTGCTCGCCGATCTGCGGGGATGAGCCCGCTCCTGCTTCTGGGGATTGGCGCGGCGCTTGCGCTCGCCGGCCTTTAC
>JBBRUZ010000242.1:0-4196 GCA_038247355.1 Rhodobacterales bacterium
ACTCCGGCTCGGCCGCGATCACGAATGCCGCCGCCACCGCCGCCCCGGACGAGATGCCGCCGGCCACGCCTTCGATCGCCGCCAGCCGCCGGGCGGTCGCGATCGCTGTCGCGTTGCCGACGGTCACGACGCGGTCAATCAGCCCGCGATCGAGGATTGCCGGCACGAAGCCCGCACCGATGCCCTGGATCTTGTGCGGCCCCGGCGCGCCGCCCGACAACACAGGGCTGTCCTCGGGTTCGACCGCGACGATAGTCAGATCCGGCAGTCGCGCCTTCAGCACTTGCCCGACCCCGGTCAGTGTGCCGCCGGTGCCGACGCCCGACACGAAGACGTCGAGCGCGCCGCCGGTGTCGGCCCAGATCTCCTCCGCAGTCGTCGTGATGTGGATCGCCGGATTGGCGGCGTTTTCGAACTGCTGCGGCATCACTGCGCCGGGCGTCGCGGCCAGCAGTTCCTCGGCCTTCGCGATCGCGCCCTTCATTCCCTTGGCGGCTTCGGTCAACTCCAGTTTCGCGCCGAACAGCGCCAGCATCTTGCGCCGCTCCAGCGACATGCTCTCGGGCATCACCAGCACCAGCTCGTAGCCCCGCGCCGCGCAGACGAACGCGAGGCCGATGCCGGTGTTGCCGCTGGTGGGCTCGATCACCATGCCGCCGGGGCGAAGCTTTCCCGAGACTTCGAGCGCGTCGATCATGCTGACCCCGATGCGGTCCTTGACCGAATGGGTCGGGTTGAAGAACTCGAGCTTGCCGAGAAGCTCGACCTCGACCCCCGCCGCCGCCGCCATCCGCGACAGCCGAACCAGCGGCGTGCCTCCGATCGTTTCCGTGATGTCATCGAAAATCCGTCCCCGCGGCGACATTGGCATTTCCGGTTCCTCCTGTTTTTCCGTAGCTCAAATCGTGAAGCTGGCCGGGGTTCCGTCCGGAGCGACGCCCCGATCGCCGTGGGACTTTCGATCGATGCGGCGCGGCGTTCTCAGCATGGCGGCCCGAGACCCGTCGAGCCGAAGCCGCCCGCTCCGCGCGCGGTCGCGTCGAGCGATCCCGCCTCGCGCCAGACCAGACGGACGACCGGGGCGAGCACCATTTGCGCGATGCGAATGCCGTGGCCGATCACCGCCGGCGCGGCGCCATGATTGATCACGATCACGCCCAACTCGCCTCGGTAGTCGGCGTCGATCGTGCCCGGCGAATTGAGCAACGTCAGCCCCTCACGCAGCGCCAGCCCGGAGCGCGGGCGCAACTGCAGCTCGAACCCCTCGGGGATATCCAGCGCGAGCCCGGTCGGCACCAGCGCCCGCCCGCCTGGCGCCAGCGTCAGGCCGCCCGCCCGCGCGTCTTCCGGGAGGTTGGCGCAGATGTCGAGGCCCGCCGCCCCTGCCGTCGCATAGGCCGGAAGCGGCAACGCGATGTCGCGCCCCGGCAACCGCATCACGCCGACTGCGACCGGGATCATGCGAGCGCCGCCGCGATCCGGTCGGCCAGCCGCTCGGCAACCGCGTCCTTCGAGCACCGCGGCCAGACCTCGGAGCCCGCCGCGGTGATCAGCGTGACGGAGTTCTCCGCGCCGCCCATGATCCCGTTCGCCGGGCTGACGTCGTTGGCGACGATCCAGTCGCAACCCTTGCGCAACCGCTTGGCCGTGGCGTTCGCCAGAACGTCGTCGGTTTCCGCGGCGAAGCCGATGACCAGCCGCGGCCGATTCGCGACCCGCCGCGCCACCGTCTGCAGGATGTCCGGGTTTTCCGCCAACTGCAGCGCGGGGGGCGCGCCGGACGCCGCCTTCTTCAGCTTCGAGCCGCGCACGCCGACCACGCGCCAGTCCGCCACCGCCGCCGCGAAAATCGCGGCGTCGGCGGGCAACGCTTGCTCCACCGCCCCCAGCATCTCGGCGGCCGTCTCGACCTCGATCAGATCGCAGCCTATCGGGCGCGGCGCCTGCGCCGGTCCGGTCACGAAACTGACGCGTGCGCCGCGCCGCGCGAGGGCCTGCGCGATGGCGCCGCCCTGCCGCCCGGACGAGCGGTTCGCGATGTAGCGGACCGGATCGATCGGCTCGTGGGTGGGGCCCGAAGTCACCAGCACGTGCCGCCCGGTCAGCGCGCCGCCGCCCAATGCCGCGTCGATCGCAGCGACGATCTCGTGCGGCTCGGCCATTCGACCGGGGCCGTACTCGCCGCACGCCATCTCGCCGGCGTTCGGCCCCACGACCAGCGCGCCGTCCGCCCGCAGCGTCGCGACGTTGCGCCTTACCGCCTGATGCTCCCACATGCGGACGTTCATCGCGGGGGCGTAGAGCACCCGCTTGTCGGTCGCGAGCAGCAGCGTGCTCGCGAGGTCGTCGGCGTGGCCGGACGCGACCTTGGCCATCAGGTCTGCGGTCGCCGGCGCCACGACCACCAAATCGGCGGCGCGCGATAGCTGGATATGGCCCATCTCGGCCTCGTCGTTCAGATCGAACAGCGCGGCGTAGACCTTTGCGCCCGCCAGCGCCGCCAGCGACAGCGGA
Source organism: Rhodobacterales bacterium (assembly GCA_038247355.1). Lineage (GTDB taxonomy): Bacteria > Pseudomonadota > Alphaproteobacteria > Rhodobacterales > Rhodobacteraceae > Amaricoccus. The sequence goes on from JBBRUZ010000242.1 coordinate 2,515, forward strand.
GTGACAAATTGCGAGCCCGACGTCGTCAGCACCGGGGTCACGGCCGCGCCCGCCTTCGCCAGCAGGCGGATCAACTCGAGACTCTTGTAGGCTGCGATCCCGCCGCCGACGATCAACAGCACCCGCCGTCCGGCCAGCATGTCCCGCTCCGCTCCGTCGTTTTCCGCTCAAGCAGAGACCTTGTGTAGAACTCTTGGCGTTCTGCCGCAACCGCCAGTCCCGCGCCGTTTGCAACCTGCGGGCGCACCGCTAATGGTGGTGAAAACATGCGTGGGAGGTCACCGCGATGGAGTCGCTCGTCGTGGGCGGGACCGGCTTTCTCGGGCGCGAAATCGCCAACGCCTGCCTGCGCGCCGGACAGAGCGTCACCGTGCTGACGCGCGGCCAGACGGCGCGACGGCGCTGCACGGCGATCGCTACGAACCGCTCGATGCGCTGCGCGACATGCGGTGCGATTTCATCTTTGACACCTGGGCCTACGCGCCGGAAGCGGTGCGCGGCCTCCTCGGCGCGCTGGCCGAGCCGCCCGAGCGCTACTTGCTGGTGTCGTCGCCCTCGGTCTATGGCTGTTTTTCCGAGCCTTGCGTCACCGAGGACGCGCGCGCGTCCACCGCCACGGCCGAGGATCTGGCGGTCGCCCGGGATTTGCCCGCGCATCGCCGCGCCGACGCCGACGCCTAAGGCGCGTCCTACGGGCGACTCGAGCGCGTGTGAAGTCGCCGCCGAGGAGGCGCTGGGCGAGCGCGCGCTGATCCTGCGGGCGGGCCTGCTCGACGACGACGGCGATGCGTCCGACCGCCTCACCTGGTGGCTTCGCCGCATCGACGAGGGCGGGCGCATTCCCGCCCCGGCGCCGTGGAACCGCAGCGTCCAGATCATCGACGTGCGCGACGCCGCGGCGTTCGCCGTCGCCGCCGCCGTCACTGGGCGCTCCGGCCCCGACAACGTCACCGGGCCCAACATGCCGCTCCCTTTGCTGCTCGAGACGACGCTGGAGGTCGCGGACTCTGCCGCTGAACTCGTATGGGTCCACGAGCGGCGGGCCGTTCGCCACTGCCTCACCTGTCGCCCGCTGGCCGAAACGCTGGAACCGCTGCTCGCCTGAGACCGGACGAACCGGGACCGACCGCTCCGATGTGGACTGCCCCGCGACCTGCAGACCGCGATCCTGAATTGACTAGCGCACGCTCCCAGCGGTCCTGTTGTCGATTTCGAGCAGTTTCATGATCCTTCGCGTTCGTCCGGAAAAGCCGTCGTCGTCGCTCTCCCGAGGCCGCGACGTTCGATCTCACCGACTTGCGTCCGCCGATCGCGGGTCGCGTCGCGGCGCCGCGGGCGAATGGGCCGGACAATCGCTGCTGAACGGTCGACCCTGATCGCGCCACGCGCCGCGCGTTCCGCCGCGCTGCTGACGGGCTGCGTTCTTGCGTTCGCTCCGGCCGCCGTCGCTCAGATCGCGCCGCCGGAGCCAGCCCTCGACTATCTTTCGCTCGATTTCGGAAACGCATCGACCTTCCTGACGGGCATCCGCGGTTCGAACCTCGTCGGTAATTCCGTCATTCCGGGCGGACAGACTGGCGAGCTCCATTACGACAGCGCAAGCGGGGACTGTCGGCCTTTCCGGTCGCGACGGACAATCAGTCGAATTATCCCGGCGCGATCGGCTCGTCGCCCTACGGCCC
>JBBRUZ010000243.1:0-4097 GCA_038247355.1 Rhodobacterales bacterium
CTTGATGCCATCGACGGCACGCCAGTGCTCGACATCAAGCCGGTGATGCGCGAATTCCTCCCGCGCGGCGAGGTGCGCCAACCGGACTGGTCGCGCGAGCTCATGAAAGATTATTGGTAAACCTGAAGGACCCCGGCCATGGCCGATACGATTGTGCATTCCGAAGCCGACGAGCGCCAGATGCTCGAGGCTATCTCGAAGTGGATCAAGACGAAGGTCGCGCCCGTCGCGCTGAAGCTCGAGCATGACAATGAATGGCCGGCCGACTTGGTCGCGGACATGACGGAGCTCGGCCTGTTCGGCGCGCTGGTGCATCCGGACTACGGCGGGCTTGGCCTTTCGGCGACGACGTACACGCGCATCGTCTCGCTGATCTCCGAGGAGTGGATGAGCCTGACGGGCATCTTCAACACCCACATGATGATGGCGATCATCGTGCAGAAGTTCGGGACCGACGCGCAGAAATCCTACTGGCTGCCAAAGTTTGCCAGCGGCGAGATGCGCGGCGGCCTCGGCCTGACAGAGCCGGATGCGGGCAGCGATCTGCAGGGCATCCGCACGGTGGCGAAGCGTTCCGGCGACAAATACGTCGTGAACGGAACGAAGACGTGGATCTCGAATGCCATCGAAGGGCATTGCGTGGCGCTGCTGGTGAAGACAGACCCGGACGCTGTGCCGCGCCATCGGGGCATGTCGATGCTGATCGTGCCGAAGATAGATCCGCAGACGCGGGTGCCTCTCAAGGGTGTGCGCAATGGCAAGAAGCTCGGCAAGCTCGGCTACAAGGGCATCGATTCGGGCGAATTCATTTTCGAGGATTATGAGTGTGATGTGAGCCTCTGCCTCGTCGGCGGCAAGGAGGGCGAAGGCTTCTACATGGCGACCGGCGGGCTGGAGCTGGGCCGGATCAACATCGCCGCGCGCGGCGTCGGCATTGCGCGGCGGGCGCTGCGGGAATCGGTCGCCTATTCCCAGGTGCGCAAGACGATGGGCAAGCCGATCTGCGAGCATCAGGCGATACAGCTTAAGCTGGGCGAGATGGCGGCCAAGACGCGGGCGGCGGAGCTGCTGACCGAGGATGCGGCGCGGGCCTACGACTCGGGTGAGCGCGTCGACATGGAAGCCGGCATGGCGAAGTGGTTTGCCTCCGAAACGGCGCTGGAAGTGGCGACCGAGGCGATGCGTATCCATGGGGGATATGGCTATTCGACCGAGTACGTGCTGGAGCGGCTTTACCGCGATGCGCCGCTTCTCTGCATCGGTGAGGGAACCAATGAGCTGCAGAGGATTATTATAGCCAAGCAGCTCATAAAAAGGAATCCCGCCTGATGTTCCGTCTCCTGACGATCTCCGCCGCATCACTCGCCCTTGCCGCCTGTGTGGCGGGGCCGTCGGGCCGGGCGACGGATGCCCCGCCGCTGGAGGCGGTCGCGTCCGTCAATGTCGAACGCTACATGGGTCTCTGGTACGAGATTGCGCGCTATCCGACGAGTTTCCAGAAGGATTGCGAGGGCACGACCGCCGAGTATTCGCTGCGCGAGGATGGCCGCGTCGATGTCGTCAACACCTGCCGGTTCGGCACCAAGGACGGCGAGCCGCGCTCGGCCGAGGCGGTCGCCCGCGTCATGGACGGCTCCAACGGCGCGCGGATTGCCGTGAACTTTGCGCCGATCCCGCTGCCGGCTGGGCGCGGCAATTACTGGATCATCCATCTCGACGAGGCCTACCAGCACGCGCTGGTCGGCGAGCCGTCGGGCCGCTTCCTCTGGATGCTGTCACGCACGCCGACGGTGTCGCCGGACGTGCGGGCCGAGCTGGACGCGGCGGCGGTGGCGGCCGGGTATGACCTCAGCCTGCTGAAGGAAACCGAGCAGCGCTGAGCTTGTGATCTCCTTTTCGATTGAGGACTGAATTTGTCTCAAGCCCCTCACCTCCCACCGCTTCGCGGGAGAGGAGGGGCCCATTGCGCAGCAATGGGAGATGAGGGCCTTCCTTGCGGCCGCTTTCGCCGGACCGGTTTGAGCTGTCCGGGTGCGGTGCGTGGAGGCGCAGGGGCCGCGCTTGTGCGCCGGGGCCTACATCCCCCTGCGCATTTCATCCCAGGCGTTGGCGAGCGCATCCCGGTGGGCCGGGGCGGCGATGGCGATCAGGGCCGCCGCGCGGGCGTCGAGGCCCAGGCCGCGCAGGCGGGCGAGGCCGTGTTCGGTGATGACAACGTCCATGTCGGAGCGAGGGACGGTGACGGCGTTTTGCGCGAGCCTCGGGACGATGCGGCTGACGGCGCCGCCGCTCGCGGTGGAGAGGAGGGCGGTGATGCCGGTGCCGCCGGGAGACGCACGGGCGCCGCGCAGGAAGTCGGTCAGGCCGCCGGTGCCGGAGACCTGCCGTCCACGGATGAATTCGGCATTGGCTTGCCCGAACAGGTCGACCTCCAGCACGGAATTGATGGCGGTGAAGCGGCGCAGCGCGGCGAGGCGGGCGATATTGTGGGTTTCGCAGGCGGGCAGGAAGCGCACGCGGGGCTCTTCGGCGAGGCGCTGGTAGAGCGCAGGCGTGCCGACCGCGACGCCTGTGGTGATCGGCAGGGCCGGGTCGGCGTCCAGCATGCCGAGCACGGGGTCGGAGACGATGCCGGACCAGACCGACAGGCCCCTGCGTCCCGCGAGCGCGGTGAGGGCGGCCTGCTGCACATTGCCGATGCCGAACTGCAGCGCGGCGCCGTCCGGCACGAGGCTGGAGACATGCTCGCCGATCTCGCGGAAACCGGAGGCGAGCGGGGCGGGCGTTACGCTGACGAGGGGGTGGTCGTCTTCGACGGCCAGCGCGAAGCGGGCGAGCGGCGCCTTCACGCTGTGGCGCGGGGCGGGCATGTTCGGATTGATCAGGGCGAGGATCGGCACATCGGTGCGGGCGATCACGGCCGGGCCGAAATCAGGGCTGACGCCGAGACTGACCTGTCCGTCCGTATCCGGAGGGGAGACGAGCAGGACAGCGGCGTCCAGCGGAGTGTGGCCGAGCCAGTCCCAGGACTGGTGCCAGGTCATCGGCAGGATGCGCGTGCGGCCGGCCTCGAAGGAGGGGCGCAAGGCCGGGAAGAGGAAGGTGGTTTCCGCTTCGGCGTGCGGGTGGAGGCTCGCCCAGTCGGTCTGGTTGAGGCCGGGCACCCATTGGCCGACGAAGGTGAGGCCGGCGGCGAGGTCTGGTTCTTCGCGGAAGGCTTTGGCGAGGCCGAGGGGTTCGCCGCTGCAGCCGCCGACATAGAGCCGGGCGCGGCGCGGCAGGCGCTCGCGGAACGCACGCAGGGCGTCGGCGAGGCTCATGGCACTTTCCAGTCCGGTTTGCGCTTGCCGAGAAAGGCGCTGACTCCTTCGACGAAATCCGGGTTGGCGAAGCTTTCGAGGAAGAGGGCTTCGGCCTCGGGCGAGTCCGGCATCTGACCCGCATCGAAGCCGCGCAGCATGCGTTTGGTGGCGCGGACCGACCATTGGGACTGCGCGGCGATCTCGGCGCCGAGCGCGCGGGCGGCGGGGAGGATGGCGGGCGCGTCCGCCACCTCGTCGACTAGGCCCATGGCGAGGGCGCTGGCGCTGTCGAAGATGCGGCCGGTATAGAGGAGGCGCCGCGTGGCGCCGGGGCCGACGAGGCGGACAAGGCGCAGCATGTCGCCGGGTGGGTAGACAAGGCCGAGGCGGGCGGGCGTGACACCGAAAGTGGCGCCGCTGGCGCAGATCCGCAGGTCGCAGGCGGCCGCGAGGCTCACGCCGCCGCCCATACAGGGGCCTTCGATGGCGGCGATCACCGGTTTCGGGCTGTCTTCGAGCGCGGCGAGGGCGCGGGCGATGGTCTGGCCGGTGCGGCGTGCGGCGTCCTCTGTGCCATAGATGACCGGAAATTCGGAGATGTCGGCGCCGGCCGCAAAGACGCCGGTGCCGCCGCCGTGCAGCAGGAGAACCTTGACCGCCGGGTCGGCATTCGCCTCTGCCACATGCGCAGGCAGGGCAGCCCACATCTCCAGCGACAGGGCATTGCGGCGCTGCGGTTGGTCAAGGATGATTTCGGCCAGCGGGGCGGCGATCTCGAGCCGGATGATCTGGGTC
>JBBRUZ010000244.1:0-3996 GCA_038247355.1 Rhodobacterales bacterium
CGCCGCACCACCTCGATGCAGCCACCAAATCCGTCCCCATCGTCCGGCATCAAAGCCTCCTTCCGAAACATCAGAAAGAAACTCGCCCCCCGCCCGCAAAGGTGGAAGCGGCGACATCAATGGGAGGGAAACGGCGCTTACAGAAAGTCCGCTTGGACATGAGGTATCCGGGCGAGTTTCGGCCGCGGCTGCCGACTGGTTACGAAGGCGGCCCGAACTTCCATCCGGAGCGCCCGCCGACGCTCGAACAGTCAGTTGTTGGCTATGATCGCCTTGACCTGCGAAGCCTTGTCGCTCACGTTGTAGTCGCTCGACCCGAGAACCGCCTTGATCGTCGCCAGCTGATTCAAGTTCAGCGTCATCGGATCGACATCGATCCCGAGCAGGGTGAACTGTCGGGCCGTAGCGAGTTCCAGCATGGACAGGCCGACATCCATCGTCGCGGGGTCATTCTGCGCATATGCAGCGCCAGACGACAGTGTAAGCGCAACGGCGATTGCAGAAAGTGTGTTCTTCATTTATGTTTTCCCGATGTCCCGGAAGTTCCGGGTATGATTCAATTCGGAGCGGCGTCTCAGAGGTTACATTTTTTTCGCTGAACACGTTCTCGTGATGCCAACGATCGTCTCGCGGTTAGGCTTCCGCCGACTTGAATACCAGGCTTGTGCCGTTGATGCAGTGGACGATCTCGCCCTCGACCAACAGGATGTGACCAAGGTGGCTGCCACAGCGGCGGCAATGCCCTTCGATCAGGCTCTCGCTGCTGTCCGCCGCCATCGAGTATGGGTTGCCGCTGTCAATATCAGTAAGCACTGCGTTCTGCTGGGAGTGATAGAAGAATACCCAGCCCTTCTCGATTGGCGCTCGATTGTCTGAACTGTAGAGATGCAGAGCGCACCCCCGGCAGCCGAACTCGCCTGCGCTGTAGTCATTCCAGAGCGGGCTTGTCGTGGGCCACTCGGTGACGCCTTCACGCAGGATCGCGAATTCGTCTTCCGTCAGCATCGCGCGCCATTCCCCCTCGGTCCGTTGTACCTCGAAGGCGAAGGGCGCGTCGACGAGTTCGGGCGGAGCGGCGTTCGCGACGGGGGTTGCGCGTGCTCTGCGGCCGAGCGCGAACGTTGCAGCGACGAGCGCGCCACCGGCGAGCAGATTGCGTCGAGTAGTCGATCCACTTGTCATGGCGGGAGCCTCCCTGAGGTGATGCCGTCCGTTCGCGGCGCGGTGCTTCTTGTTACGACACCCCAGAGTGGTCTCGGTGAGTTGATGGGCCGGCCTTACCGTGACTACGCCCGCGCGGGCGCGGTCAGGCTCCGGGGCCGCATTCGAGGCACCGCTCGACCATCGGCGGTCCTAGATGGAGTCGCGTCCGGACATTGCGCAGGGCGCGTTCCGCCGCGTTGTTCGAGATGCAGATCCTTCCATCGGCCAGGACCCGGCGAAGCCGTCCCAGCGGGTCAGCATGTAGTCCATCGCCTTGGCGACCGGCGCGTGGCGCGAGCCGGGCACGCTCGGCGATCATCCAGGCGTGGAGGTCGGCGACAATCGGCGCGATCTCGGCCTGCGACGCCTTGGTCTGACCTGGAGCGCGTCGCGGAAGCTTCACGTCGAGGAAGGGCGGTTCATCGGGATCATGATCAACCTCGTGTCCCTGATGCATCGTCGCACCAGCGGATATTCGCGGATGCTGATCAACGACCAGAGGGACCGAAGTCGGTTATCGCGCTAGCTCGAACAGCGCCACGAACCGAGGATCGGGCGGTCGCCCGGTGCGGCCGGGACCGATGACGCGCCAATGACCTGGGTCGGGAGATCGGCGAACGCGTCGGCGGTCAGGCCCGGCTCGGAACCGACGCCGCGCCGACCCCGAGCGAACGCGCCGGCGCGACCCATCTCGATCCGGTTTCGGTCACGAGCGCATCGAGCCGCGCGTCGGTCGCGTCATGGGGAACGGCGGCGACCTCCTGTCCGGCATAGGCGAAACCGAGTGCTGCGATCGGACGTTCGGCGCGCAGTTGGGAAAGCGTCCGGTCATAGAACCCGCCACCATATCCAAGGCGCCACCCTTCCGCGTCGAACGCGAGCATCGGCAGGAGCAGCGCGTCGGGCGACGCCCAGACGCCCTCGGCGGGGACGGCGACGCCGAACGCGCCGCGCGTCACCAGCGCGCCCGGCGTCCAGACCCGAAAGCGCAGCGGCAGGCCGCGACCGTCGATAACCGGGACGCAGACGTCGAAACCGAGGCCCGACAGCGCCAGCATCGCCGGGCGCGGATCGATCTCGCTGCGAAACGGCAGATAGGCGGCGACCATGCGGACGTCGCGCAGCGCGCCGATCACGCGCAACGCATGGGCGGCGGCCTGGCGGCCCGCGCCGGACCGGTGGCGATGCAGCGTTTCGCGTAACGCCAGCGCTGCGGCGCGTGCCGCCTTCTTCGCGTCGGCGACGTCGGTCATGGGCGGAGCGGAGCGGCGGGCCCGGCGCGACCGTTGCGGCTGCTAATCCTTGAGAGCCTGGTTGACCAGGTGGGCGCCGGGTGTGATAGGCCAGAACCAGTCACAGAGCCAGCTCCCTCAAGAATGTTTACGGCCACTAGGATTTGAGCGCTGACGCGAAGGCCAGAACCCGCCACTCTTCAATCTAGCGCACCGCTGCCGGCTTTTGAAGCCCCATGCCGCGACACACCTCACAATCGTCCCGCGCGCGGATGCCGATGCGCCGCATGTCGGCATGCAGCGCATCGTAGATCAGCAGCCGGCCGCGCAGGTCGCCCCCGGTGCGCGCGATCAGCTTGATCGCTTCCAGCGCCATCATCGCGCCCATCACGCCGGGCAAGGCGCCGATCACGCCGGCCTCCGCGCAGGACGGCGCGAGGCCTGGCGCCGGGGCTTCAGGGAACAGGCACTGGTAGCAGGGTCCGCCGCCCGCCGGATGATAGAGGCCGAGTTGGCCTTCCCACTGGCCCATCGCGGCGGAGATCAGCGGCTTGCCGGCCGCGACGCAGACCCCGTTCACCACGTAGCGGGTGGCGAAATTGTCCGTGCCGTCGAGCACGACGTCATAGCGCGGGATCAGCGCGGCGGCGGTCCCCGCATCGAGGCGCAGCGCGTGCGGCTCCACCGCGATGTCCGGATCGAGCCGGGCCAGCGCCGCCGCGGCCCGGTCGACCTTCGGCGCGCCGATGTCGGCGACGCCGTAGAGGATCTGGCGCTGGAGGTTCGACAGCGCGACGGCGTCGTCGTCGACGATCCCGAGCGCGCCAATGCCCGCGGCGGCCATGTAGAGAAGCGCCGGGCAGCCGAGGCCGCCCGCGCCCACCACCAGCACCCGCGCTGCGCGCAGCCGCCGCTGGCCCGGCCCGCCGATCTCGCGCAGCACGATATGCCGGGCGTAGCGCTCCAGTTGCGCGGGGCCGAGGCTCACAGCCGCTTCTCCATCCAGGCCCGGCTGCGTCCGGCCCCGAGACAGTGCGCCTCGCCGGAGGAATAGCCCGCGCACTTGAAGAAGCCGGGCGCCTGCCAGTCGCCGACCAGCGCGCCGCTGGTCCGCGCGCCGCGCGCAGCCGCCTCGCCTTCGGCGGCGTGCAGCAGCGCCGATCCGACGCCGCGGCGGCGTTGGCCGGGCTCGACCCACAGCATCTCGATCTCGGCCGCGTCGCCGCGGATCCGCAGGCGCAGATGGCCCGCCAGCGACCCGTCCGCCGCCCGCCAGCCGAGCGAGACCGGATCGCCCTGCATCGCGCCGGTCTCCGCCGCCAGCCCCGCGGCGGTGTCGGCCGCCAGCGCGTCATCGTCGGCGAACTGCACCAGGCCTTGCGGGCGCGGCGGCGGATCGGCCGCGTCCGACCCCGACCTGCGGCGCAGGCGGCGCACCAGAACCGCGTAGGCCGCGACCGGGATCAACCCCAGTCCGACCCAGAACAGCGTGCGCGCCGATCCCGCGACATCGGCGCGAAAGGCGTTGCCCTCGGGAAGCGTCTGCGACGCCGCCAGCGCC
>JBBRUZ010000245.1:0-3985 GCA_038247355.1 Rhodobacterales bacterium
AAGGCCTTCGCCGCCACCGTCTGCAGGTCGGGGTCGACGGTGGCGCGGATGGTGAGGCCGCCGGTGAACAGCTGCTCGTCGCCGAGGCTCGCGGACAACTGTCGGCGGATCTCGTCGGTGAAATAATCGCGAGGCGGCATTTCGCCGCGGGCCGACGGAATGTCGCCGCTCTGCACGGTGACCAGGTCCTCGGCCTGCGCAGCGAGCGACGCCTCCTCGGTGACGAAGCCGTTCTCGCGCATCTGGCCGATCACGTAATTCCGCCGGGCGATGGCCCGCGGCTTCTCGCGCACCGGGTGCAGCACACTCGGCGCCTGTGGCAGCGCCGCGAGATAGGCGATCTCGGCCAGCGAAAGCTCCTCGAGCGACTTCGCGAAGTAAACCTGCGCCGCCGCCGTCACCCCGTAGCTGTTCTGCCCGAGGAAAATCTCGTTGAGGTACAACTCGAGGATCTTGTCCTTGGTCAGCGTCGACTCGAGCCGGGTCGCGAGGATGATCTCCTTGATCTTGCGCTCGCCCGAGCGGTCGCCGGTCAACAGGAAGTTCTTCATCACCTGCTGGGTAATCGTCGACGCCCCGCGCAGCCGCTCGCCCTGCGCCGCCTGAAAGATCGCCGCCGCGATCCCAATCGGATCGAAACCTGCGTGATTGTAGAAGTTCTTGTCCTCGGCCGCGATGAACGCCTGCTTGATCGGACCGGGGATCTCGTCGATCGGCGTGAAGATCCGTCGCTCGCGCGCGAACTCGTCCATCATCTCGCCCTCGCCGGAATAGATCCGGCTCAGCGTCGGTGGCTCGTAGCGGGCGAGCTGGGCATGATCGGGCAGGTCGCGCCCGTAGATGTAGAACACGCCGGCCAGCACCCCGAGCCCCATGATCGAGCCGATCGCCAGCCAGCTGAAAATGAACCCGAAAAAGCTCAACGCGCCACGCAACACGATTCTGACCCCCGCGCAATTTTGCGGTAGCTTACCGAACCGGGCGCGAAAGGTCAAAAAACCCCTCCGTCATCCGCCCCGTGGAGGCCGCGAGCGATCCGCGAACCACCGCCGCCGCCATCCTAGTCGCCACTGACGCGCTCCCGCGTTTGTCGCGATGCGACCAATTCGCCGAAATTCGGTGCAGAAACCATTTGTCATTTTCATTCGGGCGTGACTATGTGAGAGGCGATGGCTTGGATTTGACACGTCCGCGCCACGCTCGTATTCGTCGCAAGTTCGCGGTATTGCAAGACAACAGACATGTCCGTCGCGATCCCGGCATATCGGCGACAGGCGTTCGCGCCGCAAGGAAATTGCTGGGCGCAAGCCCGGACAGAATGGCCGCCTCGTCGCGATACATGTGCGAAGCGCCGGAGACAAACCGCGGTGGGACGCGCCGGAACCAGATCGATCGCAGCTACCGGCTCGAGACAGAGCCCGGGACGATCGGCCGTGTTCGGCGCCCCACTCTCAACAATCGATGCGCGCGTCGGATGCGGCCCAGCGGGGTCGGCTCTGGCGCGCCTTCCCGAAAGAACCCATGAACAAGAAAATGCTGATCGACGCCACCCATGCGGAGGAAACCCGCGTTGTCGTGGTGGACGGAAACAAAGTTGACGAATTCGACTTCGAATCGCTGAACAAACGCCAACTCGCCGGGAACATCTATCTCGCCAAGGTGACCCGGGTGGAGCCGTCGTTGCAGGCGGCATTCGTCGAATACGGCGGGAACCGGCATGGGTTCCTCGCGTTCTCGGAAATCCATCCCGATTATTACCAAATCCCGAAGGCCGATCGGGAAGCGTTGCTGCGCGAGGAGGCCGAAGCCGTCCGCGAGGAAGAAGAAGCCGCGGCGCGGCCGAAGCCCCGGACCCGCACGCGCGGCCGCAAGCCGACCCAGGCCGCTGCAGCGGTCGCGCGCGATGACGCGATGGTCTCCGAGCGCGTCGAGGACGCGACGATTTCCGAGCGCGTCGAGGACGCGACGATTTCCGAGCGCGTCGAGGACGCGACCGCGCCGACGGACCCGATGCCGGTGCTCGACGCCGGGCCGGACGGCGACCTTGACAACGCGGACAACGCCGGCCTCGACGACGTGCCCCCGCCCAATGCCGCCTCGGGCGAGATCGACGTCGATGTCTTCGATGAGCCTGTCCACGACGATCCGGACGCGGCATCCGATGAGTACGAGTCCGTCGGCGGCGACGACGTTGCCGAGGAGCGCAGCGCGCGCAAGCCGCATCAGCGCCGCTACAAGATCCAGGAAGTCATCAAGGTCCGCCAGATCCTGCTCGTGCAGGTCGTAAAGGAGGAGCGCGGCAACAAGGGCGCGGCGCTGACCACGTACCTGTCGCTCGCCGGCCGCTACTGCGTGCTGATGCCCAACACCGCGCGCGGGGGTGGGATCTCCCGCAAGATCACCAATGTCGCGGACCGCAAGAAACTGAAGGAGATCTCGTCCTCCATCACCGTTCCCGAAGGCGCCGGCCTGATCATCCGCACGGCAGGCTCGAATCGCACCAAGACCGAGATCAAGCGCGACTACGAATATTTGCTGCGTCAATGGGAACAGATCCGCGACCTGACACTCAAATCCATCGCGCCCGCACCGATCTACGAGGAAGGCTCGCTGATCAAGCGCGTCATCCGCGATCTCTACAACCGCGACATCGACGAAATCCTGATCGACGGCGAACGCGGCTACCGCGAAGCCAAGGACTACATGAGAATGCTCATGCCGTCGCACGCCAAGAACGTCAAGCATTACGCCGAACCTCTGCCGCTGTTCTCGCGCTTTCAGGTCGAGAGCTATCTCAGCGCCATGTTCAACCCGGTGGTGCAGCTCAAGTCCGGCGGCTACATCGTCATCGACGTCACCGAGGCGCTCGTCGCCGTCGACGTGAACTCGGGACGCGCCACGCGCGAGGCTTCGATCGAGGATACCGCGCTCAAGACCAACATGGAGGCGGCCGAGGAAGCCGCGCGCCAGATGCGCCTGCGCGACCTCGCGGGCCTGATCGTCATCGACTTCATCGACATGGAGGACCGGCGCAACAACGCCGCCGTCGAGAAGAAGCTGAAGGAAAAGCTCAAGTCCGACCGCGCCCGCATCCAGATCGGACGAATTTCGGGCTTCGGCCTGCTGGAGATGTCGCGCCAGCGGCTGCGCCCCGGCATGATCGAGGCCACCACCAAGTCCTGCCCGCATTGCCACGGCACCGGGCGCGTCCGCTCGGACGACAGCATGGCGCTGGCGCTGCTGCGCGAGATCGAGGAGGAGGCCGTCCGCCAGCGCTCCAAGGAAGTGCTGATCGTGGCGCCCGTCGAGATCGCGAACTACCTGCTCAATCAGAAGCGCGAGCATATCGCCACCATCGAATTCCGCTTCGGTCTGTCGGTGCGGATCGAGGGCGAAGCCGGGCTGATCAGCCCCGACTACCGGATCGAACGCTTCAAGACGGCCTCGCGGATCATTCCGGTCGCCCCGACGTTCGACCTGCCCAAGGTGGCCTATCCCGACGACGACGAGATCGACGCCGAGATCGAGCCCGACGAGGTGGACGAGGTGGACGAGGAAGGCGTAGTCGCCACCGGCGATGCGGCAGAAACCGACGGGTCCACGGACGCCGCCGCCGAGAAACCGAATGGCAAGCGTCGTCGGCGCCGGCGCCGGCGCGGCGGGCCGCGCCCCGAGGGCGAAGGCGCATCCGATGGAGACGACGCCGCGGAAGATGAGCCCGAGCCGCAGGCGGCCGCTCCGGCCGGCGACGTTCCGGCCCAGCCGGTCGAGCGGCCCGAGGAGGCGCAGGTCGAGCGCACCAAGTCGCGCCGACGCGTGCGCAGCAAATCAGGCGATGACGCGCCCGCCCCCGCGCTGGTAGGCGCGTCCCCCTTCGGCGAAGTGATCGACGCCGTCGACGCGCCCGAACTGGTCGACGTTCCGGAGGCGAACGCCCCGCAACGCCGCGGAAAACCCCGCGTGCGGGTCGCCGCCGCGATCGCGC
>JBBRUZ010000246.1:0-3980 GCA_038247355.1 Rhodobacterales bacterium
ACCTGATCACCCCGCGCAGATTTGGCCCGGTGGGCCAAAGCGCCATGGCATGCGCCAGCTATGTAGCAAGCGCGCGCGCCATGGCGCTTGGCGCCTCGCCACTGGCCTGGTTCTGCGCCGTCCCGTGGCCGGTTTTCGTTCAGCCTTTGACACCTGCTCGCTCTTCGAGGCGCTGGTGGAGCGTGGGGAGCATTACCGGACGATCGGGACGTATCTCGACGGGCTTATCGGCCTCGGCCTTCACGGGGAAGTCGGCGACTCGAAACTCGACGGCCTGCGGGAGATGCGGTTCGTCGCAGCGAACAGGGCCGCGCGCGTCGACAAGCGCAAGGTGGCGCGCATCGCCGATCTCGAGGAGCGCGGCGGCTTCATGGTGATCGCGGAGGCGATCGGCCGGCTCCGGTCTGCCGCGAAGGGCCTGCCGGCCTGGTCGGCGGCGGCAGAGCGCCTGCGCCGGGCCGCCGCCGTGCTTGCGGTCGAGATCAACGCATTCCGGCCGGACCGGATACGTCGCGTCATGGCGCCTCGGCGTGGAGCTCGTGCGCGAGCCCTGGGGCGCGTGGCGGCTCGCCGGGGACCCAGGGCAAGACCAGCATCGGTCAAGACGTCGGCGAGCTCTGGCAAGAGGTTGGGAAGGTGCTCGACGATCTGCTTCTGGGCGGTTGGCCCCGGCGCTTCGCCGGACTCCGAATACTAGGAAATCGTCGGTCGGAACTGGCTCACGCATGCCGACCAAAGTGACGCGGCGCGCCATCCAAGCCGGCTCGTCTCGGAAGCGACATGGCAACACCTTTTTCTGTTTGACGACAGACGGATACCTCATCCGTCAACGGTGTTGCACCTCGCGCTGGGACTCACCGCACCGACCGAGTTTGGGGCAAAAACTCGGTCAGTGCCGCGGACGACCGAATCACGGCCGCGCAGAGCTTAACGGAGGGTTTCGAACCAGATATCGAACCAGACCGTCTTTTTTTTCGTCTTAGCCGCGTGCCGTTAGGCCTTGTTTTCGTTTGGAGCGGGCGAAGAGATTCGAACTCTCGACCCTAACCTTGGCAAGGTTATGCTCTACCCCTGAGCTACGCCCGCATCCAGCACCGTTGCCTAATCGACTCCCCGCGGGGTGGCAAGGGCCAAAGCGATCGACGTGCGAGCCGGAATGCTGTCGGGAGGTGCGGGGCTGGGTCTTCGGGCGCCGGGGTGGGTCAGGAGCCGGTGCGCGTGGTGCGAACGCCGAGTATCATCCGATCGTTCCGGCGCCCCGCGCGACTTCGACCGCTTCGGGCAGGGCCGCGCCGAGGATCGCGAGGTCCTGCGGCCCGCCGGCGGTGATCCGGATGCAGCGGTTCAGCGGCGCGACCGCAGGCATGCGAACGAACACCCCCCGCGCGATCAAGCCGTTCAGCACGTCGCGCGCGAAGCGTCCGTCGCCGCCGCAATCGATCGAGACGAAATTCGTCGCCGAAGGCAGCGCCCGCAGCCCGCTTGCGGCGGCGATGGCGGCGATGCGCGCCTTTGCGCTGGTGACTTCAGCAACGACGCGGCGCAGCCACGCCGGGTCCGCCAGCGCCGCGATCGCCGCCGCCTGGCCGATCCGGTTCACGCCGAAATGATTGCGCACCCGCTCGAAGGCGGCGATCAATGCGGCGTTCCCCAGCGCGTATCCGACCCGCAGGCCGGCCAGCCCGTAGGCTTTCGAGAAGGTCCGCATCCGGATCACCCGCGGCTCGTCGGGATCGATCGGAAGGATCGCGGCCGCCGGCGCGAAGTCGGCGTAGGCCTCGTCAAGGCACAGCACCGCATCGGCAGGCAACCCCGCAACCAGGTCGGCGATCTCCGCCGCGCCGCGCCAGCTTCCCATCGGATTGTCGGGGTTCGCGAGATAGACGAGCCGCGCCCCGGTCGCCCGCACCGCCGCGAGCAGGGCCTCCGGGTCCTCGGCGTCGTCGCGGTAGGCGACCGTCTCCAGCACGCCGCCAAAGCCGGTCACGTGATAGTTGAGCGTCGGATAGGCGCCGCGCGAGGTCACCACGGGCGCGCCAGGGTCGACCAGCAGCCGCACGAGGTTGCCGAGCAGCGCGTCGATGCCTTCGCCGATCATTACGTTGGCCGGCGCCACGCCGTGGTGGGCCGCGAGCGCCGCGCGCAGGTCGTGCGCCTCCGGGTCGCCGTAACGCCACGCGCCCTCCGCAGCCTCGGCGATCGCGGTCACGGCCCGCGGCGACGGCCCGAACACGCTCTCGTTCGCCCCGAGCCGCGCCCGGAACGCCGCCCCGCGCTCACGTTCCTGCGCCTCGGGTCCGACGAACGGCACGGACGCGGGCAGGGCGGCGGCGAGCGGCGTCAGCCGCGCCATCAGAGCGCCGCCAGCCGGGCCAGCGCCGCCGACAGGATCGCGATCTCCGCTTCGATCGCCGCCAGCCGTGTCCGGTTTTCGTCGACCACCTCTTCCGGGGCGCGGGCGACGAACGCCGCGTTCGCGAGTTTCGCGCGCAGACCCGAAGCCTCCTTGTCGAGTTTCTCCACCGCCTTCGACAGCCGCTCGCGCTCCGCGGCGATGTCGATCACGTCGGCCAGTGGAAGGCAGAAGGTCGCGCCCCCGACCGTAAGCGTCACCGCCCCTTGCGGCGCCGCGTTCGCGCGCTCGAACTGCTCGACGCGCGCCAGCCGCGCCACCAGCGTCCGGTTCCGCTCGAGCGCCGCGCCCTGCTCCTCGCGCATCGCCAGCTCGACCAGCGCGGTCTTCGCCCCGGCCGGCACGCGCATCGCCGCCCGCAGCGAGCGGATCTCCTCGATCAGGCCGATCACCCACCCCATTTCGGCGTCGGCCGACGGTTCCACCAGTTCGGCGCCATAGCCCGGCCAATCGGTGTGGACGAGCAGCTTCGGGCGCGAAGCGATCTGGCCCCACAGCGCCTCGGTGATGAACGGCATGAACGGATGCAGCAGGATCAGGCACTGATCGAGCACCCAGGCCATCGTCGCGCGGGTTTCTTCCGCGGCTTCGGGGTCATTGAACAGCGGCTTCGCGAGTTCGACGTACCAGTCGCAGACCTTGCCCCAGACGTGGGCGTAGAGCGCTGCGGCGGCGTCGTTAAACCGGTAGGCGGCGAGCGCCGTGTCGAGGGTCTCGCGCAGTCGTCCGGTCTCGCCGACGATCCAGCGGTTCGCGGTGAGGGTGCCGGAGGCTGGATCGAACGCGGGGTCCGGTTTGCAGCCGTTCATTTCGGCGAAGCGGGCGGCGTTCCACAGTTTTGTGCCGAAGTTGCGGTAGCCTGCGATGCGGTCCTTGCTGAGCCTCAGGTCGCGCCCCATCGCGGCCATCGAGGCAAGGGTGAAGCGCACCGCATCGGCGCCGTACTCGTCGATCAGTTCCAGCGGGTCGAGGACGTTGCCGAGCGATTTTGACATCTTCTTGCCCTTCTCGTCGCGGACGAGGGCGTGGATGTAGACATCGCGGAACGGGACCTTATCGGCGTCGGGGACCGGCCAGTCCTTGGTCAGCTGCAGCTGCATCATCATCATCCGCGCGACCCAGAAGAACAGGATGTCGAAGCCGGTGACGAGGACGGAGGTGGGGTAGAAGCGCTTCAGTTCGTCCGTATCGTCGGGCCAGCCGAGCGTGCCGAGGGGCCAGATGCCGGAGGAGAACCAGGTGTCGAGGACGTCGGGGTCGCGGTAAAGGTTCACCCAGTGTGGCTTGGTGCCGCCAATATGCGATCGGGAGTAACCAGCAGGCCGCTGGGAGTCGCAGAAAACCCAAAACTCTTCACCGTAATACGCTTGCGCTTGGCGAACAGCTTCTACTTGGTCTAGTGCGCAAAACTCCCTTGGAAGGTCGCGATCGATAGGCTCTCTTTCCGCGATAATCGGGTCATTTTTCAGCGATGGGCCAAACCAGACAGGGATCTGGTGCCCCCACCACAACTGCCGCGAGATGCACCACGGCTCGATGTTCTCCAGCCAGTAGAAGTAGACCTTCT
>JBBRUZ010000247.1:0-3962 GCA_038247355.1 Rhodobacterales bacterium
GATCCTGCGCGCGAGGCCGATCAGATCGCCCGGCTGGAGCGGCTGGCGGCGGAGGCCGATCTCGACCCGCTGTTCGCGCGGAAATTCCTGAGCTTCATCATCTCGGAAGTCATCAGGCATCACGAGGTTCAACTCGAAAACGGCGCCCGGCCGGCTTCCGGGACCACGCAGCCATAACAGCAGCCATAACAGGAGAAACCCCATGGCCATGAAGATACGGCTCGCCCGCGGCGGGTCCAAGAAACGTCCGCATTACGCCGTCGTCGCCGCCGAAAGCCGTTCGGCCCGCGACGGCCGGTTTCTGGAGAAGCTTGGCACCTACGACCCGCTGCTCCCCAAAGACGATGCGAGCCGCGTGAAGCTCGACCTCGAGCGCATCCAGTACTGGCTCGGCCAGGGCGCCCAGGCGACCGACCGCGTCGCCCGGATGCTCGAAGCCGCCGGCGTCCTGCCGAAGTCGGCGCGCGACAACCCCAAGTCCGGTCTGCCCGGCAAGGCGGCGCTCGAGCGCGTCAAGGCCCGCGACGCCAAGGCGGCGGCCGCCGCCGCCGGGTGACGGCGTGGCGTCGGGCGAAACGAACGACCTGATCTGCCTCGGCGCCCTCGGCGGCGCCTGGGGCGTGCAGGGAGCCGTCCGGCTCAAGAGCTTCTGCGCGGCGCCCGAGGCCATCGCCGACTACGCCCCGCTGGTGACCGAGGACGGCCGCGGCTTCGGCGTGACGCTCATCCGCCCGCTGAACGGCGCGTTCGCCGCCCGGCTGACCGGGGTCGAGACCCGTGAGCAGGCCGAGGCGTTGAAGGGGACGCGGCTCTACGCGCCGCGAGGTCGCCTGCCGGACCTGCCCGATGATGAGTTCTATCATGCCGATCTGATCGGCATGGAGGTGCTCGATACCGGGGGCGCCGCGTTCGGCCGGGTTCACGCGGTGCACGACCACGGCGCGGGGGACCTTGTCGAGATCGTGCGGCCCGGACGGCCGGTCGTGGTGCTGCCGTTCACCCGCGCGGTCGTGCCTACCGTCGATCTCACGCGCCGGACGATGATCGTCGATCCGCCGCCGGGACTGGCGGACGAGCCCGAATGACGGTTACGATCGACCAGATTGCGTGGATCGGCGCCCGCGATCGGGCTGTGGGACGGCGCGTGCGTTTCGAGGACACGGCGTTCGAATGACGCCCTGGACCGCTCGGGTGCTGACGCTCCACCCCGAGATGTTCCCCGGGCCGCTCGGACGGTCGATCACCGGACGCGCGCTGGCGGACGGGTTGTGGCGGCTGGCGCCCGTGCAGATCCGCGACTTCGCGACCGACCGGCATCGCACAGTCGATGACAGCCCTTCGGGTGGCGGCGCGGGAATGGTGCTGAAGCCCGACGTCGTGGCGGCGGCGCTCGACGCCGCGGCCGAGCAGCCTGGCGCCGACTGGCCGCTCGTCCACCTGTCGCCGCGCGGCCGGCCGCTGACGCAAGCCCGCGTTCGGCGGCTTGCGGCCGGCCGCGGGGTGACGCTGCTGTGCGGGCGGTTCGAGGGCCTCGACGAGCGGGTGATCGAGGCGCGCGGCCTCGAGGAGATCAGCCTGGGCGATTTCGTCCTGACCGGCGGCGAGATCGCAGCGATGGCCTTGATCGATGCGGCGGTCCGGCTTATACCGCGCGTTCTCGGGAACGCCGAGTCGGCTGTCGAGGAGAGTTTCTCGCGCGGCCTTCTGGAGTTTCCGCAATACACCCGCCCGACCGAATGGGAAGGCCGCAGGATACCCGAGGTTCTCCTCTCGGGGCATCACGGCGAAATCGCCGCCTGGCGGCGGTCCCAGGCCGAGCGGCTGACACGAATACGCCGTCCCGATCTCTGGCGGGCCTATCAGGACCCGGCAGGAGACGCAGAGCTCTCGGACGCAGCAATCACCGCCTCAGGCGGGACATCGAAGGACGACGACGCATGAACATGATCCAGATGCTCGAGGCCGAGCAGATCAAGGCGCTGGGCAAGGACATCCCCGATTTCTCGGCCGGCGACACGGTCCGCGTCGGCTACAAGGTCACCGAGGGGACCCGCTCGCGCGTGCAGGCCTACGAGGGCGTATGCATCGGCCGCAACAACGGCCACGGCATCGCCGCGAGCTTCACCGTCCGCAAGATCAGCTTCGGCGAGGGCGTGGAGCGGGTCTTTCCGCTGCACTCGCCCAATATCGACAGCATCACGGTCGTCCGGCGCGGCAAGGTGCGCCGCGCCAAGCTGTACTTCCTGCGCGATCGTCGCGGCAAATCGGCCCGCATCGTCGAGAAGACCAACTACCGCGAGTTGAAAACCACCGAAGCCAAGGTCTGAGGAGCACGACGATGCGCAAGGGCATTCACCCCGAATATCACTTCATCGACGTCAAGCTCGTCGACGGCACGACCTATCGCACCCGTTCGACTTATGGCGCGGAAGGACAGACGCTTTCGCTCGAGATCGATCCCAGCGTCCACCACGCCTGGATCGGCGGCAGCCAGAAGCTGATGGACGCCGGCGGTCGGGTCTCGAAGTTCAAGAAGAAGTACGAGGGGCTCGGGTTCTGAACTCGGCCTCGGGGCGGGCGCTGCCGGTTATCGGGACCGGCGGACGCTCGCATGACGCAATTGGGGCGCAGCGCCTGGCGTCGCTCGTGGATTTTTGTTCGCCCGTATTTCATGTGACGGCTCTCATGCACCACAGAATAAGTTGATTTAATTCGAGTTCCGCGTAACCTGTCCTTGAATTTCAAGGAGGGGCGAAATGGTTGCTTATGTTTCGATATATGACTCTATCGTCGATGAACTGAACGGAGTGATGCGTTTTACCGTCAGGCTCTCGGAGCCCGTCGGCGTCGTGACGAGCGTCCAGATTTCGACCCAGAACGGGACGGCAAACTCGCTGGACTATATAGGACAGAACCAGACCCTCATTTTCAACGCCAACCAGACGGTAAGGACGTTCGAGGTCCCTATACTCAATTCCGCCAGCGTTGAAAGCGCCGAGACGTTCTTCGCCATCCTGAGCGCGCCGAGCGGCATGTTGCTCGGTCGAACCGTCGCGGTCGGGACGATCATCGATAACGACAGTTCGGATCGAGCGCCGATCGCGAGCGTCGCGGACGTTTTCGTGGATGAGCGCGACGGCCTCGCGACCTTCACCGTAACGCTCGATCGCGCCGCGAACGTGCCGGTCACCGTCAGCTACCGGACGGTTTCGAAGACCGCCGTCGCGGGTTCGGACTTCTCCGGAACGGTCTCGTCGGTCACGTTCAGCGCCGGGCAGACGGCCAAGACCATCTCGGTCCCGATCCTCGACGACGCGGCTTCCGAAGGTCTGGAGACGTTCGATTTCGAGCTGACCGGCATCAGCGGGATCGCCGGGGCGCAGCTCGGCGACCGGGTGGCGACCGCGACGATCGGCGTCAGCGACGCAGCCGCGGCGGCGACCCCAATCCTCAGGGTCGATGACGTCGTGATCGGCGAAGGCGACGAAACCGGCGTCGCGACGCTGGTCTTCCGTCTGAGCGCGCCCTCCGCCGCCGCCGCGTCGGTCACGTTCAGCACGTTCAACTGGAACGCGAATTCGCTCGACTACGAAGGTTACAGCCCGACGACGCTGACCTTTGCGCCGGGCCAGACGCTCAAGACGATGTCCGTTCCGATCAACAACGACGGCTCGGTCGGGAGGCCGGAACATTTCGGCGTCGCGTTCACGAATGGCGTGGGGCTGAGCGTCACCGATCGGTTTGCGATGGTCACGATCATCGACAACGACCGGGCCGACCGCGCGCCGATCGCCAGCGTCGGGGATGTGTTCGTCGATGAGAGCGACGGTTTCGCCAGGTTCGCCGTAGTCCTCGACCGGTCCGCCAACGTTCCGGTCACCGTCAGCTACCGGACGATCGACCGGAGCGCCGGGACCGGAAGCGATTATGCGGGCGTGACCGGCTCCGTCACCTTCGCGCCC
>JBBRUZ010000248.1:0-3895 GCA_038247355.1 Rhodobacterales bacterium
GATCAACGCCTATACCGACGTGACCGCCGAGCGGGCGCTGCGCGAGGCCGCGGCGCTCGACGCGGCGCGCGCAGCGGGTGCGGCGCTCGGGCCGCTGGCGGGCGTGCCGTTCGCGGTCAAGAACCTGTTCGACGTGACGGGGCTGCCCACGCGCTGCGGCGCGCGGATCAACCGCGACCGCGCGCCCGCCACCGCCGACGCCGAGCTTGTGCGGCGGATGAACGCCGCAGGCGCGGTGTTGATCGGCGCGCTCAACATGGGCGAATACGCGTACGACTTCACCGGCGAGAACGCGCATGACGGCGTCTGCCGCAATCCGCACGACCCCGAACGGATGTCGGGCGGGTCGTCCTCCGGGTCAGGCGCCGCCACCGCCGCCGGGATGGCGCCGATATCGCTCGGCTCGGACACCAACGGCTCGCTGCGCGTGCCCGCGGCGCTCTGCGGCGTGTTCAGCCTGAAGCCGACCTATGGGCGGCTGAGCCGCGCGGGAACGTTTCCGTTCGTCGACAGCCTCGACCACGTCGGGCCGTTCGCCCGGACCGCGCGCGATCTGGCGCTGGCTTACGACGCGCTGCAAGGCCCGGACCCGGCCGATCACTGCTGCGCCGACCGCGCGGTCGAGGAGGTGACCCCCGGCATCGACTTCGGCGCCGGGGGCCTGCGGATCGGCGTGCTCGGCGGCTGGTTCCGGGCGAACGCCGAAGACGGCGCGCTGGCCGCGGTATCGCGCGCGGCCGAAGCGCTGGCCGGCGCGGCCGAGATCGGCGCGCTGAGCCTCGATGCGGCGGAGGCCGGCCGGGCGGCGGCCTACATCATCACCAACTCCGAGAGCGCCGCGTTTCATCTGGACCGGTTGCGGACCCGCGCGGACGACTTCGACCCCGACACGCGCGACCGCTTCCTCGCGGGGGCGATCCTGCCCGCGGCCTGGGCGAGCCGCGCCCAGCGTGTGCGGCGCTGGTGGCTCGGCCAGGCGCTCGCGGCGTTCTGGTCGTTCGATGTGCTGCTCGCGCCCGCCACCCCTTGCGCGGCCCCTTTCGTCGGCGAACGCTCGCTGCGGCTGAACGGGCGCGAAGTTATGCTGCGCCCGAGCCTCGGGGTGCTCGCGCAGCCGTTCTCCTGCATCGGCCTTCCCGTCGCCACCGCGCCGGTCTTCGCGGCGGGGAGCATGCCGCTTGGCGTGCAGATCATCGCAGCGCCGTGGCGCGAGGATCTCTGCCTGCGCGTCGCGCGAGCGCTCGAGGAGGCGGGCGCCGCGATCGCGCATCGCCCCCATTCAGCTGCGCTGCACTGAGCCGCAGGGGGCGCCGCACCACGCCGGATGGGCGGCTCGCCGCGCGGGCGGCGTCGCGTCAGATGCGGAAGGGCAGTGCGCCCTGGACGCCGTCGTCGCGGGTGAAGCGCACGCCCGCGCCGGATACGGCGACGGTTTCGCAGGCCGGCGTGACCGGGCCTTCGAACGTGGACCCTTCGCGGCACCAGCGGTCGCCCTCCCAGGTCCAGGCGCCGCCGCCGAGGATACGCTCACCGTCGGCGATGGACCAGGTCCCGTCGCCGCCGTACGAGCCGACGGCGCCGTTTGCATAGACCACCTCCCGACCGACGACCTGCGCGCGGAACGCCTCCTCGGTCAGGATCGGCGTGAACGCGTCCGTCTCCCCGCGCGACGGGAATGGCGACGTCAAGCCGCCCTCGCAACCGGCCAGCGCGCCAGTCGCGAACAGGAGCGCCGCTGCGGCGCGTGTCGATCGAAACGTCATCGTGTTCCCCCCCTGAATGATCGCGCGGCGACCCTAGCGCGGCGACCGTCGCGCCGACAGCCCGACCGCGTTGACAGAACCGTGAAATGACCCGCGGGCGAAAACCTGCGAACGATCGGCGCGGGTGGCTCGCCCGCGGTTCGGGTACGACATCCGCCCGACTTCGACGCGGCCGCGCGGCCCCCCCCCCGCGCCGATCCCGACAAGCCGGTCAGCGACCGCTACCCCCGAGATTCCGGGTGATCTCCGGCGGCCGACCCGTTAGCCTTTCACGGGCGAACCGCAGGGGACCACCGATGCAGATCTACCTCCCCATCGCCGAGATCTCCGTCAACGCGTTCCTGCTGCTCGGCATCGGCGCGATGGTGGGCGTGCTGTCGGGGATGTTCGGGGTGGGCGGCGGCTTCATCCTGACGCCGCTGCTGTTCTTCATCGGCATCCCGCCGGCGGTCGCGGTGGCCTCGGCGGCGAACCAGATCGCCGGCTCCTCGTTCTCCGCGCTGCTCGTGCACCTGCGGCGCAAGACCGTGGACGTCAAGATGGGCCTCGTCCTGCTCGCCGGCGGCCTGCTCGGCTCGACGCTTGGCGTCGCGCTGTTCCAGCTGCTCAGCCGCAAGGGTCAGTTCGAGCTGGTGGTCAGCCTGCTCTACGTCGTGCTGCTCGGAACCATCGGCGGGCTGATGCTGACCGAGAGCCTGCGCGCACTGCGCCGGCGCAGCGACCCCAACGCCATCCTGATCGCGCGCAAGCGCCACACCTGGGCGCACGGCCTGCCGCTGAAACTGCGCTTTCGCACGTCCCAGCTCTATGTCAGCGCCATCCCGCCCTTCGGCATCGGCCTCCTCGTCGGCGTGCTCGCGGCGGTGATGGGCGTGGGCGGCGGCTTCATCATCGTTCCCGCGATGATCTACCTGATCGGGATGCCCACCAAGGTCGTCATCGGCACCTCGGTCTTCCAGTTCCTGTTCGTCACCGGCTACACCGCGATCCTCCAGGCCGTCACCAACCAGACCGTCGACATCGTGCTCGCGCTGCTGCTGCTGGTCGGCGGCGTCGTCGGCGCCCAGGTCGGCGCGAACCTCGCCGTCCGGCTGCGCGCCGAACAGTTGCGCATCCTGCTCGCGCTCCTCGTCATCGGCGTCGGCCTGCGCCTGCTGCTCGACCTGGCGCTGCGCCCCGAAGAGCTCTATTCGATCACGGTGCGCTGAGATGCGCGCGCTTCCCGCCCTCGCCGCGGCGTTGCTGCTGACCGCCACCGCCGCCGCGCAGGAAACCGTCGTCACCGGCGTCTCGACCGACAACATCGCGCTCACCGCGAACTTCACCGGCTCCGAAGTGCTGGTGTTCGGCGCCATCCGCCGCGACTCGCCGATCCCCGTGGGGGCAGGCGCGCTCGACATCGTCATCACCCTCACCGGCCCGCCGCAGACGGTGACCGTGCGCCGCAAGGAATGGCGGTTCGGCATCTGGGTCAACACCGAGGGCGTGCGCGTCCGCGACGCCCCCGGTTACTACGCCGTCGCCACGACCCGGCCGCTCGTCGATATCCTCACCGAAACCGAACGCCTGCGCCACGCGATCGGCCTCGATCAGACCGTGCGCCGCGTCGGGGCCCATTCGACGCTGACCGACACGTCCGATTTCACCGACGCGTTCGTGCGGCTGCGCCTCGCGAACGGCCTCTACGAGCGGCTCGAGGGCGGCGTGAACCTCGCCGAGCAGACGCTGTTCCAGACCCGCTTCACGTTGCCGACCAACCTCGTCGAGGGAACCTACGTCGCGAAGTTCTTCCTCGTGCGCAAACGCGCCGTGATCTCCAGCGGCGAGACCGCGATCACCGTGCAGAAGGCCGGGATCGAGCGCTGGCTCTACAACCTCGCGCAGGACCAGCCGCTGCGCTACGGTCTCCTATCCGTGGCGCTCGCCCTCGCCGCCGGCTGGCTCGCCGCCACCGCCTTTCGCCTGGCCAAGCGCTAGATCGAGCCGCGCCTCGATCGCCGCGAGCCGCTCGAGCACCGCGCCGCGATACTCGTCGGTCAGCGCGTTCGATTCCTGCGAATGCGCATCCTGCATCGAGTTGACCACCAGACCGACGAGCAGGTTCACCACCGCGAAGGTCGTCACCAGGATGA
>JBBRUZ010000249.1:0-3820 GCA_038247355.1 Rhodobacterales bacterium
AGGGCAAGCGCGTCGCGGAAATCGCCGCGAAACTGCACGGCTGAGAGGGCCGGTCTTTTCCCAGCCGCGCGGCGGCGCCGGCCGTCGCGCCGCCGCGCGAACGATACTTTCGCACACGCGAAATTGACTCGGCCAATGGGCGCACCTAGAACCCCAGAACGTTCGCCAGCGCGCGACCGGGGGGCAGGCGGCGACTGCCCACGGAGCGTGGCCCAACAAGGAGCTTGAGCCTGTGAAGATCGGCGCCCCGAGGGAGACATTCGAAGGGGAAAAGCGCGTCGCGTTGACCCCGCAGTCGGCGCTCGCGCTGAAGAAGCTCGGCTACGACTGCCTTGTCGAGGCCGGCGCCGGCGAGGGCGCGAACTTCTCGGACGCGGCCTATGCCGAGGCGGGGGTGACGATCGTCCCCACCGCCGCCGATCTCTGGGCCGCGGCCGACGTCGTGGTGAAGGTCCGCGCGCCGGATACGGCCGAGATCGAGCACGCCCGCCCGGGCCAGACGCTGATCAGCTTCATCTGGCCGGCGCAGAACCCCGACCTGCTGGAGACGTTGCGGACGAAGGGCGTCAACGCCCTTGCGATGGACATGGTCCCCCGCATCAGCCGCGCCCAGAAGATGGACGCGCTCAGCTCGATGGCCAACATCGCCGGATATCGCGCGGTGATCGAAGCCGGCGCCAACTTCGGCCGGTTCTTCACCGGGCAGATCACCGCGGCGGGCAAGGTGCCGCCGGCCAAGGTGCTGGTGGTCGGCGCGGGCGTCGCGGGGCTCGCCGCCATCGGCACCGCGACGTCGCTCGGCGCGATCACCTACGCGTTCGACGTCCGGCCGGAAGTGGCCGAGCAGATCGAGTCGATGGGCGCCGCGTTCGTATTCCTCGATTTCGAGGAGGCGCAGGACGGCGCGGCCACGGGGGGCTATGCAGCACCTTCGTCGCCCGAGTTCCGCGAAAAGCAGCTCGCGAAGTTCCTCGAACTCGCGCCCGAGATCGACATCGTCATCACGACGGCGCTGATCCCCGGTCGTCCGGCGCCGAAGCTCTGGACCGCAGACATGGTCGCGGCGATGAAATCCGGCTCGGTCGTCGTCGATCTCGCCGCCGAGCGTGGCGGCAACTGCGACCTGACCGTCCCCGACCAGATCGTCGAGAGCCCGAACGGCGTGCGGATCGTCGGCTACACCGACTATCCGAGCCGGATGGCGACGCAGTCCTCGACGCTCTATTCGACCAACATCCGCCACATGGTCGACGACCTGACGCCAAAGAAGGACGGCGTCGCGTTTATCAACATGGAGGACGACGTCATCCGCGGCGCGCTCGTCACCAACGCCGGCGAGATCACCTTCCCTCCCCCGCCGCCCAAGGTGGCGGCGATCGCCGCGGCAAAGCCGAAACCGAAGGTCGTCGAGGAGACGCGCGAGGCGAAGGCGGCGCGCGAAATGGCCGAACTGAAAACCGCCGGCAACCGCACGACCATGCTGCTCGGGGTGGGCGGCGCGCTGCTGCTCCTGATCGGCACGGTCGCCCCGGCGAGTTTCATGCAGCATTTCATCGTCTTCGTGCTGTCGTGCTTCGTGGGCTACTACGTCATCTGGAATGTCGCGCATTCGTTGCATACGCCTCTCATGGCCATCACCAACGCCGTGTCCTCGATCGTCATTCTCGGCGCGCTGCTCCAGATCGGCTCGACAAGCGGCGTCGTGACCGTGCTCGCGGCGCTGTCGATCCTGATGGCGTCGGTCAATATCTTCGGCGGCTTCCTCGTCACGCGACGGATGCTCGCCATGTTCCAGAAGAGCTGAGGGGCCTGCGAAAATGAGCATCGGACTTGTCACGGCCGCCTACGTGGTGGCGGGCGTCCTCTTCATCCTAGCACTCGGCGGGCTCTCCAACCAGGAGAAGGCCAAGCGCGCGATCTGGTACGGCATCATCGGCATGGGTCTGGCGATGCTCGCGACGATCTTCGGGCCGGGCGTCGGCGGGTACGCGCTGTTGCTCCCGATGATCGTCGTGGGCGGCGCAATCGGGGCATTCGCGGCGACCCGCGTGCAGATGACCCAGATGCCCGAATTGGTGGCGGGTTTTCACAGCCTCGTCGGCCTCGTTGCGGTCTTCATCGGACTGAACGCCGACATCGAGGCGTCGCGCGCGCTCCAGGCGATGGCGTCGGGGACGGTGGACCAGCTTACGGGCTTCGCGGCGACGCTGGCGCACAAGGCGCCGGTGGAATTCAGCATCATGCGCGTCGAGGTGTTCCTCGGCGTGTTCATCGGCGCGCTGACCTTCACCGGCTCGATCGTCGCGTACGGCAAGCTGGCGGGCAAGCTCGACTCCAAGGCGCTGACGCTGCCTTTTCGCCACCAGATCAACCTCGGCGCGGTGGCGGCCTGCCTCGTCCTCGGGTTGCTCTACCTGAACGGCGCGGGCATCTGGACGATGATCGTCGTGGCGATGGTAGCCGGCGCCATCGGCTGCCATCTGATCATGGCGATCGGCGGGGCGGACATGCCGGTCGTGGTCTCGATGCTCAACAGTTATTCGGGCTGGGCGGCGGCAGCGATTGGGTTCACGCTCGGCAACGACCTGTTGATCGTCACCGGCGCGCTCGTCGGCGCCTCGGGCGCGATCCTCTCCTACATCATGTGCCGGGCGATGAACCGCAACTTCGTCTCCGTCATACTCGGCGGCTGGGGCGGCGCCTCTGGCCCGGCGATGGAGATCGAGGGCGAGCAGATCGCCATCGACGCCGACGGCGTGGCCGCGGCGCTCGAGGACGCCGACAGCGTCATCATCGTTCCGGGCTATGGCATGGCGGTGGCGCAGGCGCAGCAGTCGGTCTCCGAGCTGACCAAGCGGCTGCGCGCCAAGGGCAAAACAGTCCGCTTCGCCATCCATCCCGTCGCGGGGCGGCTGCCGGGGCACATGAACGTGCTGCTGGCCGAGGCGAAGGTGCCCTACGACATCGTGCTGGAGATGGACGAGATCAACGAGGACTTCCCGAAAACCGACGTCGCCATCGTCATCGGCTCGAACGACATCGTGAACCCCGCAGCGCAGGAGGACCCGAACTCGCCAATCGCCGGGATGCCGGTGATCGAGGTGTGGAAGGCGAAACAGGTCTTCATCTCGAAGCGCGGCCAGGGCACCGGCTATTCCGGCATCGAGAACCCGCTGTTCTACAAGGAGAACAGCCGGATGTTCTACGGCGACGCGAAGAAGTCGCTGGACGAGCTGCTGACCCGGATCAGTTAGGAGACGCATTTATCCGGGTTTTCTGGGCGACGGCCTTTTCTGGCCGAAGTGGAGCGCGCCGGCACGGCCTGCAGCCCCATCGTTCAGAGGACGGCGAATTCGACCTGCCGCTCTTGAGCGCGGATCATTCGACGGTTTCCGGATCGTTCGGTATCTGGCGGCCGCCCTCCCCCAGGTATCGCCCCGCCGCCTTGCATCGGGCGGGGAATTGCGACACATAACGGGCCGGGCCCGCGCACCGGCGCGACCTTGCGGCAGGAGCGACGAGCATGGCGGACGGCGGGATGGAGATGGCTTCGGAGCCGACGGTTGATTTCAGCGTCCGCGACCTTTTCGGGATCGATGCGGACCTTACCGTGAAGGGCTTCGCTGACCGTACCGACCGCGTGCCCGACATCGACCCGACCTACCGCTTCGACCGCGACACCACACTCGCCGTCCTTGCCGGCTTCGCCCACAATCGCCGAGTGATGATTCAAGGCTATCACGGCACCGGCAAATCGACGCATATCGAACAGATCGCCGCCCGGCTGAACTGGGCCTGCGTCCGCGTGAACCTCGACAGC
>JBBRUZ010000250.1:0-3787 GCA_038247355.1 Rhodobacterales bacterium
AATTTCGGCGACGACACGCCGCACGCACTCAAGCAGTCGATCTGCCGCACCGCCTTCGATCTCGGCGTCACCCATTTCGACCTCGCCAACAACTACGGGCCGCCGCCGGGCGCGGCCGAAGCGGCGTTCGGCGAGATCCTGAGCACCGACTTTCGCGCCCATCGCGACGAGCTGATCGTGTCGTCCAAGGCCGGCTACCTGCAATGGTCCGGCCCCTACGGCGAATGGGGAAGCCGCAAGTATCTGACCGCGTCCTGCGACCAGTCGCTGAAGCGTCTCGGCCTCGACTACGTCGACATCTTCTATTCGCACCGCTTCGATCCCGCGACGCCGCTTGAGGAAACGATGGGCGCGCTCGACGCCATCGTGCGCTCGGGCCGCGCGCTCTACGCCGGCATTTCGTCCTACAACGCCAGGCGGACCCGCGAGGCGGCGGCGATCCTGAAGGCGCTCGGCACGCCGTGCCTGATACACCAGCCGTCCTACAACGTGCTCAATCGCTGGGTCGAGAACGACGGCCTGAAGGACACGCTGCGCGAACTCGGCATCGGCTCGATCGCGTTCACCCCGCTCGCGCAGGGGATGCTGACCAGCAAATACCTCGCAGGCATTCCCGCGGGCAGCCGCGCCACGCAGGGCAAGTCGCTCAACCCCGACCTTCTGTCCGAGCGCACGCTCGACGCGCTGCGCGCTCTTGGCGCGATCGCGGAACGTCGCAGCCAGAGCCTCGCCCAGATGGCCATCGCCTGGGTGCTGCGCGGGGGCGGCGTCACCTCGGCCCTGATCGGCGCCTCGAAGCCGGAACAGGTCACCGATTGCGTCGGCGCGCTCGCCAACCTCGACTTCACCGACGCCGAACTCGCGGAGATCGACGCACAGTCGGTCGAGGCCAACGTCAACCTCTGGGCGCGCTCGGCCGAGCTCGACGCCTGAGCCACCGTGACGTCGGCCCCGCCGCGCCTACATATGGGTGGGAGGATCACGATGACCTTGCTCGCGCCTATCCTGTTCGCCATCGCCGCAGCGCTCGTCATGCACCGCATCGGCGTCTGGCGCACTGCTTCTCACCTCGACGCCAACTCGACGCGGCTGGCGGACCGCCGCATCGCCTTTACGCTGTCGCGGCTCGCGAGCGCCCTCGACCTGCCCGTCATTGACGTCCATGTCTACGAAATCGAACCGGTCAATGGCCTCGCCGCGCCGGACGGTCGCGTATTCCTGACCCGCGGGTTGCTGCGCCGGCACGCGCGCGGCGAAATCAGCGCCGAGGAACTCGCCAGCGTCGTCGCCCACGAACTCGGCCATGTTGCGCTCGGCCATTCAAAGCGCCGAATGATCGACTTCACCGGGGCGAGCGCCATCCGCACCGCGCTCGCCATGACGCTCGGCCGCGTCATCCCGGGCTTCGGGATCGTCATCGCGAACACGCTCGGTCAAGCGCTGACCGCGCGTCTGTCGCGTCAGGACGAGTACGAGGCCGACGAGTACGCGGCGGCGCTGATGGTCAAGGCGGGCCTCGGCACGGTCCCGCAGATCAGTCTGCTCGCCAAACTCGACCGGATGGCCGAGCAAGGGGGACGCGCACCAGTCTGGCTCGCCAGCCACCCACCCGGACCCGACCGGATCGCCGCCATCCAGGCGCTCGACGCCAGATGGCGCCGGGCGCGGTAGCGCGAGCGGGTGTTTCGCCGCTTAGAACGGCTTGAATACGAACGCCGCCCCAAGCGCTATCAGCGCAAATCCGACCGCATGGTTCCACCTGATCGCCTCGCCGAGATAAGCGACCGAGAACACCGTGAAGATGCTGAGCGGGATCACCTCCTGAATGGTCTTCAGCTCGGCGTCGCTGAAATAACCATGACCGGTGCGATTGGCCGGGACCTGCAGCATGTATTAGGGCAGTGCGATCAGCCAGCTCACCGCGATCACAAGCAGCAGCGGCGACGTCTTGAACTTCAGATGCCCGTACCAGGCGAACGTCATGAAGACATTGGACACGATCAGCAGACCGATCGTGACGACGGGAACAGGAAGCGTCGGAATTTGAAACCTCGGAACGGACACGGCGCGCAGTGAACACAGCTGCGCGAACCGGCGCAAGTGCGGCCCGCACCCGGCCGTGGTGCGGGCCGCGACCCTTAGCCTGATCGACGCCGCGGCCCGCCGGTCCGTAAGCCGACAAAACTACCGCGAAAATCGCTTACATGCCAACCCGGTCGTGGCCGGACGGATTTCTTCAATGGCCGTGCCGCAGGCATGCCACCTCTTCACTTGCGTGCGTGCATGGCCTATTATATTTGCCTACTCGGAGCGCAGTCTCCATTTTTCTTCCGGATCAACGATCAAAAGGATACCAAGGCCATAGCCCGCAGACCACATAACGCGCCGCCAACGCGCGAAACCGGACCCCGCGTGAACGAACGGGTCCGCGCCCCGGAAATCCGCCTCATCGGGGCGGAGGGAGAAAACATCGGATTGATCACGCCGGAAAAGGCGATGGCGCTCGCCGAGGAGGCGGGGTTGGACCTGGTGGAGATTTCGCCGAACGCAACGCCTCCAGTTTGCAAGATCATGGATTTCGGAAAATACAAGTACGAGACCCAGAAAAAAGAATCCGAGGCGCGCAAGAAGCAGCACATTATCGAGATCAAGGAGATCAAGTTCCGCCCCAACACCGACACGCATGATTATGAGGTCAAGATGCGATCAGTGTTCAAGTTTCTCGAGGGCGGCGACAAGGTCAAGATCACGATGCGCTTTCGCGGCCGCGAAATGGCCCACGCCGATCTCGGGCGCAAGCTGCTCGAGCGCGTGGCCGACGACGTTGCCGAGCTCGGCAAGATCGAGGCGATCCCGCGCCTCGAAGGCCGGCAGATGGTCATGATGATCAACCCGGTCAAGCACTGAACCGGCCTGGGCTTTAGGGTGGCGGTCCGGCGGAGCCGCTTCGGACAGACGCTTGGGTTTCTGCCCGCGGCTGCAGGGTTGGCGGTCGCGGGGATGTTGCCCTGGCGGGCACGGCTGGCCTTCGGGGGTTGGTTGGGGCGCATGTTGGTCGGACGGCTGCCTCGGCTCCGTACGCGGGTCGAGGCGAACCTCAGGCATGTGTTCCCCGACATCGGCGCCGCGGAGCGCGCGGAACTGGTGCGGGCGGTGGGTGACAATTTCGGTCGGACATTTCTCGAGATCTTCGACCTGCGGGGGTTCGAAACCGCGCGGAGTTGGACCGGCCCGAGCGGCCCGGGCGTGGAGGCGCTGGTCGAGGCGGCGCGGTCGGGCCGCGGCGCCGTGATCGTGACCGGACATCTGGGGCAATGGGAGGCCGGACGGGCCTGGCTGAAATCGATCGGCATCGTTTGCGCCGGGCTTTACCGGCCGCTCAACAACGCGCCGCTGAACCGGATCTACGAACGGAACCTCGAAATAGGCGGGTCACCGATGTTTCCAAAGAGTCCGCGGGGACTGCGGCGGTTGGTCGGTCATGTTGCGAAGGGCGGCGTCGTGGCGATCCTGACCGATCAGTACGAGCGCCGGGCGGCGGCGTTCGACTTCATCGGGAAACCCGCGCCGACCACGACCTTCGCCGCCGATCTCGCGCTGAAATATGATGTGCCGCTGATCCCCGCTTATGGGATACGCGATCCTGACGGCTTCCATGTGGCCGTCGTGATCGAAGCGCCCGTACCGCGAACGACGCCAGCGGCGATGACCCAGGCCGTCAACGACAGTCTCGCGGCGCGCGCACGGGCGACGCCCGGCCAATACTTCTGGCTGCATCTGCGCTGGG
>JBBRUZ010000251.1:0-3781 GCA_038247355.1 Rhodobacterales bacterium
CGTCGAGACCGTGAGCACGCTGAACGCGCGCGTCGCGGGGCAAGCGCTGTTCGCCGGCACCGCCACCAATGGCACGGCGTTGCAAAGCGCCGAGACGATGCTCGCCGAGATCAGCGCGCTGGCGGCGCCGCCGGCCACGGCGACGGCGCAGGATGCGATCGATGCGGTCGATGCGTACTTCAGCAGTCCTGCGGGGGGGTTTTACACCGGCGGCTATCTCGGGTCCGACGTCGATCTCAGTCCGGTCGAGGTCGGCGAGGGGGTGAACGTCGACACCGCGATCCGGGCCGACCGCGCCGAGCTGGTCTCGGTGCTGCATGGCCAGGCCCTGGCCGCCATCGTCGCCGACGGCGCGTTCTCCAATGACGTTACGGCGCAGAAAACGATCCTGAGCGTCGCAGCCGACCGCCTGCTCGCAGCACGCGACAACGTGCTGGCGCTGCGCACCGAAGTCGGCGTGTCGCAAAACGCGATGGAGCGGGCTCAGGCCGCGCGGACCTCCGAGCGCAACACGTTCGAACTCGCCCGGACCAAGATGGTCGCGGCCGACCCGCTGGAGGCCGCGTCGCGCTACCAGGCGCTGGAGGCCCAGCTCGAGGCGATTTACACCGTCACCGCGCGGCTGTCGCAGCTGCGCTTCGTCAACTTCATGCGATAGGCTGGCCAATGTCGCGCGCCGTCCTTTCCCTGCTGGTCCTGGCGATCCTCGGCCTGGGCTGGATCGTCTCCCCGGGCGCGGCGGCGCCGGCGCGGATCAAGGACATCGTCGATATCGACGGCGTGCGCGGCAACGACCTGCTCGGCTACGGGCTGGTCGTCGGGCTCAATAACACCGGCGACTCGCTGCGAAACTCGCCGTTCACCGAGGACGCCATCGTCAACATCCTCGAGCGGCTGGGCGTCAACGTCACCGGCGAACAGATCCGGGCGCGCAACGTCGCCGCAGTGCTGGTGACCGCGACGCTGCCGTCATTCGCGCGCGCGGGCGGGCAGATCGACGTCACCGTGTCGGCGATCGGCGACGCGAAATCGCTGATGGGCGGAACGCTGGTCATGACGCCGCTGAACGCCGCGGACGGGCAGATTTACGCCGTGGCGCAGGGGTCCATCCTCGCGGGGGGCATCGTCGCCGAAGGTGAGGCGGCCAGTGTCACGCAAGGCGTTCCGACTGCGGGCACCGTGCCTTCCGGCGCGCGGGTCGAGCGCGAGGTCGCGTTCGATTTCAGCCAGACCGCGCAGATGCGCCTCGCGCTCCGCAACCCCGATTTCACCACGGCCGCGCGGATCGAGGCGGCGATCAACAGCAATGTCGGCGAGCCGATCGCGCGCGTGCTCGACAGCGGCACGGTCCAGCTCGACCTCGCGGGCTTCGGCATCGATCGTCCGGCGCTGCTGATCGCCCAGATCGAGAACATCGAGGTCCAGACCTCCACCGTCGCCCGCGTTGTCGTCGATCAGCGCTCGGGCACGATCATCCTCGGCCAGGACGTGCGGATCAGTCGCGTCGCGGTGACGCAAGGCAGCATCACGCTGCGCGTCGACGAGGAGCCGCTCGTCTCCCAGCCGAACCCGTTCGCCGATGGCGAGACGGTCGTCGTGCCGAACACCGACGTTGCGATCATCGAGAATCCGGGCAACGGGCTGCAACTGGTCGAGACCTCGGTCTCGCTGCCGCAGGTCATCGCCGGACTGAACGCGCTCGGCGTGACGGCGAACAACATGATCGACATCCTGAAGGCGATCAAGGCGGCCGGCGCGCTGCACGCCGAGTTCATCGTGCAGTGAGCGTCGGTCTCGCGGCCGCCGCCTGACGGCCGGGCGGATCACGGTTCCTGCGTCTCGATCAGCCGCGCGATCCGCCGAAGCGCGAACTCGTAGCCCTGCGGCCCGCATCCGGCGATCACGGCCGCGGCCACGCCGGAGACGAACGAGTGCTGGCGGAATGGCTCGCGGGCGTAAACGTTCGACAGATGCACCTCGATCACCGGAACGTCGCAGGCCGCGAGCGCGTCCCGGATCGCCACCGAGGTATGAGTGTAGGCCGCCGGATTGATGACGATCCCCGCCGCATCCGCACGCGCCGCCTGGATCCAGTCGATCAGCGCATGTTCGGCGTTCGACTGGTGAAACCTGAGCCCGAGGCCGAGCACCGCCGCGAGCGCGCGGCAGGCGGCCTCGATATCGGCGAGCGTCTCGCGCCCGTAGATCTCGGGCTGGCGCTGACCCAGCAGGTTGAGGTTCGGTCCGTTCAGGACATAGACGATCCGGGACATTGCCACGGTCTCCGGTGAGGGGTTCCCGCGTCCATGGACATCAAGCGCCGGGAGTGCGCAAGCGGTCGGCAGCGACGATCGATCTGGCGCCCGGCGTCCGCGCGCCATCGGGCGGGCGCAGGTCCGGCCGGTCGCGCGCCGGCGCACCGCGCGTCGCTTGTCCGCGGCGTGCTCGACGGACCGATTTCGCCAGGCGGTCGCTTTACTCCCACTCGATGGTCCCCGGCGGCTTCGATGTGATGTCGTAGGTGACGCGGTTGATCCCCCGGACTTCGTTGGTGATCCGCGTTGCGGTCTCCGCGAGAAAGACGTGCTCGAACGGATAGGTGTCCGCGGTCATGCCGTCGACGCTCGTCACCGCCCGGAGCGCGCAGACGTAATCGTAGGTCCGTCCGTCGCCCATCACGCCGACGCTGCGCACCGGCAGCAGCACTGCGAAGGCCTGCCAGATCGCGTCGTAAAGCCCGTGCCGACGGATCTGGTCGAGAAAGACCGCGTCCGCCTTCCGCAGGATCGCGAGCTTGTCGCGTGTCACATCGCCCGGACAGCGGATGGCGAGCCCCGGTCCCGGGAACGGGTGCCGCCCGACGAAGGCGGCGGGCAGTCCGAGCTCGCGCCCGAGCGCGCGCACCTCGTCCTTGAAGAGCTCGCGCAGCGGCTCGACGAGCCGGAGCTTCATCGTTTCGGGCAGGCCGCCGACGTTGTGGTGGCTCTTGATCGTGACGCTCGGGCCGCCGCTGAAGCTGACGCTCTCGATCACGTCGGGGTAAAGCGTGCCCTGGGCGAGGAAGGTGGCGTCGCCAGCCTCGCGCGCATGCTGGTCGAAGACTTCGATGAACAGCCGCCCGATGGTCTTTCGCTTGGCCTCGGGGTCCGCGACCCCGGCCAGCGCCGCGAGGAACCGCGCGCCCTCGTCGGCATGGATCAGCGGGATGTTGTAGTGGTCGCGGAACAGCGTCACGACCTCCTCGGCCTCGTTTTGCCGCATCAGGCCGGTATCGACGAAGACGCAGGTGAGCTGGTCGCCGATCGCCTCGTGGATCAGCACCGCCGTCACCGAACTGTCGACGCCGCCCGACAGGCCGCAGATCACACGCGCAGGACCCACGAGGCTGCGGATCGCCGCGATGGCCTTCCCCTTGTAGGCGGCCATCGTCCAGTCCCCGATGAAACCCGCGATGTCGGTGAAGTTCTTCAGAAGCCGCGCGCCGCCCGGCGTGTGATGCACCTCGGGGTGAAACTGGACGGCGAAGAAGCCGCGGTCGAGATCGGCGACGGCGGCGAACGGCGCGCCGGGCGACCTCGCCAGCACGTCGAAACCGGGGGGCAGCGCCGTCACCCGGTCGCCGTGGCTCATCCAGACTTCCTCGTGGCCCGATCCGAACAGGCCGGCGAAGAGCGCGTGCGAGGTGCCGGTTGCGGGCGTCACGTGAGCGCGTCCGAACTCGGCGTGATGGCCGGCCTCGACTTCGCCGCCGAGCTGCGCGATCATCGTTTGCTGGCCGTAG
>JBBRUZ010000252.1:0-3775 GCA_038247355.1 Rhodobacterales bacterium
GACGAGGCCCCGTCGTGGAACCCCTACGTTGGCCTGCCAGCGGGCGCGCGGGTCTATGGCCCGGCGCCGGGGTCCTACGGGATCGGCATGGGGGATGCGGCGGAGGAATACGGCGACGAGGCGCGCAGCCGGGCCGGCGCGGCGTGGCTGCGCGCCAGCGGCTGGGCGCTCGACGGCGAGGCCGCGACGCCCGACCCGTCCGGGATTGCGGCGAGGGTGGCGGGCGCGGACGCGTTCGTGCATTTGCAGGACCTGCCCGAGACCGACCTGCTGCTCGCCGCCGACTACGCCGTGCACGAGGCGGGCTTCGCGGCGGCGCAGGGCGTGACCGGCGGGCGCGCGGCGCTCTGGCATCTCGATGCGACCGATCCCGGCCGCCCTCGGGCGCGCACCCTGCGCGAGGAGATCGCGCGGGTGGTGCGCGGGCGCGCGGCAAACCCCGACTGGGTGGCGGGGATGATGCGGCACGGGTTTCGCGGGGCGGCGGAGATCGCGGCGACGCTCGATCATCTCGCGGCGTTCGCGCATCTGGCGGGCGTGGTGGAGCCGCATCTGATCGACCTCTATCACGATGCCACGCTGGGGCGCGACGACGTGCGCGCCTTCCTCGCACGCGAGAACCCCGGCGCGCTGGCGGCGATGCGGGACCGGCTCATCGCGCTGCACCGCGCCGGGCTCTGGGCGACGCGGCGCAACTCGATCCTCGCGGGGCTGGCGTGAACGGGGTTGCGCCCACTGGCCGGCGCCCTGGCGCGCACCCGCCGATGGCGTCGGGCGACCGGTTGATCGTCCGCGTACGGCCTGACCTGGGCCGACTTACGGGGGCGCCGGGGCGCGGCACGACGCGGCGCGATTCGATTCTCACGGGGCCCGGATGAACCGGGAGGCGCCCAGGGGATGGTGCCCCGGCGCGCACCGGCCGATGGCGTCGGGCGACGGGCTGATCGTCCGCGTCAGGCCCGACCTCGGCCGGCTGACGGCGGCGCAGGCGCTGGGGCTCTGCGCGGCGGCCGAGGCGTTCGGCAGCGGCGTCCTCGAGCTGACGCGCCGGGCGAACCTGCAGATCCGCGGCGTGACGGAGACGGGATCGGCTCCGCTGCTGGCGACGCTTGTCGAGCTTGGGCTTGTCGACCCCGACCCTGCGCGCGAGGCGAGGACCGGCGTCCTCGTCGCTCCGTTCTGGGCGGACGGGGATGCGACGCAGCGGATCGCGGCGAACCTGCTCGCGCGGTCGCGCGACCTGCCCGAACTGCCGGCGAAGTTCGGCTTCTCGGTCGACGCGGGGCCCGCGCCGGTCCTTGGCGGCGCGGCGGCGGACGTGCGGATCGAGCGGGGCGCCTCGGGCGGGTTGATCGTGCGCGCCGACGGGGCGGCGGCGGGCCGGCCGGTGACGCGCGACGCCGCGGCGGGCGCCGCGATCGCACTGGCGCGATGGTTCGCGGCGAACGGCGGCGCGCGGGCCGGGCGGATGGCGCGGCTCGGCGGGCCGCAAGGCGTCGAGGCGCCCGCCCCCGCGACGCCCCGGCCCGACTTGCGCGGCTCGCCGCTCGGTCCGCTGCTCGGGGCGGCGTTCGGTCAGATGGAGGCGGCGACGCTGGCGCGGCTGGTGCGCGACAGCGCCGCACGTGCGCTGCGGCTGACGCCGTGGCGGTCGATCGTGCTCGAAGGCGGTCGCGCCGTAAAGGCGCCGGGCTTCGTGACCGATGCGGGCGACGCAGTGATGCGGGCGGACGCCTGCGTCGGCGCGCCGTTCTGTTCCGCCGCGAGCGTCGAGACGCGAAACCTGGCGCGGGCGCTGGCGCCGCATGTCGCGGGGAGCCTGCACGTGTCGGGCTGCGCCAAGGGCTGCGCGCGGAGCGGGGCGGCGGCGGTGACGCTGGTCGGGCGCGACGGCCGTTATGACCTTATGCTGGGCGGCGATCCGTCGGATGAGCCGCGCGAGACGGGGTTGAGGCCGGAGGAGGTTCTCGCCCGGGTTCGGAGCGACGATGCGCTACATCTATGAGACCGACGGCGCGGTGATCTATCGGCGGTCCTTCGCCATGATCCGGGCCGAGGCGGCCTTGGGCGCCTTCGATCCCGACGAGGAGCCAGTCGCGGTGCGGATGATCCATGCGGCGGGCATGGTGGAGTTGGCGGCCAGCCTACGGTTCTCGCGGGGGTTCGTGCGGGCCGCGCGCGGCGCGCTTGCGGCGGGCGCGCCGATCCTGTGCGATGCGCGCATGGTCAGCGAGGGGATCACCCGGACCCGGTTGCCCGCCGCGAACGCGGTGATCTGCACCCTCCGGGAACCGGGCGTGCCCGAGCTCGCGATGGCGATGGGCGACACGCGCAGCGCGGCGGCGCTGGAGCTGTGGCGGCCCCACCTCGCGGGTGCGGTCGTGGCGATCGGCAACGCCCCGACGGCGCTGTTTCGCCTGCTGAACATGCTTGAAGATCCGGCTTGTCCACGGCCCGCGGCGATCGTCGGCTGTCCGGTGGGGTTCGTCGGAGCGGCGGAATCTAAGGCGGCGCTGTGGATGGCGACGCCGACGCCGTGCTGCATCGTGGAAGGCCGGCTCGGCGGCAGCGCGATCGCGGTCGCCGCCGTCAACGCGCTGGCGAGCCGCGCGGAATGACCGGGACCGTCTGGGGTGTGGGCCTGGGGCCGGGCGATCCCGACCTGATGAGCCTGCGGGCGGACCGGCTGATCCGCGCGGCGCGGCACGTGGCGTACTTCCGCAAGGCGGGGCGAAAGGGTCAGGCGCGCGCGATCGTCGAGGGGATGCTGCACCCCGAGGCGGTCGAATTCGCGATGGAGTATCCGGTGACGACCGAGATCGCGCTCGACGATCCGCGCTACAACACGGCGCTCGCGGGTTTTTATGCCGACTGCGTCGCCCATCTGCGTGACCTTGCGGGGGGCGGATCGGACGTGGTGGTCCTGTGCGAGGGCGATCCGTTTTTCTACGGGTCGTTCATGCATCTGCATTCGCGCCTGCTGGGTCTGGCGCCGATCCGGGTCGTGCCGGCGATCACCGGCATGTCGGCGGCCTGGACCGCGACCGATCTGCCGATCACTTGGGGCGACGACGTGCTGACCGTGCTGGCAGGCACGCTGCCGGAGGCGGAGCTGGCGCGCCGGATGGCCGACACCGATGCGTTGGTGGTGATGAAGCTGGGGCGCAATCTCGACAAGGTCCGCCGGGCGCTGGCGGCGGCCGGGCGGCTGGCGGACGCGTGGCTGGTCGAATGCGCGACGATGCCCGGCGAGACGCGGATGCGGTTGAGCGAGGCCGGCGACCGCGCGGCGCCGTACTTCTCGATCGTGCTGGTGCATGGGCGGGGGCGGCGGCCATGAGCGGCTGGCTCGCCGTCGCGGGGCTCGGACCGGGCGCGGAGGCGCTGGTGACGCCCGAGGTCACCAGCGCATTGGCCGATGCGACCGATGT
This sequence comes from Rhodobacterales bacterium, assembly GCA_038247355.1. Taxonomy (GTDB): domain Bacteria; phylum Pseudomonadota; class Alphaproteobacteria; order Rhodobacterales; family Rhodobacteraceae; genus Amaricoccus. The sequence goes on from JBBRUZ010000252.1 coordinate 3,432, forward strand.
GGTCGGCTATGGCCCCTATGTCGCGCGCGTTGCGACGCGGGCGGGACTGGCGCTCCATGCGAGCGACAATCGGGTCGAGCTGGCGCGGGCGCGCAATGCGTTGGAGCTGGCGGCGGCGGGTCGCCGGGTCGCGGTCGTGTCCTCAGGCGATCCCGGCGTGTTCGCGATGGCCTCCGCGGTCTTCGAGGCGGTCGAGGGAGGACCGGCGGGCTGGCGCGATCTCGACATACGGGTGTTGCCGGGGATCACGGCGATGCTTGCGGCGGCGGCGCGGGCGGGCGCGCCGCTCGGGCACGATTTCTGCGCGATCAATCTGTCGGACAACCTCAAGCCGTGGGCGGGGA
>JBBRUZ010000253.1:0-3775 GCA_038247355.1 Rhodobacterales bacterium
GCAAGGGCGCGCCCGAGGGCTCGTGGCTGGCGCGGATGCTGGCGAAGAAGCCACGGATGCTGGTCGCCGTCGCGCTGGCCAACCGCATGGCGCGCGTCGCTTGGGCGCTGATGCGCAAGGGCGAGGACTACCGGAATCCGGCGGCCGCAGCCGCATAGGGCTGTGATCGTCGGGGTGACGTCGGGGATGTGAGCACGGCGAGGGAAGCGTAAGGGCAAACGGTCACGAGACCGGATCGGGAAAACCAGCAAACGGCCGATGCGCCTTCGAGCTCGGGTAACCGAAATGGTCCCGATCTGCATATCTCCATACAGGCCCGCGGCGTGTGACATGCCGCATCATTGGGGCCGGACACACGACCGCACCTGACCACATGCCCATCCGTGACCCAGAAAACGCCTGCATCCGAAGGGGCGTCCACACACGGCCGGTCAGCACCCGGGGTCAGGCGGCTTTCTGATCGTCGTCGCGGTCGGTCTTCCATTCCCACGGGAGCAGTTCGTCGAGGCGCTTGGGATCGTGGATGCGGAAGCGGCCGAGGATGTCTGCGAGATAGACTTCCGGGTTGAGGTCGGAGAATTTTTTGGTCTCGATGACGGTCATGGCGTTAGCCAGAATTTCCCCCCCGGCGTCGGAGCCCGCGAAGAGAAAATTCTTTCTTCCCAGAACAATGGGTCTGATCGCGCGCTCCGCGACGTTGTTGTCAATGGAGACGCGGGCGTCGTGCAGAAACAGCGTGAATCCGTCCCAGCGGTTGAGCGCGTAGCGCATGGCCTTGGCAAGATCGCCCTTGCCGGAGATCCGGGTGAGCTGGCGCTCGCACCAGCGGCGGAAGGCCTCGACCTTTGGGCGGCTCTGCTTCTGGCGGACGGCGTGGCGGACGTCGCGCGGCCGGCCGTTGATCGCGGCCTCGATATCGTAGAGCGCGCCGATCCTCTCCAGCGCTTCCCGCCCGATGGGGCTGTCAGTCGCCTTCCAGACGTCGTGAAAAAGTCGCGCCGCGAATGCGCCCAGCACGCCGCCTCGCGCACGCGCGCCACGCCATCGGGGCCGGGCTCGTAGAGCGGCTGGAAGCCTGGATAAGCGTCGGCTTGCAGGATGCCGTTGAAGTCGGCCCGATGCTCGCGGGGGTGCTCGCCCTTGTGGTCGGGCGAGAACCAGTAGACGGCGGCCGGCGGGTTGCAACCAGCCTAGGGGCGGTCATCCTTGACGTAGACCCAGATGCGGCCCTCCTTCACCCCGCGCGCAAGGCCCTCCACGCGCTTCTTCCTCGGGTCGAGCACCAGGATCGGGTTCGCCATCGGTCTCGAACGCATGGCGACGCGATGGCTCACCGTCGGCGTGGATGCGGTCCGAGGCCGTCACCACGTCGCGGATCAGGTCGGCTAGCGGCCGCAGCGCGCCGGCGGTCGCAGCGCGCCGGCGGCCTGGCCTCACCAGTCGATCAGCGTCGAGCGGGGGGTGATGCGGAAATGGCGATCTTCCAGTGGAAGATCGACCCGCCGAACGGCGCCCATGCGGGTGAAAATCCCGCCCTGGCGATAGAGCGGCAGGTGGTCGTCGTATTTGGCGACCAGGATGTGTGCCAGCAGCGCAGCGCTGGCCATGCCGCGCGGGATCGGGCGCGGCGGCGCCGGGGTCTGCACCATGAGCTCGCAATCCCGGCAGGATTTCTTCGGCCGGTGAACCTCCACGACCTTCAGCTTCGCCGCGATGAAGTCGAGGATCTCGGCGTTCGTCGGGAAAACTGTCCACTGGACAGTTTTCTGCCCCTCCTCACCCTCGCCGACCAGGCGCAGCACGCCACCGCAATCGGGGCAGCGCTCGCCGGGATCGAGCATGATGGTCTCGCGCGGGGCGTCCTCGGCGATACGGGGTTTGCCGCGGCGGCGCTGCGGCGGGACGCTGTCGGGCGCGGTGTTCTCTGTGGGAGCGTCGCCCCCCTCCGGCGCGTCCGGCTCCGGCGCCGGGTCGGCGGCGGAGCGGGCGGTCTCGAGGCTCTCGAGCGCGAGCTCCAGCTGCTCGATCTCGCGCTCGACCTTCTCCGAGCTCGCGCCGAAGCGCTGCTTCCTCAGCCGCGCGATGGTGATCTTCAGCGCCTGCATCAGGGCATCGTAGGCACGATCGGCGGCCTCGATCCCGACGATCTGCTGATGCTGGGCGAGAATGATCGCCCGCAGCGCGGTCGGATCGTCAGGCAGCGCATCGAGGCTGATCTCCATGCCTCATTCTACCATCGCCACGCCGTAGCGCCACAACTATCGCATTGATGCAAATAGATAATCATACCACGCGTGCGGGCGGCGCGGTCCAGGCCGGACGCCGCCAGTCGATCGTTCGCGGGCTCTCTCGAACCGGTGGCGTTCGCCCGCTCACCCCACAACATGGACAGCTGGCCGGTCGTCAACCGCAGCGCCGTTCCGTCCGCCGACGACGGCCACGGGAAGCGCCCCTTCTCCAGCACCTTGTAGTAAAGGCAGAACCCCTGGCCGTCCCAGAACAAGAGCTTCAGCCGGTCGCCGCGGCGCCCGCGATAGCAAAATACCGCCCCCGACGCCGGCTTCCGCTTCAGGACCTCCTGCGCCTGCGCGGCCAACCCCGTTATGCCCTTGCGCATGTCCGTCACGCCGCAGGCGAGATAGACGCGCACACCGGTTCCCGGCGCAATCATGCGTCCTCCACCGCCCGGATCAGCCGCTTCAGCTCGGCGGTCGCCAGCGATGACGACGCCTTCAGCGCACGCCCACCGGGCAGCGCGATCTCGATCGGCGTCGCGACCACGGGCGCCTCAACCGCAGCGGCAACGTCGAGCGCGTCGATTGCCACCTCCAGGAACCCGATCGAGCCGCCGCAAGGATCGATCAGCCGACCCTCCCGCAGCGCCACCCGCCACTGGTAGAGCTGCGCCGCCGATATGTCATGCCGCCGCGCGACATCAGCGTAGCGAACTCCGGGCTCCTGCGCATCGCGAACGATCCGGGACTTCTCCTCATCGGACCATCGACGCCGACGCTCCGGCCCCGTGAGCACTTCCATCCGCATCCGCCATCTCCGCCAATCTCGATGCTACTATCGATATCAGCCTCGATACTTCGCAGATCGGCCACAGCCAAAGAAGGCGGCCTCAAGCGGCCGTGTGTGGACACCCCTTCGGATGCAGGCGTTTTCTGGGTCACGGATGGGCATGTGGTCAGGTGCGGTCGTGTGTCCGGCCCCAATGATGCGGCATGTCACACGCCGCGGGCCTGTCTGGAGATATGCAGATCGGGACCATTTCGGTTACCCGAGCTCGAAGGCGCATCGGCCGTTTGCTGGTTTTCCCGATCCGGACTCGTGACCGTTTGCCCTTACGCTTCCCTCGCCGTGCTCACATCCCCGACGTCACCCCGACGATCACAGCCCTATGCGGCTGCGGCCGCCGGATTCCGGTAGTCCTCGCTCTTGCGCATCAGCGCCCAAGCGACGCGCGCCATGCGGTTGGCCAGCGCGACGGCGACCAGCATCCGTGGCTTCTTCGCCAGCATCCGCGCCAGCCACGAGCCCTCGGGCGCGCCCTTGCGCACCGCCCATCGCACTGCGCCAACCGCCCCGATGATGAGCAGACGACGGATGTCGCGCTGGCCCATCTTCGATGTCTTGCCCAGCCGCTCCTTGCCGCCGCTCGAATGCTGGCGCGGCGTGAGGCCGGCCCAGGCGGCGAAGTCGCGGCCCTTGGAGAATGTCTCGGGGGGCGGCGCGAAGGTGGTCAGCGCCGTGGCCATGATGGCGCCGACCC
>JBBRUZ010000254.1:0-3766 GCA_038247355.1 Rhodobacterales bacterium
GCCGCCTCAGCCGCTCGCGGCGCCGGGAGGCGTCACGGCCACCACGCGCACGCGCGCACCGTCGGCGGAGAGCGCGATCTCGCCGCGCTTCAACCGCAGCGCATCGCGCCCGAACAGATCGAACCGCCAGCCACGCACCGCCGCGACATCCGGCGCATCCTCCGCGGCGAGCGCGTCGAGTTCGGCGCCTGACGCGATCAGGCGTTGCGCGACGCCCGCCTCCTCGGCTTTGGCCTTCAGGAGCACGCGCAGCAGATCGGCCAGCGCCTCGGTCCCGGCCTTGCGCGCCGGCGGCTCGGCGGCCTGCGGCAACATCGCGGCGGGCAGCTTGTCGGCCCGCGCGATCGCGGCCAGGATACCGTCGGCGATGTCGCCCCGGCGGCCCTCGCGCAGCAGGAGCCGCGACTTGCCGAGATCGTTGTAGTCTTGCGGCCGATTGGCGGCGAGCTCTAGCAGGGCGTCGTCCTTCAGAAGGCGGCTCCGGGGCACGTTCCTGGTCTGGGCCGCTTCCTCGCGAAACCGCGCCAGTTCGCGCAGCGCTCCGAGAAACCTCGGCGCGGTCGAGCGCGTCTTCAGCCGCATCCACGCGGTTTCGGGATCGGAGCGATAGGTTTCGGGATCGAGCAACACAGCCAGTTCCTCCTCGACCCACGCGGCACGCCCCGTTTCGGCCAGCCGCTTCGACAGCACCTCGTAGATTTTCCGCAAGTGCGTCACGTCCGCCAGCGCGTAGTCGAGCTGGGCGGCGCTCAGCGGGCGGCGCGTCCAGTCGGTGAAGCGCGAGGACTTGTCGATCTCGGCCCGCGCGATCTGACGCGCCAACGTCTCGTAGCCGACCTGATCGCCGTACCCGCAGACCATCGCTGCGACCTGCGTGTCAAAGAACGGCGCCGGGATCACGCCCGCCGTCGTCGCGAAGATCTCCAGATCCTGGCGCGCGGCGTGGAACACCTTGACCACGCCCGGCGCGCGAAAGAGCGCATAGAGCGGCTCGAGCGACAGCCCTTCCGCCAGCGTGTCGATCAGCACCGCGGCGCCGCCGTCCGCGCCCGGCCGCGCGATCTGCACCAGACACAGCTGGGCGTAATACGTCCGCTCGCGCAGGAATTCGGTATCGACCGTCACGTAAGGCGCTGTGGCGCAATCCGCGCAGAACCGCGCCAGCGCATCGGTGTCGGTGATCAGAGTCATTTCAGGCGCGATGCGGCACGCGCCCGCCCGACCGTGTCGCCTGACCGGTCAGATGCGTCGCGCTGCGGTGAAAACCACGCAATTTCAGACGTTTGCAAGGTCGCGCCTCTCATGGTCCGCAGTTTGTGACACATTGGGGCCGTCGCGGCAACCCGAGCGGGACCGCCCGACACCACGATCGGGCGACTGGCGCCCGGAATTTAGCGCATGGTGCAGTGCGGCGTTTTGTGAAACGCTCGCGATGCCGTCGGGACGGGGGACCAACAAACGCATGTCGATCAAGGCCAGCATATACCACCTCACCCACTACAAGTACGACCGCCCCGTGACGCTTGGGCCGCAGGTGATCCGCCTTCGGCCGGCCCCGCATTCGCGCACGCGCGTCATCTCGCACAGCCTGCGGGTCAGCCCGGCCGAGCATTTCGTCAACCACCAGCAGGACCCCTACGGCAACTGGCTGGCGCGCTTCGTCTTTCCCGAACCGGTCACCGAGCTCAAGATCGAGGTCGATCTCGTCGCCGACATGACGGTGTACAACCCCTTCGACTTCTTCGTCGAGGACGAGGCGGAGACCTGGCCTTTCGCCTACCCCGAGGACATCCGCCCCGATCTGGTGATCTACACCACACCCGAGCCGGTCGGTCCGCGCCTCCAGGCTTTCCTCGACACCATCCCGCGCGAGCGCACGCGCACCGTCGATTTCGCCGTGGGGCTCAACGCGCGGCTCGCCGCCGAGATCGGCTACGTCATCCGGATGGAGCCCGGCGTGCAGACGCCAGAGGAGACGTTCGAGCGCGCGACCGGCTCGTGCCGCGACACGAGCTGGCTGCTGGTGCAGATCCTGCGCAACCTCGGCCTCGCCGCGCGCTTCGTCTCGGGCTACCTGATCCAGCTCAAGCCCGATCTGGTGGCGATCGACGGCCCGCAAGGCACCGACCACGACTTCACCGACCTGCACGCCTGGGCGGAGGTCTACCTGCCCGGCGCCGGCTGGATCGGCCTCGACCCGACCAGCGGCCTTCTGACCGGCGAGAGCCATATCCCGCTCGCCGCGACCCCGCACTATCGCAACGCGGCGCCGATCTCGGGGGTGGCGAGCTTCGCGGAGGTCGAATTCGCGTTCGACATGCAGATCCGCCGCACCGCCGAGCATCCGCGCATCACCCAGCCGTTCTCCGAGGAGGCCTGGCGGGACCTCGACGCGCTCGGGCGCAAGGTCGATCGCGCGCTGGCCGTGGGCGACGTGCGGCTGACGATGGGCGGCGAGCCGACGTTCGTCTCCATCGACGATTTCGAGGCGGAGGAATGGAACACCGCCGCGGTCGGCCCGATGAAGCGCGGCCTCGCCGACCAGATGATCCGCCGCCTGCGCGACCGCTTCGCGCCGGGCGGCTTCCTGCACTACGGGCAGGGCAAATGGTATCCGGGCGAGACATTGCCGCGCTGGACGTTCTCGCTCTACTGGCGGCGCGACGGCAACCCGATCTGGGCCGAACCCGCCCTCGTCGCCGAGGAGGGCCAGGACACCAAGGCCGGCCCCGCCGAAGCCGAGCGCTTTCTCGCCGGCATGGCGGACGCGCTCGGCGTCGAGACCGGGATGGTCGTGCCCGCCTTCGAGGACCCGGCCGAATGGATCGTCAAGGAAGGCAACCTCCCCGACAACGTCACGCCCGAGAATTCGAAGCTGAAGGACCCCGAGGAGCGTTACCGCATCGCGCGCGTGTTCGAGCGCGGCCTGACCGAGCCGTCGGGCTACGTGCTGCCGATCCAGCGCTGGCAGTCGAAGGCGGCCGGGCATCGGTGGCGGTCGGAGAAATGGACGCTGCGGCGCGGGCATTTGTTTCTCGTGCCCGGCGACAGCCCGGTCGGGTACCGCTTGCCGCTCGGCGCCCTTCCCTATGTGCCGCCGTCGCAATTTCCGTACGTCAACCCCGCCGATCCCACCGAGCCGCGCGGCGAGCTTGCGGTCATCGCGCCGCTGCCGGTTGCGGCCCCCCCCCGCGCCCAACCGGTGACCCATATCGACGCCGGCGACACGCTGGTCCAGGAGCGCGTCGAACAGCAGGGCGCCGACCTTTCCGGCGCGGTGCGCACCGCGCTGAGCGTCGAGCCGCGCGACGGGCGGCTGTGCGTGTTCATGCCGCCCGTCGAGCGGATCGAGGACTATCTCGAACTTGTCGCCGCGGCCGAAGCCGCAGCCGCCGCGATGGGCCTGCCCGTCCATATCGAGGGCTACGCGCCGCCGCACGATCCCCGGCTCAACGTGATCCGGGTGGCGCCCGACCCCGGCGTGCTCGAGGTCAACATCCACCCCGCCGGCAGTTGGGAGGATTGCGTCGCCATCACCACCGCCGTCTACGAGGAGGCGCGCCAGATCCGCCTCGGCGCCGACAAGTTCATGATCGACGGCAAGCACGCCGGCACCGGGGGCGGCAACCACGTCGTCGTCGGCGGCGCCACCACGCTCGACAGCCCGTTCCTGCGCCGCCCGGACCTGTTGCGCTCGCTGATCCTGCAATGGCAGCGGCATCCATCGCTCAGCTACCTGTTCTCCGGCCTGTTCATCGGCCCGACC
>JBBRUZ010000255.1:0-3756 GCA_038247355.1 Rhodobacterales bacterium
ATTGTCCCTAATATCCACCCCGTGGTCCCTGACAAACTCCACCGTCGTCGCCATCGCGAAACTCCTGCCCCGATCTCCATCAAAGCCGAAATCTCAGGTCAGGACGTAAAGTGGAAGGTGGGGGCCAGCCGCCGCTTACGACGCATCTCAGGGCGCGCGGCTCTCACGCCGCAACTTCGACGCCCTATCCATGGCCGCAGCCGACCAGACGCATGAAGATCACGACCCACCTTGCCAGGCAGGAGCCATCCATACAAGATAGTCCGCTAACCCGGACATCCGGAAGCGGAGCCGACGCCAGACATCGCTGACCGAAGGCTACGCTCTACCAGAGACGCGCCTTAAACGTGGATCACCGCAGAAACAGGGCATAGTCGAGGTACCCTTCAGCCGCTCGATATCCTGATCCCGCGCGTCGCGCTCGCGCTCCTTCATCGCGTTGTCGGCCGCGATCAGGATGCGGTCAGCCATTCCGAGAGCCGATTGGCGGGCAAGTACAGTCCCGCGACAGCGACTCCGGATTCTTGCCCCTTATCAGTCGCTGATCTGCCACCAGTTTCCTCGTGGCCGAGAAGCGCTTCCCCTCACCAGCCTGGGCCCCGCCGCCGCCAGCGTGTGGGACGCGCGTCGGCGGGGCCGAGGCCTCCGTCACGCAGGGTTTCACGTCGTTCTTTTCGTCCATGCTCTACTCCCCTTTTTCGGGAAAATAGCGCTCGGCGCTGTCTCACAAAACCGTGCCCCGACGCTACTGCCCGAAGCGCGCCACCGTTAGCCCGTCGAAGTCGATCTGGGGCGTCCGACCGAGCACGATGTCCGCCACCGCGCGCCCCGACCCGCAGGACATCGTCCAGCCCAGCGTCCCGTGCCCGGTGTTCAGAAACAGGTTCGCGTAACGCGTCGGCCCGATCACCGGCGTCCCGTCCGGCGTCATCGGTCGCAGACCGGTCCATCCCTCCGCCTTGCTGACATCGCCGCCCTTCGGAAACAGATCGCTGACCACGAACCGCACGGTATCGGTCGCCCGCGGGCCCAACCTCGCGTTGTAGCCGATGATCTCGGCCTGCCCCGCCACCCGGATCCGGTCGCCGAGCCGGGTGATCGCCACCTTGTGGGTCTCGTCCATCAGCGTCGAGATCGGCGCCGCGTCCGGATCGGTGACCGGCAGAGTGATCGAATAGCCCTTGATCGGATAGATCGGGAGCCTGATCCCGACCGTCTTGAGCAGGATCGGCGCATAGGGCCCCAGCGCGCAGACGTAAGCCTCCGCCGTCTCCGGCCCCTTGACGGTCTTGACGCCGGCGATCCGGTCCCCCCCCGTCACGAAGCCGTCGATCGTCACCCCGTAGCGGAACGTCACCCCGAGCTCGGCGGCCTTTTCCGCCAGCGCCAGCGTGAACATCCGGCAATCCCCGGTCCGGTCCGCGAGCAACCTCAGCCCGCCGACGAATTTCCGGGACACGTGCCGCAGCCCCGGCTCGACCGCGATGCACTCGTCCTTCGACAGCAGCACATAGGGCGAGCCGTACTCCGCCAGCACCTCCTGATCGGCCTTGGACGCCTTCACCTGCTTCTCGGTCCGGAACAGCTGCAACGTCCCGAGCTCGCGCTGATCGAATGCCAGCGGAACCTCCGCCATCAGTTCGGTCAGCGCATCGCGACTGTAGTTCGACACCCGCACCATCCGGCCCTTGTTGATCCGGTACGAACGCTCGTTGCAGTTCGCGAGCATCCGCGCGCCCCAGACCCACATCGCCGGGTCGATCATCGGCCAGATGAACAGCGGCCGGTGCCGCATGAACAGCCACTTCAACGCCTTCATCGGGATGCCCGGCGCCGCCCACGGCGACGTCATCCCGTAGCTCAGCTCGCCCGCATTGGCGAAGCTCGTCTCCATGCCCGGCCCCGGCTGGCGGTCGAGCACCAGCACCTCGGCTCCCGCCTTGGCCAGATACCAGGCCGTCGTCACGCCGATCACGCCAGCCCCCAGAACGATGACCTTCATGCTTCCCCCGTCCGGCGCGTCACGTCGCCGCAGTCACGATGACCTCGACCCCGTGCGGCGGCGGAGGGCCGAATCGCGCCAGACATCCCGCAGTCCGCCTCGCCGCGCTGCGCCTCCGCGAAAGGGTGTCCTTGAGCTCGATCATCCAATGTCCTTCCGCTCGTCCGATCCGGCTGCCGCCAAAAAACCTGCGCCCGGCCAGGCGACGGATGCAAGGGACGTTTTCGTTCAGTCGCCGAGACCGTCATCGGACCCGCGCGCGACGAGTCGGTCGAAAAGCAAGGGCGCCAGCGAAATCGTCAGCACGATCCGGAGCAGGTGATGCACGACCACGAACGCCGGTTCGATGCCGAGCGAGACCGCGATCAGTCCCATCTCGGCAAGCCCGCCGGGCGCAAAGGCGAGAAACACCGCCGCGAACGGCGCGTCCACGACGGCGGTCAACGCCAGCGACAAGGCGGCGGCGACGCCGAGCGCCACCGCCACGCCGAGCGCCGCGAACCCGACGCCGTGCGCCACCTGCCGCTTGCCCGTCCCGGCAAATTGCAGCCCCAACACCCCGCCGACCACGAGTTGCGCGAGATGCACGAGCGGCAGCGGCGTCTCTGCCGCCGTCAACCCGCCGACATGGAGTGCTGCGCTCAGCACGAACGGCCCGAGCATCACCGCCGCGGGCAGCCGCAACCGCTTGCCGACCAACGCGCCGAGAACGGCGCAGGCGATCAGCACGGTGGCATCGGTCAGGCTCGGCCAGCCGATGCCTTCGGCGATCACCGCCCGTTCCTGGCCGACCGGTTCGGCGAATGCCGCGATCAGGAACGGCACGACCGCCACCGTCACCGCGATCCGGGCGAAATGCTGGGTCGACATCACGGCCAGCGCGCCGCCGCGGCTCTCGCCGCTCAGGACCGCATCGATCAGGCCGCCCGGACTGGCCGCGAAGAACGCCGTCGGCCTGTCGTAGCCGCCAAGACGCCGCAACAGCCCATAATTCGCGAACTGCACCGCGACGACGAACGGCGCCATGGCCAGCAGGCTCGGCCACCAGCGCAGCGCCGAGGTCGCCACGTCGGGGGTGACGGTGGCCCCGATCGTCACGGCGATGACTGGCACGCAGTAGTCGCGCAGCGACTTCGGCAAGCGCAGCGGCGCGCCCGCAAGCCGCAGATCGGCCATCGCCGCCACGGCCGTCACCACCAGCGGGCCCAGCAGCCACGGCAGGGGCACGCCCGCCGCCCCGGCGGCAAGGCCGGCCGCCGCCGCCAACGCCAGCGCGGCGAGAACTTGCGGCGCCGGGATCAGACGCACTGCGTCAACCGCTCCACAACCGCGTCGAGCATGCCGACCGGCAGGATCACCAGCATCGCGGCGCGGTCGAATCCGAGCCGAACCGGCCCCCCCAGCGCCATGTTCGACGTCCCGATCCGCCCGTCAGGCGCCATCGCGAGCCCCGCGACCGACCAGCGCAGCCCTTGCGACAAAACACCGGTCACGGCGCCCATCGGGAACAGCGACACCCGCGCCCCGGCCGTCATCTCGAGCTCCAGCACGGGCGGACACAGAAAGCACAGATCGTCGCCGCCGATCAGCACACAGGGGGTCGCGGCGAATTTCGCCAGCGCATTCATCGCCGCAATGTGATGGTCGATCCTGCCGCCGAGAAACCCCAACCCGAGAAACAGCGGCGCCGCGACCGTGCGCAGGCACTTCTCCAGATCGGTGCTGTCCTGCTCGGCGATCTCGTGAACCGGCAC
>JBBRUZ010000256.1:0-3741 GCA_038247355.1 Rhodobacterales bacterium
CATGGCCGGCTCCAGCCTGCACGTCGACCGCTCCTCCCGGCGCCGAGACCCCGCATGCCCATGTCGACGCACCCTACGGTCAGCATCGCGGGACCTCAGCTCGACTTTGTACATTATGCGGCGAAGCATAGTGCCTCAGCCATGCGCACGATGCGGTCGGGCGGGATTTCTTGTGGTTTTCGGTTTGGCGGAGAGTGTTGCAAAATGTCTCCGACCCAGAGAGCAAGACGCACGCAAGCGATGGCGTCGGTGAAGGTGAGGCTGGTCTTGCGATACCAGGCTGCGGCATAGGGCATGCTGGTAGTGCGTGAGCGTCACGAGCAGGTCACCTTGCGGCATGGGAAGGGTTTTCAGAGATTTGTCGCCTGACTTGCGAGGAGTACGGGCGGATGGATCGGGGCGACGCTGATGGCAGGCATCAAGCCAGGCATGAAGCTGGTGATTATCGTCGGATCGAGGTGATCACGGGCGAGCGGCGACGGCGGAACTGGACTGCGTCGGATAAGGCGCGGATCGTTGCGGAGAGCGCGGAGCCGGGCGCCAATATTTCTGCGGTTGCGCGCCGCTGGAGCGTAAGTCGTGGCCTGCTGACCGTGTGGCGACGACAGGTCGGGCTGGTGCGTCCAAGTCCTTCGCACGAGGCCGATACCGCGTTGACGTTCGTACCGATCACGATCGCGGGCGATGACCGGCAATTCGGCCGTGACGACGTGGCGACCGCGCAAGGCGGAGATCCTGCGCTCGCGGCGGCGCCGACGGGACGGATCGAGGTGGAGGTTGGCGGCGGCCGCATGATCGTGACGGGGTGCGTGGATCCGGCCGTGGCGGTCGCGATCCTGGGCGCGTTGCGAGGAGCGCGGTGATCTCGTTCGCGGGCGGGGTCAGGGTCGTGGTGGCGACGCAGCCGGTCGACTTTCGTCGTGGCCTGAATGGACTGGTCGCTCTGGTCGCCACGGCGCTGGCGGCGGATCCCTATTGCGGGGATGTCTTTGTCTTCCGTCCCAAGCGCAATGACCGGCTGCGCCTTGTCTTCTGGGACGGCAGCGGCATGGTGCTCGCCACGAAATGGCTGGAGAGCGGCCGGTTCACCTGGCCGCCGGTTCGGGATGGCGCGATCCGGCTGACACGGGAAGAGTTCGCGCTCCTGCTGGCCGGTCTCGACTGGACGCGGGTGCAGAAGATCGAGGTGAAAAGGCCCGTCCGGGCAGCGTGAAGTTGCTGTTTCGCTTGAAGATTTCGGGGATCATGGTAAGTTTTGCCATGTCGTCCCGCACCGGTTCCCTTCCATCGGATCCCGCAAAGCTCGCGCGGATGGTTCTGGCCCTTCAGGCCGAGAACGCGGATCTGCGCGTCTATGCGGACCTTCTTCGGCAAATGATCTTCGGAGCGAAATCGGAGAAGAGGGCTGCCCTCGATCCCGCGCAGATCGCACTTGATCTGGGCGATCTATCGGACATTGCACCGACTGCGCATGTGACCGCCGACGACGATGCGCCCGGCCCCGAGGGACCGCCGCGACGCAAGCGTGGCGCCGCATCGCGCAACATGGGCGCCTTGCCCAGGCACCTGCCGCGGCACGAAGAGGTCATCGAGCCGAAGAGTACGATCTGCCCCTGTTGCGACCTCGCGCTTTGCCGCATCGGCGAGGACGTCAGCGAGGCTCTCGACATCGTGCCCGCGCTGTTGCGCGTGATCCGCACGATCCGACCGAAATATGCCTGCCGGGCCTGCGAAGCCGGCGTCATGCAGGCGCCGGCGCGGGCGCGGGCGATGAACGGCGGCATGGCGACCACGGCGCTGGTCGCGCATGTCGTGGTCGCGAAGTTCGCCTGGCATCTTCCGCTCTACCGCCAGTCGCAGATGCTTGCCGGCTACGGTATCGACATCGACCGGGGAACTCTCGGAGGCTGGGTGGCGCGGGCCGCATGGTGGCTCAAGCCGCTGCACGAGCGGTTGCTCGGCTTCATCCGTGCGCAGCCGCGCGTCTTTTGCGACGAGACACCCCTGCCGCGACTCGATCCGGGCCGCGGAAGGACGAAGATCTGCCAGTTATGGGCGCAGGCGATCGATGATCGGCCCTGGCAGGGTCCGGCGCCGCCGGCAGTCGGCTATGTCTTCACGGAGGGTCGCGGGACGGATGAGCTCGAAGCCCAGCTGAGGCGCTTTGACGGCGTTCTCCAGGTCGATGGCTATGGCGCCTACAAGAGCCTGGCCAAGCGGCGGCGGAAGAGCAACGCCGCCCCGCTTCGCCTGGCGTTCTGCCTTGCCCACGCCCGCCGCAAGTTCGCTGATGTGGTCAAGACGACGGGGTCGACGGAGGCGCTGGCGGTCATCGGCACGATCGCCGAGGTCTATCGGATCGAAAGCCGCATCCGCGGGCTGAGCGCCGAGGCGCGCCTGTCGGTGCGAAAGGCTGAAAGCGCCGCCCTCATGACGGCGCTGAAGGCGCAGCTCGAGCGGCTGATGGCGGATGTCTCGGCGAAGTCATCGATCGGCAAGGCCGCCGCCTACGCCCTCGGGCACTGGCAGGGCCTGACAGCCTTCCTCGGGGACGGCCGGATCGAGGTGGACAGCAACATCGTCGAACGCTCGATCAAGCCGGTGTGCCTGACACGCAAGAATGCGCTGTTCGCCGGCTCGAAGCGCGGGGGCGAGACCTGGGCGATCCTCGCTTCGCTGGTGAACACGGCAAAGCTCAACGACATCGATCCCGAACTTTGGCTTGCCGACGTTCTCGAGCGCATCGTCTCCGGCGCCACCCCGATCAATCGGCTCGACACGTTGCTGCCCTGGACCTGGAAGGCCGGGCGCGAGGCACTGCGGCACGGGCAGGTCCTGGCGGCATGACCGGACAAGGATCGAAGGCCCAGACATCCGTCACCACCGCAGCTTCGGCCGCTTCGCCGCGGAAGATGCTTGATGAGGCGGCCTTCGTGGCGTTCCTGCAAAGGCGGCGGCCGCAACCACCCGCCTTCACCATGGACGCAACCGATGGCTATCTGACCGCGCTGATCGTCGGTCCGCGCTTCATCGACCCGCGGAAGTGGATCCCGTCGTTCGTCGGCGACAGCGCCCTCATGGCATCCGAGGAGGCCATCGAAGCCAGGGCCCTGCAAACGCTCGTGGCGGCATACAACGCCATCTCGACCAGCCTTGCCGAAACGCCGGACAGCTGGCGTCCACGCCTTGCTCCACAGGGCGACGGCACCTTCGATCCGTTCTTCTGGTGGACAGGCTTCCTGACCGGAACCGACTTTGCACCGAAGCTCTGGCGCCCGGTGCTCCACGGTCATCCTGAAACCGGCGACATCATCGCGCCCATCCGGAACATGTCCGAGGCTGGCGCGATCCTCGATGCGAGCGGCCTCGCCAACGTCGCAAAGGCGGTCGTCGCGATCCGCGCCCACTTCATGCCGCGTCGCGCCAAATCCCGCACCTGATCTCTTGGCCCGCAGTCAAGCCCGCAAGGTCGCGGCCTGCTCGTGACGCTTACGGTACGCCAAGGCGCTCGCGGTGGGAATCGCGGTTTACGCTCTTTCACCCCTCGACTTGATCCCTGACTTCATACCGGTCGAAGGATACCTCGACGACGCCATCCTGTTGCCCTTGGGGATCATGTTGGCTGTACGGTTGATCCCTGCGGAAGTCATTTCAGAGCACCGAGCATCTGCGGCAGTGGCCGATGGGCGACCGGTCAGTCGCATGGCGGCAGTCTTCATCGTGGCAGCGTGGGTCATCGTC
>JBBRUZ010000257.1:0-3654 GCA_038247355.1 Rhodobacterales bacterium
AGTCGAACGTCATCACCGACGTGGTCACCGAGATGCCGCGCTCGCGCTCGACCTTCATCCAATCCGAGCGCGCCCGCCGACGATCGCCCTTGGCCCGCACCTGGCCCGCAAGCTGGATCGCGCCGCCGTAGAGCAGGAACTTCTCGGTCAGCGTCGTCTTGCCGGCGTCCGGGTGCGAGATGATCGCAAACGTCCTGCGCCGGGCGATCTCCGGGGGAAGGGCGGGCGTGTTCTGGGTGCGCTCGAGCATGGGCGGCGGTATAGCGGGCCACGGCGCGGGGCGAAAGGGTCCCGCGCCGGCCTTCCGCCCCGAAGCCCGCCGGGCCTCGACTCGCCCCGGCGTCAGCCGAACTGGAAATCCTCGCCGCTGAAGAACGCAAGTGACGTGACGTTCGAGAGCAGGATGTCGCCGGCGCCGCCGAGCGGATTGAGGTCGATCGTGGCGTTGCCGCCGCCGAAACTGGTGGCCGCAAAGACCGCGTTCAGTTTCTGCTGCGTGCTCAGCTGATCCGGATTGGTCGAACCGAAGTCGAAGCCGGTGAAATTGATCACGTCATTTCCCGCGGCGTCGAAGTCGGTGATCCTGTTGACCCCGGCGGTTGCGTCCTCGACGAAAAGGAACACGTCGTTGCCGTTTCCGCCGGTCAGCGTGTCGTCCCCGACGCCGCCGAACAGGCTGTCGAACCCGCCGCCGCCGTTCAGCGTGTCGTCGCCGTCTCCCCCGTTCAGCGTGTCGCCGCTGGCGCCGCCGTTCAGGACGTCCGCACCGCCTTCGCCGCGCAGGTCGTCGACCGCGAGACTGCCGATGATCGTGTCGGCGCCGGACCCGCCCCGGATCGACGCGACGCCCGAAACGGCGGTGAAGCCGGAGAAATCGAACACGTCGGCGCCGGTCGTCCCGCGGATCAGCATGCCGTTGCCCTGCAGGATCTCGATCCCCGAAATCCGCAGCGTGCCGGCGAGAGTGACGGATCCGCCGGACGCGTCGAGGCTGAGGGTGTCTCCGGTCCCGACGCCGCCGTTCATCGTATCGGTTACCGCCTCCGCTGCGCGGATGACGATGGTGTCATTGCCTGCGCCGCCATTGACGACGTCGACGCTCGCGCCGCCGTTCAGCGTGTCGGCGCCACCGCCGCCGCTGATGATGTCGGCTCCGTTGCCGCCCCGGATGTCGTCGGCGCCCTCGCTTCCGACGATTTGGTCACTGCCGGAAAGACCGCGGATCGACGCGACGTTCGCCATCGTGAACGCCGAGAAGTCGAACACGTCCGCAGCACTCGTCCCGAAGATCACGCGTCCGCCGCCCTCGAGGAATTCGATCCCCGTGATGCGCAGCGTGCCGGCGAGGATTACGTCGCCGCCGGCGGCTGCGACGCGCAGGATGTCGCCGGAGCCTGCGCCTCCGTCCATCGTGTCGGTCTGACTATCCGACCCGCGAATGTCGATGATGTCGTCGCCCGCGCCGCCGCTCACGTCGTCGGCGCCGGTCCCGCCCATCAGCATGTCGTTGCCCACTCCCCCCGCGAGCGTGTCGGCGCCGGCGTCGCCGCGCAGGGCGTCCGCGCCAGCCGAGCCGGTGATCACGTCGTTACCCGAGCCGCCGCGAATTGATGTTACGCCGGTCACGGTATTGAAGATCGAGAAATCAAGGACGTTGGCGGCCGAGGTGCCGAGCACCGACCTGCCGCCGCCTTCGAAACGCTCGATGTTGGAAATCAGCGTGGTGCTGGCGAGCGTGGCGTTGCCACCAGCGACGATCACGCGCAGGACGTCGCCCGCGCCGTCGCCGCCGTCCATCGTATCGTTCTGCCCGTTGACGCCATTGAACTGGATCACGTCGTCGCCGCCGCCGCCGGTCACGATATCGACGCCGGAGCCGCCGTTCAGCTCGTCGCCGCCGCCACCGCCGTTCAGCGTGTCGTCACCGCCCTCGCCGAGCATGACGTCGGCGCCGCCGCTTCCGTCGATGACGTCATTTCGCGCTCCACCGCGAATGGATGCGACGCCGCTGACCGTGCCGAAAATGCTGAAGTCGAGCGTGTCCTCCTCGGACGTCCCGATCACGCTGCGATTGCTTCCCTCGAAGATCTCCACGCCGGTGATCCGCCCGGTGTCGTCGAGCGTGAGGTCGCCGCCGGCGGCATCCACGCGCACGATGTCGCCCGCGCCTCCGCCGCCGTCCACTGTGTCCTCGGTCGCGTCCGTGCGCAGGATGTGGATGTCGTCGCCATCGTCCCCGTACAACTGGTCGGCGCCGGCGTTGCCGACGAGCAGGTCGTTGCCGAGACCGCCGAAGATCTTGTCGTCGCCGCCGCGGCCCTCCATGACGTCGTTGCCGTCGCCGCCGACCAGGTGATCGTTGCTGACGCCGCCGATCAACGTGTCATTGCCGCCATTGCCGATGATCAGGCTCCGTGTGCTCAGGCCGGTGATCGTGTTGGCGCCGTTATCGCCGGCGAGCCGCGCGTACGCGAGAAACGCATCGTCCTGAAGATCGATGACGTTCGAGTTGCGCTTGATCACGTCGCTGAGCGTCGTCGACCACAGCTCGTCGAGTTCGTTGGCGCTGAACCCGCGACCCTCGCTCCAGAACGCGTCGCCGTCCCGCAGCCGGGTGAACTGGTCGATCATCACCGCGCGGAACGTCTCGCCCATCATGCCGCCGCCCACCGCATCCTCGGCCAGGCCGCCGACCCACAGATCGAGCCTGGAGATGTTGCCGCCGTACGCTGCCGTCAGGCGCGCGACGACCTCCGCATCGGTCGTAATCTCGCTGAAGCTCGTCTTGGGCGCGAGACCGAGGTCCACGCGCATCTGGTTGTAGGTTGGCAGGCCGTGGTCGCGCCCGCGCTGGATGTTGATCGCCGCGAGATCGCTGCCCGGTCCGCCGGCGCCGAACAGCAGCGAGCGGACGTCCTCGACGAGGAACGTGTCGAACTCCTGCGACAGCGTCGTCGACATGCCCCGAAGTATCGCCTCGACGCCGGTCTGTTCGACGACGCCGGCCGCGTTGAACGCGTTGCGCAGCAGGAGGTTGCCGGCCGCGTGCGTCGTGCCGTCCTCGTTCATGCGCGCGATCGTCGGCGACAGCAGCGTGTGGCCGAGGCGGTAGATCGCGGTGCTGAATTCGAGCGCGATCGCCGGATTCACCGCCGATTTGAAGCCGTCATAGTCCGCGATCGCGCCCTCGCCGATCAGGATCGGCAGGAACTCGCTGTAGGTTATCGTCTGGATGATCGCCTCGACCCGCGCGCGCGCGCCCTCGAACTGTTCGGCGACGGTGAGGGTCCCATCGAGCGCGCGCAGTTCGTCCACCATCCGGTTGTGCTCGCGCGCGAACAACGCCTGCATCGAGGCCAGCGCCGCGTTCTCGAAGGCGCGGGTGTCGCCGGCGATCGGGCCCGTCCCGAAGACCGGGCTCCCCGGCGCGCCCGCGAGGATCGTGCCATCGGCGCTCAGCTTCAGCTTGGCCGTTCCGGGTTCGAGCAGCGCGCTGAGTTTGCTGTCGCTCGAGCCGTAGACCATCGAGCCGTCGATGAACGCGGTGATCTCGTTGCCGAATGTCCGCGGGTTGGAATTGTTGGTCCCGGTGCCGGTTACGAAGTCGGAGCGGTTGAACGAGAGAGTCGAGCCCGGCGTGAAGACCGGATCGCC
>JBBRUZ010000258.1:0-3653 GCA_038247355.1 Rhodobacterales bacterium
ACGAAATGCAGGTCACCCTTCAGTTGTTTGAGTTGGTCCATGCGAGTTCTCCCTGTTGATCGATTACTCTGTATTCTAGAGCACTCTCAGAAAGATTGTCAAGTACGAGCTACGCCGACCCCGTCTAACCCCCAAATGGAGCCGACGCGCGTGGTGGTCTGTGCCATCATGTCGTTCGGGCCGGCGCGCGGCTCATTTGGAACGTTAGGCCGCATCGCCCAATTCGAGTCTTTGCCACCAACAGGAGTAGAATTCGGCTATGCCGCATCGCATCACGCGTGAGCGCATGCTCGAAGTAATCCGCGAGCTACCGGAAGACGCGTCCGTCGATGATGCCATCGAGAAGCTAGTATTTCTCGCGAAGATCGACGAAGGTCTGGCGCAACTCGATCGGGGCGAAGGCATTCCTCACGACGAGGTCAAACGCCGCCTTGGCCTGTGATCGACATCCTGTGGTCCCCGCGCGCCGAAGCGGATCTCAAGGAGATTCGCGCCTTCATCGAGGCTGATTCGCAAGCGTGGGCTGACCTGACGGTGCGGCGGCTAGTGGCGGCAGTTGAACGCCTGCGTGAATTTCCAGACTCGGGACGCATGGTGCCGGAGCGGCAGGCGTCGGAGCTGCGCGAAATCGTCTCGGGCAACTTTCGAATCGTTTATCGGCGTAAGCCCACCGTCGTTGAAATCGCGACCGTGTTCCGAGGGTCTCGCGATTTCTCCTCGCTTGGTTTGTAGCAGCGGCCTAACAGCCGCTGCAGCCGACGAGCGGCGGATGCATTAGCCTGCATTATTCACCAGTGCGCGCGTTCTCGGTGGCAGGCGCCCAGCGGGCGTCCGCGAGGGCCCGTGATCGTGACGCACGGTTGGCGGCGGACGGCGGAGGCGATGTGAACCGGTTGACGGCGGGTGCCGGACGCGGGAGGACGTGTCGGCGGCGACACCTCCGGCGCGCGGTGGCGAGTGGAAGGGCCGGCGTGCGACGTTATGCGGGCGAGGCGCCGAGCGCGCGCGCCAGCCGCGCCCAGGGGACGGCGTCGGGATGGGATCGCGGGAAATGCAGCACGATCCGGCGGACGGAGCGCACGACCTGCACCCCGATCGTGATCAGCGCCTGCCGCAGCCGCGGGACTTGCGCGCCGCGGAGCGCCGTCCGGTCGGCGCGGAGTTGCAGTTCTTGAAATAAGACGAAGGCCGCGGCCGTCAGCGTGATGCGCAACTGATTGGCCCAGAAGCGCGTACAACTGGTGCGCCCGAAGGCGAGCGCGAGCTTGAGTTCCTTCAGCCGATTCTCACTGTCGCCGCGGGCGCAATAGACGTGGGTATAGATCCAGGCGGGCGTCTGGCGCAGATTCGTGATGACAAAGCGCGGGTTATCGCGCGGCTCGCGGCCGTCGTGCCACACCACTTCGGCTTTGATGATCGCGCGTCGGGGCGCGCCCCACGAGCCCGCCTGATAGGCCGCTTCCGCATAGGTCGTCTGTGTCTCGTGCGTGGTCGCGACGATCGCCCGGAGCGGCGCGACCGCCGGCTCGGCGTGGCGCGCGAGGACCGCGTTGTTCCCCATGGCGACGACATACTCGACCCCGGCCGCCTCCAGGTGCGCAAAGATCTCCGGGGTGGCGAAGCCGGCATCGAGGCGGACCCGGAGCCGGGCGCCGGGAAAGGCGCGCCGGAGTTTTGGGAGCAGCCGGTGCAACAGGCTCACCGCGCCAGCCGTCCCCGCGGCGTTGCCGGGGCGCAGGATCGCGGCGACGAGGTATTGGCGGGCTTCGTCGTCAAAGGTCAGGGTCCCCACGAGCGGCAGATAGCACCAGTGATCATAGAAACCGTTGAAGAAGGTGAGTTGCTGTGCACCGTGGGTCTGGTCTTCGGTGACATCGAGATCGATCGTAATCAACCGGACGCCGCGCCGGCGCCGGCGATGCCGGGCGATGACGGTGTCGGCGAGCGCCGCGCTCATCGCGAGCAGCATCCGCGGGGCGGCGGTGTGCTCGAACCGCGAGATCGTCGGCTGGGAGGCCAAGCGGCCGCCGTCGATCGGGTCGCGCCCCAGGAGCAGCTTGTGGATCGGATCGTCGGCGAGCCGGTCGGCGTCATTGCCGTCGGGATGGCCGCACGCGATCGCGAAGACCCGCTGCGCGAGCAGATCGCCGACGCCGTGCGTCACGCGCGCCGACGCGCGCGCATCGGGGACCGTCGCGGTCAGTGCCGCCAGTAACCCCAGCTGGCGATCGGCCGCTTTGAGCAGAATCGCGCCGCCGTCCGAACTCGCGTGGGGCTGATCAAAGGTCGCGACCACGGCCCGATCGGCCAGGTCCGCAAACAGCACAGTCTGTGTTATCGTCGGCGCAGTCAACGCAGGCGCCTCCGGTGGGGCATCAGTGGCTTCATCACTACTGATTACTCACGCGGGGGCGTTTGTGTTTCAGGGAAACTCACTGCACTGGTGAATTATTCAGGCTAGGCAAAGGAAGACTGTATCGGGCCCCGTCGCACTTAACGAAGACTAGTTCCCGCAGAATCGTCGTTCCAACACGAAGTTGAACGACGTAGCTGTAAGCGGCCGGGTCTGGAAAGTCTGCAGTCCATGGTTCTCGGAAGTTCGCATTCAGTGTCTTCCCCGCATTGATCGTGAACTCTGGGAACTCGCGGTGATAAAGATACGATTCATCGTCCACTCTCACCCACCGTTCCGGCTTCTCTAGGAGGCGAAATAGGCGCTGCACTGGAGGCAGGCCGAGCCCGAACCGTTCGCGCCATGCCAGCTCGATCGACGCCTCGGATGCGGACTCCCGCAGCGGAACGTTCGTGTCCCCGAGTCGCGTGTACACCACGCCAGCACGAATGATTCGTCCATGATATTCTCTGTCGGCCGTTGCAAAAAACGGCTTATCGGGTCGATTCTTGATGGTTAGGATGTCGACTTCGTGCCCTCCCGTGTGCTGCGTCTCCATGACAACAGTGGGCAACCTATTGAGGCGTGAGGCGCGAAGCAGGTCTTGAATCTGGGCTCCTGGCCGACGGTTCGGATCCTGCTCTACTCCAATTACCACCTTTGCGTCAGTTACCCCAAAGACTAAGTAGCGATCCGACTCTGCCCAGGCGTTTGCCAGACACAAGATGTCGTGCAGCAACGACAGCGTGTCCGCGTGATGGACTTGTTTGAAGTCGAGATTTTCCGATTCGTTTTGAAGGAGCAGGACAGCGATATCCATGTGCGGGGGCGATATTATCGCAAACTTCAGCTGACAGCTCCTGCAGAACCTCTAGGTCGCCCCCGCTCGCTGCTCCGCCAGCGCGCCTTCTCGCTCGCCGCCGTATTCACCCTCGCCCTCGGGATTGGCGCCGCCACTGCGATCTTCAGCGTCGTCTACGGCATCCTGCTGCGGCCGCCGCCGTATCAGGAATCCGAGCGGCCGGTCACGTTGGGGGACACGGCGAAGGAGAACCCGTCCGATCCCGTGGTCGGTTCGAGCCCGCACGTCAACTTTCTCGACTGGAAGCGCGAGTCGAAGACCGTGGCGGAGATGGCCCTGTTGGGCGGCTCGAGCTTCGTCATCACCAACCTGGGCGACGCCGACGTGGTCAGGGGCGCAAACGTCCCGCCGGCGTCTTCAGGGCCACCGATGATGGGGCGCGACTTCACCGCCGAAGAG
>JBBRUZ010000259.1:0-3625 GCA_038247355.1 Rhodobacterales bacterium
GCGGCACCGGCATCGGCGTCCTCCAGGCTGCGGCGGATGCGGGCGTGCTCGGCATCGGGGTTGACTCGAATCAGAACTACATTCACCCCGGCAAGGTCCTCACCTCGATGCTCAAGCGTGTCGATGAGGCGGTCTACGACGCGATGACGGACGTGAACAACGACGAATGGACCCCCGGCATCGTCGTCATGGGGCTCGCGGAGAACGGCGTCGGCTACGCGGTCGATGAAAACAACGAGCCGCTGCTGACGCCGGAAATGATCGCCGCGGTCGAGGACGCCCGCGCCAAGATCATCTCGGGCGAGATCAAGGTCCACGATTACACGATGGACGGCGCCTGCCCGGCGAGCTGAGCCCTCGATGGCGTCCCCTGCCGATCTCGCGATAGAACTTGTCGGAATCTCCAAGAGCTTCGGCGCCGTCCAGGCGAACAAGGACATCGATCTCGCCGTGCGTCGCGGCACGATCCACGGCATCGTTGGCGAGAACGGGGCCGGGAAGTCGACGCTGATGTCGATCCTCTACGGTTTCTACCAGGCCGATGCGGGCGCGATCCGCATCGGCGGCCAGTCTACCACGATCCCCGACAGCCAGGCCGCAATCCGCGCCGGCATCGGGATGGTTCACCAGCATTTCATGCTGGTCGAGCCCTTCACCGTCCTCGAAAACGTCGTGCTGGGGGCCGAGGACGGCGCGCTGCTGCGCCCGTCGCTCGCCAAGGCGCGCGCCGAACTGACCCGGCTCGCCCGCGAATACGAACTCGAGGTCGATCCCGAAGCCGTGGTGGGCGAGCTGTCGGTCGGCCTGCAACAGCGCGTCGAGATCCTGAAGGCGCTCTACCGCCAGGCCGACATCCTGATCCTCGACGAGCCGACCGGCGTGCTCACCCCCTCCGAGGCGGATCACCTGTTCCGGATCCTCGGGTTTCTGCGCGAGCAGGGCAAGACGGTGATCTTGATCACCCACAAGCTCCGCGAGATCATGGCGATCACCGACGAGGTCAGCGTCATGCGCCGCGGCGAGATGGTCCGCACGCTCGTCACCGCGCAGACAAGCCCGTCCGAGATCGCCGAGGCGATGGTCGGCCGGCGCGTGCTGTTGCGCGTCGAGAAGCGCCCCGCCCGCCCCGGCGCGACGTTGCTCGAGGTCGAGAACCTGTCGCTCTCCGACGAGAAAGGCGTGAAGCGGCTGAAATCGGTCGGCTTCGACGTCCGCGCCGGCGAGATCCTCGGCATCGCCGGCGTCGCGGGCAACGGCCAGTCGGAATTGCTCGAGGTGCTCGCCGGCTACGCGCCCGCCACCTCCGGCGCCGTGCGCTACAAGGGCCAGCCGCTCGACCTCGGCTCGCGCACCAACGCCGATGACCGGCGCGACGTCGGCATCGGCCACGTGCCCGAGGACCGCCACCGCCGCGGCCTCGTCATGCCCTTCGCCGAATGGGAGAACTCCTGCTTCGGGTATCACCGCGAAGCCCGGCTGCAGGGGCCGATGGCCATGCTGAACCGCGACGCGATCCGCGCCCTCGCCCGGATCGGCATCGAGAAATTCGACGTTCGCCCTCCCTCCTGCGACCTGAAGACCGCCAATTTCTCGGGCGGGAACCAGCAGAAGATCGTGCTGGCGCGCGAGATCGAGCGCGACCCCGACGTGCTGCTGATCGGCCAGCCGACGCGCGGCGTCGATATAGGCGCCATCGAATTCATCCACCAGCAGATCGTGGCGCTGCGCGACCGCGGCAAGGCGATCATCCTCGTCTCGGTCGAACTCGACGAGATCCAGGCGCTTTCGGATCGCATACTCGTGATGTTCGACGGGGCCGTCGCCGGCCAGCGCGACGCGAGCGCGACCAACGAGCGCGACCTCGGCCTGCTGATGGCCGGCATCGACCCGTTTGCGTGGGGCGCCGCATGAAGCCCGCGTTGCCCCGCTGGGCCGATCTGGTCCTGATCCCGGCGCTGAACCTGATCCTCGCGTTCCTCGCCGCGGGCCTCGTCGTCGTCTTCATCGGCGAAGACCCGGTTCGCGCCGTGCGTATCCTGATCCAGGGCTCGCTCGGCTCGTCTTATGGCATCGGCTATACGCTCTATTTCGCCACGACCTTCGTCTTCACCGGTCTCGCGGTCGCCATCGCGTTTCACGCCAGCCTGTTCAACATCGGCGGTGAGGGTCAGGCGGCGCTGGGCGGCCTCGGCGTGGCGCTGGTCTGCCTCCTGGTCCCGTGGCCGCACTGGACGCTGGCGCTGCCCGTGGCGATCCTCGGCGCGGCGCTGTTCGGCGGCGCATGGGCCTTCATCCCCGGCTATCTCCAGGCGAAACGCGGCAGCCATATCGTCATCACGACGATCATGTTCAATTTCATCGGCTCGGCGCTGATCGTCTATCTGCTTGTGAACGTGCTGAAGGTTCCCGGCTCGATGGCGCCCGAGACGGCGAATTTCGCTCCCGGGGCCTTCCTGCCCTTCATGCACGAGATCCTCGGCGCAGTCGGCATTCCGATGTCGCGCACGCCGATGAACCTCTCCTCTCTCCTCGCCGTGATCGCGGCCTTCCTCACCTGGGTCCTGCTCTGGCGCACGCGGCTCGGTTACGAGATCCGCGCGTTCGGCTTCTCGGAACCCGCGGCCATTTACGCCGGCATCGACCCAGTCAGGATCACGATCGTCGTCATGGTGATGTCCGGCGCGATGGCCGGGATGATGGCGTTGAACGTCGTCATGGGGTTCCAGCACCGCCTCGTTCTCGACTATGTCGGCGGCGCGGGCTTCGTCGGCATCGCCGTGGCGCTTATGGGCCGCTCGCACCCGGTCGGCGTGATCCTCGCTTCGATCCTTTTCGGCATCCTCTACCAAGGCGGCGCCGAACTCGCGTTCGAGATGCCGGCGATCACCCGCGAGATGATCGTCGTCATTCAGGCGCTGGTGATCCTGTTCACCGGCGCGCTGGAGAACATGGTCCGCGGCCCTGTCGAGCGCGCGTTCCTGCGCCGACGGACCGCATGATCCCGCACCGCGACGCCACTGCAGTGCAAGACCGCGCCGAAGTTTCTCGGACTCACGCCGCCCGCCAGCTCCACGAAGTTCTCAAGGTACGGGTCGCCGTCCGGGTCGAAACAGGCCCTGCCCACCAGATACATCGAGGAGGCATAGCCGCCGCCCATAGCGATCATCGGATCGCCCGCTGCGCGCGCTTGCGCCAAATCCACCGCCGCGTGTCCGCCGCGCACGATGGCGAGGAGCGAGATCCCGAGCGCGGCGACCAGCGCACGAACCAAAGCCAAGACGATCCCAATACGTTTCGAGAAATTCGTCTGGCATTGCGCGCAATTCCCACCAGGCCCCCGCGAGGGCTCAGCATTAACTTCAGAGGCTGCCGTTGGACTTAGACACCGTCCTTCAGATAATGGGATCGAGCCTGCGCCTCGCGACCCCGCTGCTGCTCGCCTGCCTCGCAGGCCTGTTCTCGGAGCGCGCCGGGATCTTCGATATCGGGCTCGAAGGCAAGATGCTCGCATCCGCCTTCATCGCCGGCGCCGCGGCTGCCGTCACCGGCTCGGCGTGGCTCGGCCTTCTCGCTGGAATGGCTGCCTCGATCGCGCTCGCGCTGATCCACGGGCTCGCCTCGATCA
>JBBRUZ010000260.1:0-3602 GCA_038247355.1 Rhodobacterales bacterium
AGCCGACGGCCAGGAGGCGGATTGCCTTGTCGCGCTCCAGCAGATGCAGCAGCGTGCGGATCGCGGCGCCGCGCGGCCCGGCGAGATCGGGATCGCGGGCGAGGAGCAGGCGGGCGTCGTCCTGGGCTGCGAGCATCAGGTCGGCTTGCGTCTCGAGATCGGCGACGCGAAACCTGGGCAGGCCTGATTGCTGCACGCCGAGCAGGTCGCCGGCGCCGCGCAGTTTCAGGTCCTCCTCAGCGATGCGAAATCCGTCCTCGGTTTCGCGCAGCACCGTGAGGCGGGCGCGCGCGGTCTCGCCCAGCGGCGGGTCGTAGACGAGCAGGCAGGTCGAGGCGCTCGCGCCCCGCCCGACCCGACCGCGAAGCTGGTGGAGTTGCGCGAGCCCAAAGGCCTGGGCCCCTTCGATCACCATGATCGACGCGTTGGGGACGTTGACGCCGACCTCGATCACCGTCGTCGCGATCAGCAGGCTGGTGACGCCGGCGGCGAAATCCGCCATCGCGGCGTCTTTTCGGGCGTTCGGCAGCTGGCCGTGAACGAGGCCGACGCGCGCGTCGCCGAGGGCCACCCGCAGGCTGCGGGCGCGCTCCTCGGCGGCGGTCATCTCGCCCATCGCGCCCGGTGTCTCGGACTCCTCGACCAGCGGACAGACCCAATACGCCTGCCGACCTTCGGCGAGCGCGCGGCGCAGGTGGTCAATGACCTCGTCGAGCCGGCCCGACGCGACGAGCGCCGTGCGCACCGGGCCGCGGCCCGGCGGCTTCTCGTCCAGCACGCTCAGATCCATGTCGCCGTAATGCGCGAGCGCGAGGCTGCGCGGGATGGGGGTGGCGGTCATCACGAGGATGTCCGGCGCCCGGCCCTTGGCGCCGAGGTCCATGCGCTGGCGCACGCCGAAGCGGTGCTGTTCATCGACGACGGCGAGGCGCAAGTCGCAAAACGTCACGTCCTTCTGGAACAGCGAATGCGTGCCGATGACGATCGCCGTCGCGCCGTAGGCCAGCCCCGCGAGCTTGGCTGCGCGCTCGGCGCCCTTGTCGCGGCCGGTGAGCAGGTCGAGCGTCACGCCGGCGGCGGCCGCCAGCGGCGCGAGCGACGCGTGGTGCTGGCGCGCGAGGATTTCGGTCGGCGCCATCAGCGCGGCCTGCCCGCCGGCCTCGACCGCCGCCAGCATCGCGAGCAGCGCGACCAGCGTCTTGCCCGAGCCGACGTCGCCCTGGAGCAGGCGGTTCATCCGGGTGGGCCGCGCCATGTCGGCGGTGATCTCGGCCGTCGCTCGGGTCTGGGCCCCCGTCGGCGCGAACGGCAGGGCGGCGAGGACGCGCCCGCGCAACGCGCCGTCGCCGCAGGTCTCGAAACCCTTGGGCCGCTTCATCCGCGCGCGCGCAAGCGCCAGCGTCAGTTGATGCGCGAACAACTCGTCATAGGCCAGACGTTCACGCGCGGGGGCCGATGGCTCGAGATCGGCGAGCGAGGCGGGCGCATGGGCGGCGCGCAGCGCGCGGTCCCAGTCGGGCCAGCCGCGCGCGGCCTTCACCGCAGGATCGATCCATTCGGGCAGCGGCGGCACGCGGGCGAGCGCCTCGGTCACGGCGCGCGAAATCATCCGCTGCGTGAGGCCTTGGGTCAGCGGATAAACCGGCTCGAACTCAGGGAGGGCCTCCTCGCCGCCGGGTCGCAGGATGTGATCGGGATGCGGCATCTGCGCGACGCCGTCGAACAGCTCGACGCGCCCCGAGACGATGCGCCGCGCGCCGGCCGGGAGCTGGGCGCGCAGCCAGTCCGGCCGGGCGCGGAAGAACACCAGCAGGAACTCGGTGCGGGCATCGCGGACATGGATGCGGTAGGGCCGCCCCTTGACCGCTGGCGAGACGTGGAGGCCGACCTCGACCTCGACTGTGGCCACGTCGGGCAGGATAAGGTCGCGGATCGACGCGCGCAGCCTGCGGTCGACGACCCCGGTCGGCAGGGTCAGCAGCAGATCGATTGGCCGGGCGATGTCGAGGCGGGCGAAGGTCC
The DNA here is from genome assembly GCA_038247355.1 of Rhodobacterales bacterium. Taxonomy (GTDB): domain Bacteria; phylum Pseudomonadota; class Alphaproteobacteria; order Rhodobacterales; family Rhodobacteraceae; genus Amaricoccus. Next base: position 2,023 of record JBBRUZ010000260.1, read on the forward strand.
TCGCGCTCTTCGGCCCGACGCCTTCGAGCGCCGTCAGGTCGGCAAACAACGGAAACAGCGCCTCGGGACGACGGGTCATCGGGCGGGCGCCACGGCGAGCGCCCGTCGTCGTGCGCCCGGCGTGGGTCGTCCCTGCACGGCGGTTTCCGTCGAGCTGCGGCGGCGCGGCTGGGGGCTGCGGATCAGGCGTCGCCTTCCTTCATGAGACCTTTCAGCAGCGCGACTATCGCCATGGCGTTCGCCCGGCTGCGATCGAATTTGGCCGTCAGCCCGTCGAAGCCCACGCCGGCTTTCACGCCATTGGAGAGGCCACCGGCGTCCGCGAAAACCCTTTCCGCCGCCACCGTGCAAAATTCGGACGCAGATTTGTCGGTCCTGGTCGCGATGGCGTCGAGGTAAGCTTGGAAGGACATCGCGGTCGCTCCTGTCGAAAGCCCGGAGATCGGATCGCCCCTTGCTACGACGGCGCGGCGGCGCTGTCGACCTTCGCCGCGGGGAATGTCCGGCGATCCCGCGCCGGCGAGCGGCGGGATGATCGAGGACCTTCGGCCACCTCGGCGCGGCCGGCGCGGCATGAGGGCGCGCCGAGCGGCCGTGCACAGCCGCGAAGGGCCAGGCAACACGCTGGTCAAGGCCTTGGCCCGCGCGTTCCGGTAGAAGCGGACGCAGCAGTCGGGAGAGTTCGCCACCATCGTTGAACTGGCCTAGCGGGAAGGGATCGCGGCTTCCTGCATGACGCGCGTACTGCGCCTCACGCAGCTTAGGCCTGACCTCATCGAAGCGATTCTCGACGGGCGGCAGGGGGCGGAGGTGAGCTGGCGCGGCTGATGGAGCCGTTCGCTCTCCATTGGCACGAGCAGGATGCTCCTCGTTGACGCCCCTGCCTTGATGAGCGGGCGACCAAGGACGCTTTTGGCACAATGGCGATCTTTAGAACATAGAATGAACACTGTACTAAGTGGTTGGCCGCATTCCGTGAGTCTATCAAGGTCCGGATCAACCGGCACGGAAGAATCGGCAAGGAGGGGCTGAGTGGACAACAATGAAAAGCGAAAGGCGCGGGATGCGTTCTTCGCGCCGCCGGAAATCGCGCGATATCTTTGCGACTGGGCTGTCAGCAAACCCACTGACACTGTGTTCGAGCCTTCGCGTGGCGAAGCCAGCTTCCTCATGGCGGCGGATGAGCGACTGCGGGCTCTGGGGTCGAACCCGCTGTGATGGGGTGAGCAGTTGCAGGGCGTGGAGATCTTCAGCACCTCTGCCCGCAATTCCGAGGCTCTCCTTCGGGGCGCTGGCTTCGACGCCCGCGTGTCTGTGGGCGACTTCTTCGAGCATGATCTGCCGATGCGGCTTATCCCCTTGAGTCCGGCGGTACTGAATGGGGTGTGGGCCCGTTGACATCAGCGTCGACGTTCCGCTAATGTTCCTGCATACCCAGCCTTTGGAACTCCGCTCGCCCCATGTCTCGCGCTGCGTTCGAACGGCGATTTCCCGATGACGCCGCCTGTGCGCGTTACCTCGCCGAGCGGCGCTGGCCTGACGGCTGCGTTTTGTCCGGCCTGCGGCGGAACCAGGGGCTG
>JBBRUZ010000261.1:0-3579 GCA_038247355.1 Rhodobacterales bacterium
CATCCTGAAGGCCGCCCTCGAAATGCACCGTGCGCCAGCCTGCGTCGACACCCGCGTTGACGCCATCGTCGACGCCGCATAACCATCAACGGCGCAGTGCCGCCCAGAGCACTTTTCAACAACGGGCGGGACATTCCCCCTTAGCTCGTAAAGGTGGGTGTCGCTTGACATTGTAACGGCGCGACCGATGGTGCGAGCCTCAGGTTTCTGCTAGGCCTCTACGCGGTGGTCGCATCGTGCATCACAGGATTGATCGGCGGCGGCGACCAGTGCGGATAGCGCCGCGCGCGGCCAGATCGAACGGGGTAAAGACATGAGCTTTGGCAACATCCTGGGGCAGCTGCTCCAGAACGGCATGGGCGGAGCGAGCCAGACCCGGTCGCGCATGGATACGAGCGCCAAAAGCCTCGGCGCCGGCGGCGGGTCGGTCGAGGGTATCTTCGCGCAACTGCAAGGCGCGCTCGGCGGTGGCGGCGGCGCTGGAACGGCGTTCGGCGGCATGGCCGAAAAGGCCAAGCAGTTCCTTGGCCAGGAGCAGGTCGGCGGCATGAGCGGCGCGCAACTCGGCGGCATCGGCGCGGTCGCGGGGGCCCTGCTTGGTGGTGGCGTTGGCGGAGCGGCGCGCGGCGGCGCGCTGGCGGTGCTCGGCACTATGGCGCTCAGCGCGTTGACGAACGCGCAGGCCCAGAAGGCGGCGGCCCAGGGCGGCGGCGAGACGCTGACCCTCGACCCGAAGGACGTCGCCGCGATGACCGGGCCGGAGACCGAAAAGCTGTTGCTGCGCGCGATGATTTCCGCGGCGAAGGCCGATGGCGACATCGACCAGGCCGAGATGCAGAAGATCCTCGGCAAGGTTGGGGCCGATGACGTGACCGAAGCCGAAAAATCCTTCGTCATGGCCGAGATGCGCGCGCCGGTGGATGTCGCGGCCCTCGCGGCCGAGGTGACGCGTCCGGCCCAGGCGGCGGAAGTCTACGCGGCATCGCTTCTCGCCATCGACATCGACAGCGAGGCGGAGCGGAAGTACCTGCGCGATCTGGCCGCGGCCCTGCGCCTCGACGCAGCCACGGTGGCGCAACTCCACGAAATGACCGGCGCGCCTACCACATGAGCGGAATGGCGGCGCCTGGTCCGCTTGCCCCAACGGCCTCACCACACCTCCGAGCCCGGCGCGCTCTTGAACGGGCCGCGCAGGTTCGGCGTGCTCCATCCGCCATTGTAGCCCCCGGCTGGGCGACGGCCGCGACGCCGCCGACCGTGCAGCGACCATGAGCTCGGGATAGAACGCGACATGATCGCGGATCGCCTCGAACGCAGCCGTCGGATCTGGATAGCTCCAGGCGGTCCGTCGGGCGACCGTCCAGGAGATCGCGCGCCCTTCCCACTCGCAAACCGAGGCTCCCCGCGCGGGCAAAAGCGCGCCGGCCAGAATGTCGGTCCGCCGCAGTTAGTAGTTGGGCGGGTGGCTGGTCTCGAGCACGCGCGATGCGGACGTCATGCGCGCGATCTCCAGTCCACCAAACGCGACGGTGACCGTTTCGGCCACCGGCTAGAGGCGCGGCGGTCGCGGATAGTTCCAGACGTCTTCTTCGGCGGGCCGCACCCCGCAATTCTCTTGAAGCGGAGCCAGACCGGATCGGCCTGGCTCCGCGCGGCGATGCGCGATCGCGACGGCGGTCTCAGTTCTCCAGCAGGGTTTCGATCGCGGTGACCTTTGCGGTATCGTCAATGGTGTCGTTCAGTACAGCCTGGATCTCCAGCACCTGCTCTTCGGTGAGCACGAGGCCTTCGACTTCCATGCCGAGCTCGGCCATGCCGGTCATGACGGCGTCGGCGGTCTGGTCCTGGGCGAAGGCCGGAGCGCCGCCGAGGAGCGCGATGGCCAGAAGCGCTGCGGAGGCGGAGGCAAGTATGTTTTTCACGGGTAGTTTCCCCATTCTGGTTGCGAAGCGGGCGCGTTGTGCGCAACCGCAGCGCGACTATACCCGTTTTTGCGCCGGTCGAGGAGAATTCGATGCGCGTTCGGCGGGGCAATCGTGAACCCGAAGACGCTTCGCGGCGAACGGCTGCACGAAACGCTGGGCGACGGGTTTTTCGACGTCGTCCGCCCGGCGGAGTTTCCCCGCGCCGAGCTGCGTTTTCGTAACGATCGCTGGGCCGCGCGCGTGGGCCTTGACGGGCTGGACGATGCGGAATGGATCGCGCGGTTCGCGCGGTTCGAGCCCTTGCCGGGAAGCCTGCCCGAGCCGCTGGCGCTGCGTTATCACGGCCATCAGTTCCGCGCTTACAATCCCGATCTCGGCGACGGACGCGGCTTCCTCTAAGCACAGGTGCGCGACCTGAAAGACGGGCGGCTGCTCGACCTGGGAACCAAGGGCTCAGGCCGGACGCCCTGGTCGCGACAGGGCGACGGCCGGCTGACGCTCAAGGGCGGGGTGCGCGAAATCCTCGCGACCGAGATGCTCGAGGCGCTCGGCGTCTACACCTCCAAGACCTTTTCGCTGGTCGAGACCGGCGAGGAATTGATCCGCGGCGACGAGCCATCGCCGACGCGCTCGGCCGTGCTGGTGCGGCTCAGCCACAGCCATATCCGAATCGGCACGTTTCAGCGACTGGCGGCGCTTGAGCGGTGGGACGAGATGCGGCGGCTCGTCGAGTACTCGATCGCGCAGTACTGGCCCGATGCGGACGGACCGGCGGGCCTCTATGACGCCGTCACCGGCGCCTGCGCACGACTGGGCGCGGAGTGGTTCACCGCCGGCTTCGTGCACGGTGTGCTCAACACCGACAACGTCAACATCACGGGCGAGAGTTTCGACTATGGCCCCTGGCGTTTTCTCGACACCTTCGACCCGGCGTTCACCGCCGCCTATTTTGATCATTCGGGCCTATATTGCTTCGCGCGCCAGCCCGAGGCGCTGAACTGGAATCTGGCGCGCCTCGGCGAATGCCTGATCCCGATCGCGGGACGCGCCGCCATCGAGCAGGTGTTCGACGGGTTCGCTGCGCGCTTCACGTCGGCGCTTACTGCGCAGACGCTGGCGCGGCTCGGGCTCGAGCCCGGTCCTGCGGGATCGACGCCGCTGATCGAGGCGTTCTGGGCCGCGATGCGGCAAACCGCCCCGCCGGTGCAGCAATCGTTCCACGACCTCCTCGGCGGCGCGCTCTCCGAGCGCCTGCGCGCGAGCCCGCTCGGCGACGTCTACGGGCGCGCGCCGTGGCCCGACGTGATCGCCGGATTGCGGGCGCTCGCCCCCGCGCCCGGACTTGCCCAGGCGCTGGCGGACGCGCCGGCCGCGCCGCAGACCCTGGTGATCGGCGAGGTCGAGGCGATCTGGGACGCCATCGACCGCGACGACGACTGGTCCAAGCTGTCCGCCAAGATCGTCGCGATCCGGAACACCGGCGCCTTTCATGCCCGTCTTGGGTTGCTGGCTGGCCCGAACGGTCGGCCGGGGGCATGCGCCGTTGAAACGGCGTGATAGCTTTACGCTTCGAGAGCGAGAACCGACCGAGATGACAGTACTCTTCCGCGCCGGCTCCAAAAACCGGTTCGAACTCCTTGGCGTCTCATCTTTA
>JBBRUZ010000262.1:0-3576 GCA_038247355.1 Rhodobacterales bacterium
CGGCCTCGCGCGCAGGATCCGCGGGCGGCAGGTCATGCGCCGCCTTCAGCACGCCGACGGTCTTGGTGTGCTTGAACCGCTCGGCCAGCGTGAACACCAGGATCGCGTCCAGCCGGTCGATCGACTGGCGGTGGCCGCGCAGCAGGTCCGCCGCGCGCGTGGCGGTCGCGGCCGTCTTGGCGCTCATTCCCCGCCCTCCGGACCGACATGGCGATAGACGCGGACGCCGTCGAGATCCGCCGGTTCCAGCCGGGCGCCGAGGCGGATCGAGCGCGCGTTCGCCGGATCGACGTAGCTCACGACCGTGGCCCACCCGAGCCGCCCGAACGCGAAGCCGCGGGCCGCCGCCGCCGCCTCGAACGCGTAGCCCAGGCCTTCGGCTTCGGCGCGGAACAGTAAGCCGAGCTCGGGCTCGGGGTCGCCGAATTCGTGGTTCAGCGGCACGAACCCGAGCAACGCGCCATCGGATCGCCGCTCGACCGACCAGAGGCCGCAGCCACGCAGCATCCAGCCCGCGACCATCTGCGCGAAGTCGAGCCAGGCGGCCTCGTGGTCCATCGGCCCGCCGACGTGGACGCCGCGCGGCCCGGTGACGATGGCCGCACAGCCGTCGAAATCGTCGATCCTCGGCGCGCGCATGCGCAGTCTGGCCGTGGCGAGTTCGGGCGCGCCGGCAGCGACCCCCGCGGCGATCAACGCGGCGGCCCCCTCGGGCGGCGTCTGCCAGGGCGCGGGCGTCATGCGCGCACCTTCGGGGCGGGATGGCGAAAGACGACGCGTTCCTCGTGGATGCTCTCCGCATGGGGGTCGTAGACGGCGCCGAGCCGTTGCGCGAGCGCGAGCGAGCGGACGTTGTCGGGCGAGATGAAGCTGACGCAGGTCGTCCAGCCCAGCGTGGCGTAGGCGTAGTCGCGCATGGCCCGGGCCGCCTCAAACGCGACGCCCTTGCCCTCGGCCGGCGCGAACACCAGCCAGCCGAGTTCGCGCTCGGGGGAATGCGGCGGCAGATTGAGCGCGACCTGCCCGAGCGCGGTTCCGCTCGCGCGATCCTCGATCGTCAGACCGCCGAAGCCGAGCAGGCTCCAGTTCCCGGCGTCGGCCGCGAACGCGTACCAGCTCCAGGTCCGATCGAGCGGATCGCCCATCAACCGGGCGCGCTCGCTGGCGTAGAATTCGCCATAGGCCTCGAAATCCGCGCGCCGCTGCGGCCGCAGGTTCAGCCGGTCTGTCTCGATCGACGGCGCGACGGTCATTCGCGCACCTGCGGCGACGTGTGGCGATAGACGGCGTCCTTCACGTCCCAGCGCGCCGCCGCGTCGTCCTCGACCGCACCGAGGCTGCGCGCGAGGGCGAGAGAAGCCGTGTTTTCGCGATCAATATAGCTGACGACGGTGGTCCAGCCGAGCGTCCCGAACGCGTAATCGCGCGCGGCGCGGGCCGCCTCCGTCCCGTACCCGCTGCGCTGGAACCGAGGAAAGACGATCCAGCCAAGTTCGCGCTCAGGAAAATGCGGCGGCCGGGTCAGGCCGACCTGCCCGACGAATTCCCCGGTCGCGGCGACCTCCACCGCCCAGGCGCCGAAGCCGAGCAGCGCCCACGAGCCAGCGTCGGCGGCGAAGCCCGACCAGGCGCGCCGCTCGGGGAGCGGGCCGCCGATAAAACGCGCCGCATCGGTCGCGAAGAACGCGGCGAACGCCGGGAAATCCGACACGACGTGCGGGCGCAGCGTCAGCCGCGACGCGGCGATGATCGGCGCAGCCGTCATTTCTTGCGGCCCAGCCCGCCAAGGCCCGGCGGCAGCGAAAGGCCCGGAGGCAACGCGCCGCCCGGACCGCCCGCAGCGCCCGGCATCCCCGGCATGCCGCCGCCGCCCTTGCCGAACAGCGCGCCGAGGCCGCCGCGCATCAGTCCCTTCTTGTCCATGCCGCCCATCTTCTTCATCATGTCGGCCATCTGCCGATGCATCTTCAGCAGCTTGTTCAGATCCTGAACGTCGAGACCCGCGCCTGCGGCGATGCGCTTCTTGCGGCTCGCCTGCAGCATGTCGGGTGTGCGCCGCTCCTTCTTGGTCATCGAGTCGATCAGCGCGATCTGGCGGCGCAGCACCTTGTCGTCGAACCCGGCCTCGTCCATCTGCTTTTGCATCTTGCCCATGCCCGGCATCATGCCCATCAGGCCCTGCATGCCGCCCATCTTCAGCATCTGCTCGAGCTGGCCCTTCAGGTCGTTCATGTTGAACTGACCCTTCTGGAAACGCTTCATCATCCGCTCGGCGGCCTCGGCCTCCAGCGTTTCCTGCGCCTTCTCCACGAGCGACACGATATCGCCCATGCCGAGGATGCGGCCCGCGACTCGCTCGGGGTGGAATTCCTCCAGCGCGTCCATCTTCTCGCCGAGACCCACGAACCGGATCGGCTTGCCGGTCACCGCGCGCATGCTCAGGGCCGCCCCGCCGCGGCCGTCGCCGTCCATCCGCGTCAGCACGACGCCGGTGATCCCGACCTGCCCGTCGAACTGCTCGGCGACGTTCACCGCGTCCTGACCGGTCAACCCGTCGACCACCAGCAGCGTCTCGTGCGGCTTGGCCGCATCGCGCACGGCGGCGACCTCCGCCATCAGTTCGGCGTCGACATGCAGCCGTCCGGCGGTGTCGAGCATCACCACGTCGTAGCCGCCCAGCATCGCCTGCTGCTTCGCGCGCTTCGCGATCCCGACGGCGTCCTGTCCGCGCACGATCGGCAGCGTGTCGACCCCGATCTGGAGCCCGAGCACGGCGAGCTGCTCCATCGCCGCCGGGCGCCGCGTGTCGAGGCTCGCCATCAGGATGCGCTTGCCCATCCGCTCGTTCAGCCGCTTGGCGAGCTTGGCCGTGGTCGTCGTCTTGCCCGAGCCCTGCAGGCCCACCATCAGGATCGAGGCCGGCGGGCTGTCGATGCGCAGACCTGCGAGCTTGCCTTCGCCGGCCAGCACCCGAACCAGCTCGTCGTGGACGATCTTGACCACCTGCTGGCCCGGCGTGACCGACCGCGTCACCGACTGCCCGCGCGCCTTGTCCGCAACCACTTTGACGAAATCCCGCGCGACCACCAGCGATACGTCCGCCTCCAGCAGCGCCACGCGCACCTCACGCAGCGCCGCGCCGACGTCCTCGTCGCTGAGCGCGCCGGCCCTGGTGAGCTTGCCGAAGACGCCGGACAGCCGGTCGGACAGGTTCTCGAACATCGCCGCATCCTTCTCGCATCGCCTTTGGCGCAGCGCGCGCCGATTGGCGCGACACCCGGAACCCACGCCGTACGGCGCGGATACGGAAAAACGCGCCGGTGGGCGCAACGCGCTGACCGACGGCGATCCCGCACCAAAGGCGGGACCGGAAGCGTCTGCACTCCCGGAAACGCGCAGCGCTTACCCCGAGCCGCCCGGCGCGTCAAGCGGCCTCAATCCTCGCGCTTGCGCCCCAAGATCAGCACGGCGACCGCGAGGATCAGGATCGCCGCCGCCTCGAAGACGATGTTGACCGGATCCATGTCCTTGCCCTGGAGCACGATCAACCGCGCCAGCGCCGTGATCGCGATGAAG
>JBBRUZ010000263.1:0-3507 GCA_038247355.1 Rhodobacterales bacterium
CGATGTCTGGCGACTACAGGCATTGGGTCGATGTTGGCGACAGGAGTCTGTCGCATACCATGGAGCCGACACGCGGCGGGCCAGTTGTCGAGCCGCCCGCCTCGGTTACGGTCATCGCTGCGACTTGCATGGCCGCTGACGCTTGGGCGACGGCCATGATGGTGCGTGGCAGCTTGGAAGGCGCGGAATTGGCGCGTAGACACGGACTCGACGCTCTCTTCATTGATCGCGAAGGCGGCCGCCTTTGCGAAACCAAGGCGGGTCAGGTGTTCGACACCTGGCCGAGCCCAACGCGCGCGGCCTGAGCCCGGAGACTGCGAGAACCGGATGAACCTGTTTCTTCAGGATCGCCAGAAGGTCGCGCTGCTGGGCGTCGCCCTCCTCGGCCTCGTGGCCGGTATTGCGCTCTGGGCGGCGGGCCAGCACCGCTTTGCCGCCATCGCGTGGGCGGCTGGCGTCATTCCGGTGCTCGCAGCCCTTGTTGTCGAGATCGTCCGAAGCCTCTCGAAGGGCGAGGTCGGTCTCGACATTGTTGCCGCCCTCTCGATGTCGGCGGCGCTGCTGTTCGGCGAGACGCTCGCCGCAGCCGTCGTCGCGTTGATGTACTCCGGAGGAACCTTCCTCGAGAGCTTCGCCGAGGGCCGGGCCCGCCGCGAGATGAGTGACCTGCTGTCCCGTGTGCCCCGGACGGCGACGCGGCGTCGCGACGGCGCACTTGAAGACCTGCCGTTGGACAGTATCGAGCCTGGCGATCTGCTGCTGATCCGACAGGGCGACGTGGCGCCCGTGGACGGCGCGGTCGAAAGCGACCGCGCGATGCTCGACCAGTCGGCGCTGACCGGCGAGTCCATGCCCGTGCGGCTGGGCCGAGGGCAGGACGTGATGAGCGGCTCGACCAACGCGGGCGACGCCTTCGATCTTCGGGTCAGCCGGCGCGCGGCCGACAGCACCTATGCCGGGATCGTCCGCCTGGTCGAGGCGGCGCAGAAATCGAAGGCGCCGATGGCGCGGCTCGCCGACCGGTACTCTCTGCTCTTTCTGGCCGTCACGGTCTTGCTGGCCACGGCGGCGTGGTGGTTCACCGGCGATCCGATCCGCGCAGTGGCGGTTCTGGTGGTGGCTACGCCGTGCCCCCTTATCCTCGCCGTCCCTGTGGCGCTCGTGGCCGGATTATCGCGCGCGGCGCATTTCGGGGTCCTGATCAAGGGCGCAAAGCCGCTGGAGGCGCTCGCCGGAATCCGGACACTTATCCTGGACAAGACCGGTACGCTGACTGACGGACGCCCGCAGATCGTCAGTACTGTCACGCAAGGCGATCTCTCCGAGAGTGAAGTCTTGCAACTTGCGGCTGCGCTCGATCAGGCGTCGAAACACCCGATCGCGCAAGCGATTGTCGCAGCGGCGCGTGCGCGCGGCATGGACCTGCCAGTTCCCGAGGATGTGGTCGAGACGCCGGGAGAAGGCGTCGCCGGGACAATAGGCGGCCGCAAGGTCGTTGTCGGCGGCGCGGACTTCGTGACGTCACAGATCGGTGCGGCGGATCTGGAGGCCGGGGTCCGGGACGAGGGTTCGGTCGTTGTCGCGCTCGCGGTGAACGGGACCCTCGCGGGCCATTTGGTGATGGCCGACGCCCTGCGGTCGGGCACGTCAGACCTTCTCAAAGGCCTCCGCAGGCTGGGCGTCGGCCGCATCCTTCTGGCGACCGGCGACCGCCGCGCCGTGGCCGAGGCTGTGACCGAGGGGCTCGGGCTTGACGCCGTCAGGGCCGATCTGACCCCCGACCAGAAGGTCCTTCTGGTCCTGACCGAGCGCAAGAACGGGCCAGTGATGATGGTGGGCGACGGGGTCAATGACGCTCCGGCGCTGGCGGCCGCCGACATCGGCGTCGCCATGGGCGCGCGCGGGGCGGCCGCCTCCGCCGAGGCGGCGGATGTCGTCCTGCTGGTCGATCACCTCGATCGCCTGTTGCCGGGCATCGAGATCGCCCAGCGCGCCCGCCGCATCGCGTTCGAAAGCGTCGTGGCCGGGATCGGCCTGTCGATCGTCGGGATGATCGCCGCCGCCTTGGGATACATGACGCCCGTGCAGGGCGCTCTCCTGCAGGAACTGATCGATGTGGCCGTCATCCTGAACGCGTTGCGCGCGTTGCGGATCACGCCAGGACAAGCGGCGCAGGTCTCCCATGAGACCGCCAGTGCAGCTTTGGCCAATACCCACCAAGGATTCCGACGATGAGCAGACTCGCCCATTCCGAAGCACACATGGTTCACCGCATAGGCTGGCTGCGAGCGGCAGTGATGGGCGCGAACGACGGCCTCGTCTCGACGGCGAGCCTCGTGGTCGGCGTCGCCGCCGCGGGATCGGGACACGCAGAGGTCCTGATCGCCGGCCTCGCCGGGCTTGTCGCCGGCGCAATGTCGATGGCGGCCGGCGAATTTGTCTCGGTCAGCTCGCAGACGGATGCCGAACAGGCAGATATGGCGCGCGAGACGCGCGAGCTCCTGGACATGCCGGAGGCGGAACTGGAGGAACTGACGCGCATCTACCGCGAGCGGGGGCTCGACGAGACCCTTGCCCGGCAGGTCGCGGTGCAACTGACCGAGTGGGATGCGCTTGGGGCGCACGCCCGCGACGAGCTGGGGATCTCCGAGACGGTGACCGCCCATCCGATCCAGGCTGCGGTGGTCTCTGCCTTGACCTTCGGTGTCGGCGCCGCCGTCCCGCTGCTTGTCGCCCTGCTCGCGCCCACGCCGCAGATCGGCGTCTTCGTGGCAGGGACGGCGCTGGTCGCCCTCGCGGTTCTCGGCGGCCTCGGCGGCTCCGCCGGCGGCGCGGGCATCCTCAAGGGGGCCGTCCGCGTGACCTTCTGGGGCGCGCTCGCCATGGCCGCCACGGCCGGTGTCGGGATGATGTTCGGGGTCGCCGCATAGAAGGGTGCGGACAGGCGAGCACGGCAAGTCCGGAGATCTCCGGGTCTTCCAGGCATACACCGTCTCCCGACGCCGCATACAAGTCCCGCCCGGTAAGGCTGCCGTAAGCTCTGCGGCGCAAGGCCCCGTCGCATCAACCTGCAATTGGAGCACTTCCCCATGCGTCTTTACCTGATCCCGCGCGGGCTCGCCCTCGGCCTCGCTCTTGGCCTAACGTCGGCCGCCTTTGCGGCCACACCGCCGCCGGCCGGCCGGCTCGCCTTCGACGTCACGCGCAAGGGCGCGGACATCGGCGACCATGTCGTCACCTTCGCCGGCCAGGGAGCCGACTTCGACGTGAAGGTCGCCACCGAAATCGCCGTCCGGGTCCCGCTGATCCGCACCAAGGTTTATTCCTACGAGCAGCAGAGCAGCGAGAAATGGCGCGGCGGCCATCTTGTGCATCTGATCTCGAAGACCGATGACGACGGCACGACGGAGGCGGTGGACGCGGCTGTCGACCAGCTGCTGCCGGGCAGTCTCTGGACGCGACTCGTCAACACCATCGACGGCAAGACGATGCGGATTCAGGTGGCCG
>JBBRUZ010000264.1:0-3507 GCA_038247355.1 Rhodobacterales bacterium
CGGAGCTGGCCGGCGAAGCCTTCATCGTCCAGCGCCAGCCAGCCCTCATCGACGATCAGTAGCGTCGGCCGGCCGTCGAGACGGTCCTCGATGCGATGGAAGAGATAGGCGAGAACGGCCGCGGCCGCCCCGGTGCCGATCAGGCCCTCGGTCTCGAAGACCTGGACTTCCGCTTCACCGAGGCGCTCGCTTTCGGCGTCGAGCAACCGGCCATACGGGCCGCCGACGCAATAGGGTTGCAGGGCGCGCTTGAGTGTCTGCGACTGAAGCAGGACCGACAGGCCCGTCAGGGTTCGCTCGGCGACCGGCGCGGAGGCGAGCGAGGTCAGCGACGACCAGAGATGCTCTTTCACCTCCGGCGTGATCGTGATGCCTTCGCGCATCAGGATCGCGACGATCCAGTCGGCGGCCCAGGCGCGCTCGGGCGTGTCATGAATACGAGCGAGCGGCTGGAGCGAGACGGAGGTTTCCGCGCCGTCGGTCAGGCCGCCGCCGAGATCGTGCCAGTCGCCGCCCATGGCGAGCGCCGCCGCCCGGATCGAGCCGCCGAAGTCGAAGGCGAAGACCTGCGCCCCGGTATAGCGACGGAACTGGAGCGCCATCAGCGCCAGCAGTACCGACTTGCCGGCGCCGGTCGGGCCGACGACCAGCGTGTGGCCGACGTCGCCGACATGAAGGGAAAACCGGAACGGGGTCGAGCCCTCGGTCTTGCCGAAGAGCAGCGGGGGGGCTGCAAAATGCTCGTCCCGTTCCGGCCCCGCCCACACCGCCGAGAGCGGAATCATGTGGGCGAGATTGAGCGTCGAGATCGGCGGCTGCCTGACATTGGCGTAGACGTGGCCCGGCAGCGATCCGAGCCAGGCATCGGCGGCGTTGATCGTCTCAGCCATCGCTGTGAAGTCGCGGCCCTGGATGACCTTCTCGACCAGACGCAATTTCTCGGCGGCGATGCGCGGATCGTTGTCCCAGACAGTGACGGTCGCGGTGACATAGGCCTGGCCGGCATAGTCGGCGCCGAGTTCCTGCAGCGCCATGTCGGCGTCGGCAGCCTTGTTGGCCGCGTCGGTATCGACCAGGGCCGAAGCCTCGTTGGTCATCACCTCCTTCAGGATGGCGGCGATCGACTTGCGCTTAGCGAACCACTGCCGCCTGATCTTGGTCAGCAGCTTGGTGGCGTCGGTCTTGTCGAGCAGGATGGCGCGCGTCGACCAGCGGTAGGGAAAGGCGAGCCGGTTGAGGTCGTCGAGCAGACCCGGCGTCGTCGCCGTCGGGAATCCGACGATGGTCAGCACGCGGAGGTGGGCGTTGCCGAGGCGCGGTTCGAGCCCGCCGGTGAGCGGCTGGTCGGCGAGCAGCGCATCGAGATACATCGGCGTTTCGGGCACGCGCACGCGTTGGCGTTTGGTCGATACGCAAGAATGGAGATAGGTCAGCGTCTCACCGTCATCGAGCCAGCGGCATTCCGGCATGAAGCCTTCGACGAGCTGGAGGACGCGGTCGGTGCGATCGGCGAAGCCGCGCAGGATCTCGTGAGGATCGACGCCCTTTTCGGCCTTGCCCTCATAGAGCCAGGACTCGGCGCGGGCGGCATCCTCGGCCGGCGGCAGATAGACGAAGCTGAGGAAATAGCTCGACTCGTAGTGCGAGGCGTCTTCCTCGAAGTCGGCCTTGCGCTCGGCGTCGACCAGGGCCGATGCGGCGTCGGGGAAGCGGCCGGCCGGATAGGCGTCCACGCCATGGCGCTGCGCCTCGACGAAGATCGCCCAGCCGGAGCCGAGGCGGCGGAAGGCGTTGTTGAGGCGACCCGCCACGGCGACCAACTCGGCGGCGACCGCGGAATCGAGGTCGGGCCCGCGAAAGCGCGCCGTGCGCTGGAGCGATCCATCTTTGTTCAGCACGACGCCGTCGCCGGCGAGCGCCGCCCACGGCAGGAAATCCGCGAGGCGGGTTGATGTGCGGCGATATTCGGCAAGGTTCATCATGGCGGGGTCCTCAGACGCTCAGGTGGCCGGGGATGCGCAGATGCCGGCGCACGACATCGACGAACATCGGGTCGCGCTTGGCCGCCCAGACGGCGGCGAAGTGCCCAACTACCCAAAGGCCCAGGCCGACCAGCCAGAGGCGCAGGCCGAGACCGAGTGCCGCGGCCAGCGTGCCGTTGAGGATGGCGATCGCGCGCGGCGCTCCGCCGAGCAGGATGTGCTCGGTCAGCGCGCGGTGAACCGGCACGGTGAATCCGGGGACCGGCTCTTCTCCGGCAAACTGGGCCATCAGACGAGCGCCCCGCCGCCGAACGAGAAGAAGCTCAGGAAGAACGAGCTGGCCGCGAAGGCGATCGACAGCCCGAACACGATCTGGATCAGCTTGCGGGCGCCGCCTGATGTGTCGCCGAAGGCGAGCGTCAGGCCGGTTATGATGATGATCATCACCGCGATGATCTTGGCGACCGGGCCTTCGATCGATTGCAAGATCGACTGGAGCGGCGCTTCCCACGGCATGGACGAACCGGAGGCGTGAGCGGCGGGCGCCAGCAGCATGCTGACGAAGGTGACAGAGGCGACCGCCGCGATGTGACGACGAATGCGCAGAGCGTGACGGATCATGAAGGATCTCCTGTGTGGACGGGGGCTGCGGGGACGACGCGGTAGTCGCCGTCGGGACCGAGGCCATCGACACGGGCGAGTTCCACGAGGTGGCGGTGCGAGCCCCGGCCGGCGAGGACGGCGACGAGATCGATCGTCTCGGCGATCAGCGCGCGCGGGACCGTGACGACCGCTTCCTGAATCAACTGCTCCATCCGGCGCAGCGCGCCAATCGCGGAGCCGGAATGGATCGTGCCGACGCCGCCGGGATGGCCGGTTCCCCAGGCCTTGAGGAGATCGAGGGCTTCCGCGCCCCGGACCTCGCCGATCGGAATGCGGTCTGGACGAAGGCGCAGCGACGAGCGCACCAGATCCGACAGCGAGGCGACGCCATCCTTGGTGCGCAGAGCGACGAGGTTCGGCGCGGCGCATTGCAGCTCGCGGGTATCCTCGATCAGCACAACGCGGTCGTCGGTCTTGGCGACTTCGGCCAGGAGCGCATTGGTGAGCGTGGTCTTGCCGGTCGATGTGCCGCCGGCGACGAGAATGTTTTTGCGCTCAGCGACCGCGATGCGCAGCGCCTCCGCCTGGCCCTCATTCATGATGCCGGAGGCGACATAATCGTCGAGGGTGAAGACGGCGACGGCCGGTTTACGGATGGCGAAGGCCGGAGCGGTAACGACTGGGGGCAATAGCCCCTCGAACCGCTCCCCCGTCTCGGGTAGCTCGGCCGAAACCCGAGGGCTCCCGGAATGAACCTCCGCGCCGACATGGTGGGCGACGAGGCGGACGATTCGTTCGCCATCGGCCGGGGACAGCCGCTCACCCGTGTCGGACAGGCCTTCGGACAGCCGGTCGATCCAGAGTCGCCCGTCGGGGTTGAGCATCACCTCGACGACGCTGGAGTCTTCCAGAAACCGGGCGA
>JBBRUZ010000265.1:0-3462 GCA_038247355.1 Rhodobacterales bacterium
ATGGCGGTCATCGCCGGCGTCGTCCGGCGAAGGCCCTGCCGACGCGGCGCATGGCCGCGGCAACGACGCCGTCCGGCGTCAGGAGCACCGTCAGGAGCAGAAGCGCGCCCATGGCGACCAGCGCGTACTGGCTGCCGTAGATCGTCAGGGCCTGAAAGACCGAGAGCACGAGCAGCGTGCCGAGAAGAGTCGCAGTGATATCCATGCGCCCGCCGACCGCGACCCAGACGATGGGGAGAGCTGCGGCGGTCAGGCCCATGCTCGATGGGGTGATGTATTGGCCCCAGGCGGTGTAGAGCACGCCCGAAAGCCCCGCGAGGCCGCCTCCGAGCGTGAAGGCGAGGACCTGATAGAGCCGCACGTCGTAGCCAAGCATCTCGGCGCGCTGCGGGTTCTCGCGGATCGCGACGAGGACGTTGCCGAAGGGCGCATTCAGAAGCATGCGCAGGCCGAGATAGGTGAGCACCACGAGGGCGAGCAGCAGGTAGTAGAGCGGCCGGTCGGCGAAGAGGGCGATGTCGCCGCCGAGCCAGGGGATGGTCAGCGGCGGCATGCCGGACATGCCATTGAAGCCGTTGAGCCGCGCCGCACCGATCGCCCATTCCGGGCCGGCGGTCTGGGCCATGAAGGTCGAGAGCACCAGCGTGACCGAGAGGGTGACGATGCCCACGAAGACGCCCTGGATGCGGCCGTAGAACATGAAATAGCCGATCACCGCGGCGAGCAGCGCGCCGATGGCGACCGAGAGCACGGCGGCGAACAGGGTGAAGCCGTAAGCCGCGCCGAAGTTGATCGTCAGCACGCCGTAGGCGTATCCCGCGACGCCGAAGAACGCGGTCTGGCCGAAGCTCAGCGCGCCGCCGTAGCCCCAGACCACGCCGAGGCCCATGGCCATGAAGGTCCAGACGAGGAAATAGGCGGCGTTGCCAACGGTCCAGCCGTCGACGAAGAGCGGATAGGCGGCGGCCGTGACGACGGCCACGCCGACGGCTGCCCAGAAACGCGGTCCGCGGCCCATGGTCTGGGGCCCTTCGAGGCGCGCGAGCCAGATTGCGGTGCGCGAGCGGCGGGCGACGGGGGCTGCTTCGGCGAGGGTCGGCTTGTCGAAGACGGTCATCGGCGAACCCGCCGCAGCACGCCCGAGAGGCCGCCGGGCAGCACGCGGATCACGACGATCACCGCGACGAGGAGGCCGATCTGGCCGAAGAGCTGTCCCTGCCAGGCGGTGAGGCTGGCACGGATCGCCGCGAGGATCGCCGCGGCCGGCGCCGCGCCGAGGAAGATGTCGGCCCCGCCGACGACCACGGTGACGAAACTCTCGACGATGAATGTCGCGCCCATCGTCGGGACCATCGTCATGGTGGGCGCATAGAGCCCGCCGCAGAGACCCGCGAGAAAGGCGCCGAGGCCGAAGGTGAGGCTGTAGACGCGGGCGGTGTCGACACCGAGCGCGCGGGCGGTGCCGGGCGCCTCGATTGTGGCGCGGGCGATCACGCCGTAGCGCGTGCGGTAGAACAGCAGATAAAGCGCGAGGAGGAGCCCTATGGCTGCGGCCATTAACACGAGGCGGTAAACCGAATAGGAGAAGGCGCCGATGGCGACGCTGCCGAGCGGCGTGCCGACGCCCTGCATGGTCGAGCCGAGCAGGATCAGCACGCCCTGGGTGGCGATCAGGCTGACGCCCCAGGTCGCCACGATCGAGTCGAGCGGCCGGTGGTAGAGCCGTCGGATCACCACGCGTTCGAGGAGCATGCCGACGGCGCCGGCCACAAGCGCCCCGACGAAAATCGCGAGCGGCAGCGGCGCGCCGGCGCGGGCGGCCCAGACGGTCACGTAAGCCCCGCACATGATGAACTCGCCATGCGCGAGGTTGATCACGCCCATCATGCCGAAGATCACCGCGAGACCCGCGGAGGCAATGACGAGAAAGGCGAACGCGTCGCCGAACTGGTACAGAAAGGAGAATGCGCTGGTCGCGAAGTCCATGCAGGCGTCCCTGGATGCGTCGGGCGAGGCGCCTCCGGGCGGGCGGCGCGCCCGTCCGGAGGCCGTGCGTCACTGCGCCGGCGGCGGGCTCGACGGCGTGTATTGCGCCGATGGGTCGTTCTGGGTCAGGTCGCAGCCCGCGTCGCCGAGCCAGTACGGCGCGATGTTCTCCCAGACGGTCGGAAAGCTGATCGAGTGATCGGCCTCGACCTTGGCGAGATAGATCGTGTGGGACATGTGCTGGCTCTTGGGATCGAGGCAGACGTTGCCGGACGGTCCGTCGAAGCAGACGTCGCCCTCGGCGATCACCGCACGAAGGGCGTCATGATCGGTGGTCCCCGCCCGTTCGACGAGCTGCTTGTAGAGGTTCATCGCGATGTAGGAGTTCGCCGCCTCTTGGTTTATGTAGGGCTCGTCCGGGAATTTCGCGCGGAACTTCTCCACGAAGGCCTTGCTGGCCGGGCTGTCGATCTCCTCGATGTAGTTGGTGGTGACATACATGTCCTTGAGCGAGGGCGGGGTGAAGCGCTTGTGCTCGTAACCCTGGCCGACGTTGACCGAGGAGGCCATCGGCAGGTTGACGTTCGCCGCCGCCGCCTGCTCGTAGTACGAGGCCTGCGCTGCGCCGACGAGAAGGGTGACGACGAAATCGGGTTTCGCTGTCTGGATGTTCTGGATCGTCTGGGAAAACTGCGAGACGCCGAGCGGGATGAACTCCTCGCCGACCATCTCGCCACCGTTCTCCGCGACGATGTTGCGCACCCATTCCGCCGAGATCTGGCCGAAGTTGTAGTCGGCCGCGAGCGTGTAGACCTTGTTGCCGTACGTCTCCATCATCCAGGGGATCAGCGTGGAGAACTGCTGTTCCGGCACCGCGCCGGTGACGATCATGTTCGCGTCGCAGACGCCGCCCTCGTACTGGTTGTTATAGAAGGCGAGTCCGTCGAACTGGTTGACGATCGGCCGGTAGGCCTCGCGGGACGCCGAGGAGAAGCCCGCGAAAACCACGTCGACCTGATCTCGCTGGAGCACGCGGCGCATGAATTCCTGGTAGCGGGTATTGTCGGACTGAGTGTCGTAGACGACGAGTTCTATCGGGCGTCCGCCGATGCCGCCGGCCGCGTTGATCTCCTCCGCAGCAAGTTCGATGGCGTGGACCTTGACCATGGTCGCGGCGGCGAAATCGCCCGACTGGTCCTCGAGCACACCAATCTTGATCGGGTCCTGGGCGAAGGCCGCGCTCGCGACGAAGATCGCGGCGGCGCCGGCGAGGGTCGCGGCCGTGGCGCGGGCGCGATGGTGGTCTCTGTCGTTCATCTGTTGTCGCCTCCTGTTGATGGGGTGGTCCCGAGACGTTGCTCAGGCGGTAAGGCTGTCGGGACGCCCCGGTTCCTCGGGGGTCTCGGCGAGGCGCTCGCACGCGAGCGCCTCGATCGTCATGCGCCGACGCATGCTTTCGCGCCGCAGCAGGCGGTA
>JBBRUZ010000266.1:0-3435 GCA_038247355.1 Rhodobacterales bacterium
CCTTTTTTTGGCAAAGAGCAGGTGCGACAGCGGCGCCGCGCGTCCGCGATAGATGGAACCGATCTTACGCGGATCGACGCCGCGACCGGCCGTCGCCGCGACAACAGCACGTCGACCTGCGTCAGCTTCGCGATGATCTCGTCCGGTTTGTGCTACCTCAGCGACATTCCTGGCTTCCCCCAGAGGCTGAAGCGCTATTTTAGCGGGACCGCCTTTCAGAGGGCGGATCACGAGCGCCCTACCGGGGTGTCGCAAAGCGTGTCCGGACTGTGGCGCGTAGAGCCTGTCGGTCGGATCCGGCGTGTCGTGTCCGCATCCCCCTGGCGTGTCAGAGCAGCGACAGCCCGCCGTCGACGCGGAGGATCTGACCGGTGACGTGCCGCGCCTCGCGCGAGAGCAGGAAGGCGACCGCCGCCGCGATGTCCTCGGGGTCGGCGATCCGGCCGGACGGAGTCGTCGCGGCCGCGGCTTCCCAGGCGGCCGGGTCGAGCGCCGCGTGGCCGCCGACTTTTTTCGTATAGCCAGGGGCGACACAGTTCACCGTGACGCCGCGCGGCGCGAACTGGAAGGCGAGGGTGCGCGCCAACGCCTCGACCGCCGCTTTCGCCGCCGCCGTCGCGGGGAAGATCACCCCGTTGATGCCGATGTCGTTGACAATGAAGGACGAGATTGCGACCACGCGGCCCCAGGCCGACGCCTCCAGATCGGCACGGCAGGCGGTGACAAGCTCGAGGAACGGCCGGGTGTTCACTGCGAACGCCCGGTCGAGCTCCGCTCCCCCGAACTCGCCGAACCGCGCCTTCTCCGCCTTGCCGGCGTTGTTCACGATCTGATCGATCCGCCCGAACGCCGCCCGGCCGGCGGCGACGACCCCCGCTGCCCCGTAGGGCTCGCCGAGATCGGCGAGATGCGTCGCGACCACGGCTCCGCGCGCCCGCGACGCCTCCGCCGCACGGGCGAGACCCTCGGCGTTGCCGCGCGTCGTCAACACCAGCGCCGTCTCCGGACCCGCCAGCCGCAGCGCGGTGGCCGCCCCGATCCCGCTCGCGGCGCCGGTGACAAGGACGACCCGCTCGGGCGCCGTCACTCGGCCGCAACCGCCGCCGGGTTGACCCCGTAGCCATACCGACGGTCGAGCCCAAGCGCGCGCACGATGTCGACCCCCTTCGCCAGCGCCGCCGGATCGAGCCCCGACAGCGGCCGGCGCAGCGGTCCGGCGGGCAACCCGACCGCGCGCATCAGCGACTTCACCGGCACCGGGTTGATCGCCGAATAGACGAAATGCAGCATCGGCAGGCACCGCAAGTACTCGGCGCGGAAGGCCAGCGCCTGCGCGCCGTCGTCGCCCCAGGGCTTCGAGATCACCGCCATCTCTGCGGGGATGATGTTGCCCGTCATGTTCGCCGTGCCGTGGCCGCCGAGGCTCATCGTCGGAACCACGAGCCCCAGATTGGGCGAGCAGCAGCACATGATCGAGAAATCGGGATTGGCGGCGGCGACCTGTCCGACCTGACCTACGCGGGAGGTGCTCTCCTTCAGCACGGTGATGCGCGGGTGCGCCGCCAGCGTCAGCACGTCCTCGACCGCGAGGTCGGTCTCGACCCGTGGCGGGTTGTTGTAGACGCCGATCTGAATCGGCGAGGCGTCCGCGACGTCGAGGAAGAATCGCACGATGTCGGCGTTCGGCGCGCAGATGTAGGCCGGCGCCGCGATCACCGCGCCATCGGCGCCCTCGTCCGCCGCCTGTCGAACATAGGCGATGGTCGCCTCCGTGGTCGCACCCGTGCAGCCGTACCACTGCGGCATCCCCGCGCGGCGATGCTTGATCGTTTCGCGCACGATCATGTGGCGCTCCTCGGGCGCCAGCATCGACACCTCGCCCGACGAGCCCATGATCAGGACAGCACTCGTGCCGTTCTTGCGCTGGAAATCGAGCAGCGTGGCGAAGCCCGCGTAATCGACCGAATAGTCGGCGTTCATCGGCGTGATCAGCGCCACGAAGCTGCCGGTCGGTCTGGTCGTCTCGGTCATGTGGGTTCTCCTTCGATTGCGATTCCGCCCCGCAAGGGGGGCAGGTGTCAAGGCCGTCGCCAGCAGGCTGCGAAATGGCCGGGGCGTTTTTCCTCCAGCGGCGGCGCCTCGCGGCGGCAACGGTCGATCACCTCCGGGCAGCGGCCGTGGAACCGGCAACCGGGCGGCGGCGCTACCGGGTTTGGCGGATCGCCCGTCAGGACGATCCGCCGCCGCTTGCGCTCCAGCTTGGGGTCGGGGATCGGAATCGCCGAGAGCAACGACAGCGTATAGGGATGCTGCGGATCGCGATAGATCGTTGCCGCCGGGCCGATCTCGACCAGCTTGCCTCCGTACAGGATCGCGATCTCGTCCGATATCCGCTGCACTACGCCGAGATCGTGCGCGATGAACAGATAGGTCATCCCCATCTCGCGCTGAAGATCCTGCAACAGGTTAACCACTTGCGCGCGCACCGAGACGTCGAGTGCGGACACCGGCTCGTCGGCGACGATGAAATCGGGCCGGAGCGCCAACGCCCGGGCGATCACGATCCGCTGCCGCTGGCCCCCGGAAAATGCGTGCGGATAGCGCGCCAGCACGTCGCGCTCGAGCCCGACGCGCGCCAGCAGCGCCGCCACCTCGTCGGCGGCGGCAGCGACGCTGCGCGCCTCGCCATGCACGAGCAGCGGCTCGGCGACCAGCTCGAGCACGGTCATCCGCGGGTTCAGGCTGGCGTAGGGGTCCTGGAAGACCGGCTGCATGTGCCGGCGCAGCCGGCGCAGCGCTTCGCCCGAGACCTCGGTGATGTCCTCCCCCGCAAAGCGCACCCGACCCGCCGAGATCGGCGCGCGCCGCAGGATCGCGCGGCCGATCGTGGTCTTGCCCGATCCGCTTTCGCCGACAAGTCCAAGCGTCCGGCCCGGCGGAATCGCGAAGCTCACACCGTCCACTGCGTGAACCTCAAGCCGCTGGCTTCCCCAGAAGCCTGCGCGGCCGGCTGGGAAGCGCACGCTGAGGTTTTCCACGGCGACCTGTGGCGTCAGGTCCAGCGTTCTACCATCCGCCACTGGCGGCTCCCGCGACGGACGGTGCTGCGGCGCCCCAGAGGTCCGCGTACGGGCGATGGCAGGCCGCGCGACGATCCGCGGCGACCGCGGCGAGCGCCGGATCGACGGCGCAGGCGGCCAACCGCGCCGGGCAGCGCGGCGCGAAGGCGCATCCGTCCGAAGGATCGCGCAGATCGGGCGGCGCGCCTTCGATCGAGACCATCCGCCCTTCGGTCCGGTCGAGCCGCGGCGTCGAGCGCAGCAGGCCCATCGTGTAGGGATGCGCGGGCCGCTCGAACAGCGGATCGGCCTCGGCCTCCTCGACGATCCGGCCCGCGTACATCACCGACACCCGCCGGCACATCCCGGCGACGAC
>JBBRUZ010000267.1:0-3395 GCA_038247355.1 Rhodobacterales bacterium
AGCACCTGCAGCGGATCGTCGAAGCCGAACCGCTGCCAGGCGCGGCCCTCGGCGTGCGGCTGACCGGTCCCGATCGTTTCGCGCAGCGGGCGCGTCGGGCGCTCCCAGACGCGGTCGGCGGCGAACTGGCGCTCGAGATCGGCGTCGGACTGGTCGCTGAAAAAGTTCCAGCGCAGATTGTATTCGCGGATGTGATCCATGCAGAACCAGTAGAAATCGTTCAGGTGGTCCGGCGATTTCGGGGCGCGAAACTTGCCCGGCTTGCCGCAGCCGGGCTTGTCGCATATCCGGCTCGACGACTCGATCGCCCCCGACGTGCCGCGCGCGCGCGCCCGGCGCTTCTTGTCGGCGCTGGCGGAGATATCGAAGTTGAAGGGCGACGGGCGGCGCATTCCAGGGCGGATCCTTGTCGCTTGGGCTGTTCGAGGCCAACACATTAGTCTATTGCACCGGCAGGCCAAGCCCCGACTGCGCAGGAGCGAACAAATGACCGGAACCGGGCGACAGATGACCGACCGCATCGCGTCAAAGCTTGCGGCCGCATTCGCCCCTGATCATCTCGAGGTGATCGACGACAGCGAAAGCCATCGGGGCCACGGCGGCTGGCGCGACGGCGGCGAGACGCATTTTCGCGTGGTGATGCGCGCCGCCGCATTCGACGACATGAGCCGGATCGCGCGGAGCCGGGCCGTGCACGCGGCGCTGCGCGACGAACTCGACGGCGGCGTTCACGCGTTGGCGCTCGATCTGCGCGGCGCGGCCGGCTGATCAGGACAAGTCGGCGGGACCGAGCCGCGGCACCGGGCGCAGCGGCTTCGACGCGTCGGACGCCTCGCCAAAGCGCGGCTCGCGGCGAACCGGCGTCGGCCGGGGCCGTTCGGCGAGGCCGCGATCGGCGAGGCTGCGATCGGCAGGGCTGCGATCGGCAGGGCTGCGATCGGCGGGGTCGCGATCTCCCGGGCCGAGGTGCGGCGCGTCGGGCTCGGGGGCAGGGTCGCGCTGCGAGGCGAGGCGCGGGCCGAGAGCTTCCCGTGGCCGGCGGAAAACCAGAACGGTCTCGATCACTTCGGCGCCGCGACGAAAGAGCCCGCCCTGCTCGGTGGCGGGCAGCGTTTCCGCGCGGACATACTCCCAACCGTCGCGCGCCACCGTGTTGATCGCCTCCGACAGCGTCGCGCAAAACAGCTCGGCCGTTGAGGTGACGCGCTTCACCCGCTTCAGTTGCTTCGGCGCGGGCACCACCTTGTAGTCGTAGAACGTCATCGACATCTCACCTTTCATTCGATCCCCAGTCGGGTCCTGACCAGATCGTTCACCGCCTGCGGGTTGGCGCGGCCCCCCGTCGATTTCATCACCTGCCCGACGAACCATCCGGCCAGCGCGGGCTTCGCGCGCGCCTGCGTGACCTTTTCGGGGTTCGCGGCGATCACCGCGTCCACCGCCGCCTCGATGGCGCCGATATCGGTGACCTGCCGCAGCCCGCGGCTCGCCACGATCTCGGCCGGGTCGCCGCCTTCGGTCCAGAGGATCTCGAACACGTCCTTGGCGATCTTGCCGTTGACGTCGCCCGACGCGATCAGATCGATCAGGCCGCCGAGCTGCCCGGGACCGATCGGGCCGGTCTGGATGCTGCGGCCCTCCTTGTTGAGCCGACCGAACAGCTCGTTGATGACCCAGTTCGCCGCCTGCTTGCCGTCGCGGCCCGCAGCGACCGCCTCGAAATAATCGGCGGAGGCGACCTCCGCGGTCAGCACGCCCGCGTCGTACTCGGTCATGCCGTAGTCGAGCACGAAGCGGGCCTTACGCGCGTCCGGCAGCTCGGGCAACGACGCCGCGATCGCGTCGATCCACGCCTGCTCGAGGTCGAGCGGCAGCAGGTCGGGATCGGGAAAATAGCGATAATCGTGCGCCTCCTCCTTTGACCGCATCGAGCGGGTCTCGCCCTTGTCGGGGTCATAGAGGCGGGTTTCCTGCGTGATGGTCCCGCCGTCCTCGAGAATGGCGATCTGGCGGCGCGCCTCATGGTCGATGGCCGCCTGAATGAAGCGCATCGAGTTCATGTTCTTGATCTCGCAGCGGGTGCCGAGCGCGGTCGCGCCCTTGCGGCGGACCGAGACGTTGACGTCGGCGCGCAGGCTGCCTTCCTGCATGTTGCCGTCGCAGGTGCCGAGATAGCGCAGGATCTGGCGCAACTTGCGGACGTATTCGGCCGCCTCCTCCGGCCCACGGATGTCGGGGCGCGAGACGATCTCCATCAGCGCGACGCCGGTGCGGTTCAGATCGACGTAGCTGAGGTTCGGGTCGAGGTCGTGGACTGATTTTCCGGCGTCCTGTTCGAGGTGGATGCGCTCGACCCGGACCTTGCGCGCGACGCCTGGGCCCATGTCGACCAGCACCTCCCCCTCGCCGACGATCGGGTGGTAAAGCTGGCTGATCTGATAGCCCTGCGGCAGATCCGGATAGAAATAGTTCTTGCGGTCAAAGCGCGAGTGTCGATTGATCGCGGCCTTCAGCCCGAGGCCGGTGCGCACTGCCTGCTCGACGCAAAAGCCGTTGAGGACGGGCAACATTCCGGGGAACGCCGCGTCCACCAGCGACACGCAGGTGTTCGGCTCCGCGCCAAACGCGGTCGAGGCGCCGGAGAACAGTTTGGAATTCGACTTGACCTGGGCGTGGACCTCGAGGCCGATGACCATTTCCCAGTCGCCGGTGGCTCCGGCGATGATCTTGGGTTCGGGTTCTCGGTAAAGATGATGTGCATCAAGTTCTTGGGACATGCATCTAGTCTTGGATGAAATTGCAATTACCCGGCATCGCCAGGTTTTCTCTATCTAATCCGCTCAGATCTGGGCGACCTTCTGCCGCGCAGCGAGCGCCTTTATTGGCAACGATCATCCACTGCGCGATATCGGCTGGGCCAATGGGCGCGACGACAGCGCAATCTGCGATCGGGGTGTGGAGCGCTCTCGTCTGAACAGTATGGACATTATCGTAAGTCTCGCAATCAAATGTGTTTCCACCTATTGCGTCGCCAGCGACATACGCATGCATGGTTCCAATCATTTGTTCAAACTCCGACGACGAGTAGTGTAACTCATGCTAAATAGGCAAGGCGCGCGGAATTTCAGCCGCCTACACCCAGCTTGAACAGCCATAACAGCGGGGCCCGTCCCCGGCAAGCCTCACGGCGCGGCTGCGGCCGAAGCGTAGCGGCGGCGCGGCCTGGAGTAGCGCGGAGCGGTCAGCACGGTCTGGGGTTTTTCCCCGCCGAGCTCAAGCGTGCGCGCGCGCAGAACCTCGGTCGCCTCGACGGTGCCCGAGGGCAGGGTCGCCGGGTCGATCGGGGCGCCGACGGTGATGCGGTACGGCTGGTGGCGCTTGTTCAGCACCTCGTG
>JBBRUZ010000268.1:0-3390 GCA_038247355.1 Rhodobacterales bacterium
AGACGGTCGACACCGCCGCCGAATGCGCGAAGGTGACGCCGCTCGAGCACCAGGACCGTGAAGCGGATCGGCGCGCTCTTCGACATCGAGCGCGAGATCAATGGCCTTGCCCCCGCCGCCCGCCTCGAGGCGCGCCAGCGCCTGTCGGCGCCCCTCGTCGAAAGCTACATGGAAAACCCCCACGACCGAATCCAGGTTGCCTGACCGCGGTCCTCGGCGAAAGCTTGCCGATCCGCTGGTGGTCGACGGCTTCATCGACGTCCGGGACCGGCCCGGGATGGGTGTGGAACTGATCGCCGAGCGGGCGCGGCCGTACCTCAAGGTCGAGGACGTGGCGTTCTTCGACTGAGCCGCGTCGGGGGAAGTGCGGGGCGCCGGTGAGGGCGCCCCGCGGTTGGTCGCAGGCGGGAACCGCGCTCAGTCCGCGTCGAAATCGACGGTCGCCATCGGGCTTTCCATTTCGAGGACGGCGGCAGCTTCGGCCTTGCGGGCCTCGATGATCTTGCGGTCGCGTTCGGTGGCGATGCGCTTGATCTCCTGGGTCGCGCGACCGGTGCCCGCCGGGATCAGGCGGCCGACGATCACGTTTTCCTTCAAACCGACGAGCTTGTCGCGCTTGCCCTGGGTGGCGGCCTCGGTCAGCACCCGCGTCGTCTCCTGGAACGAGGCGGCGGAGATGAAGGAGCGGGTCTGCAAGCTCGCCTTGGTGATGCCGAGCAGGATCGGCGCCCCCTTGGCGGGTTCGAAGCCCTTGGCGACGGCTTTCTCGTTCTCCTCGTCGAACTCGATCTTGTCGACCTGTTCGCCCTTCAACAGCGTCGTGCCGCCGGACTCCGAGATCTCCCACTTCTGCAGCATCTGGCGGACGATCACCTCGATGTGCTTGTCGTTGATCTTCACGCCCTGGAGCCGGTAGACCTCCTGCACCTCCTCGATCAGATAGTCGGCCAGCGCTTCGACGCCCATGATGGCGAGGATGTCATGGGGGGCGGGGTTGCCATCCATGAGGTATTCACCCTTCTGGATGAAGTCGCCTTCCTGCACCGGGATGTGCTTGCCCTTCGGGACCATGTATTCGATGGCGTCCAGCGCCTCGTCCACGGGTTCGATCGTGATTCGGCGCTTGTTCTTGAAGTCCTTGCCGAAGCGCACATGGCCCGAGATTTCGGCGATGATCGCGTGATCCTTCGGCCGCCGCGCCTCGAACAACTCCGCCACCCGCGGCAAGCCGCCGGTGATGTCCTTGGTCTTGGCGCCCTCGCGCGGAATGCGCGCGAGAACGTCGCCGGGGCGCACCTCCTGGCCGTCCTCGACCGAAAGGATGGCGTCGACCGACATCGCATGGACCTCCGGGTTGCCGTTGGCCAGTCGCACGGGCTCGCCGGTGGCGGGGTCCATGACGATGATCTCGGGCTTCAGCTCGTTGCCGCGCGGGGCGGCGCGCCAGTCCGTGACGATCTTCTGGCTGATGCCGGTCGCATCATCCGTCTCGTCGCGGACGGAGAAGCCCGCCACGAGATCGACGAACTTCGCCACGCCCGGCTTTTCCGCGATGATCGGCAGCGTGTAGGGGTCCCACTCGGCGAGCTTGTCGCCGCGCTTGACCTCCGTGCCGGCCTTCACCAGCAGCTTAGTGCCATAAGCAAGCTTGTGAACCGCCCGCTGCAGAACACCCTCGGGCGCCCCTGACTGCCTACGACTCGAGTCGCTCTTGCCATCACCCACCGGACCCTTGAACTGCAAGAACCCAAATTTGTCGAGAATGACGATCTCCATGTTTCTCGACATCACGATTTGGTCGCCATCACCATTCGTGAGCAGGTTCTCGTTGTTAAAGGCGATAACGCCCTCCTGGCTCGCCTCGAGGAACGACTGCGACCCGCCCTGCGCGATGCCGCCGATGTGGAACGTGCGCATCGTCAGCTGCGTGCCGGGCTCGCCGATCGACTGGGCGGCGATGATGCCGACCGCCTCGCCGGGGTTCACCTTGGTGCCGCGGGCGAGATCGCGTCCGTAGCACTGGGCGCAGATGCCGTCCTCGGCCTCGCAGGTCAGCGGCGAGCGGATCTGCATCTCCAGCACCGCCGCGGCCTCGATCATGTCCGCCGCGCGCTCGTCGATCAGATCGCCGCGGCGGAAGATCACGGCCTGCGTTTTCGGATCGAGAACGTCCTCCGCCGCGACGCGGCCGAGGATGCGCTCGCTTAGCGAGGCCACGACCTCGCCGTCGGCGACCGCCGCGCGCGCGGTGATCGAGCGGTCGGTGCCGCAGTCGTCGATCTTGACGATGCAGTCCTGCGCCACGTCGACCAGTCGCCGGGTCAGATAGCCGGAGTTCGCCGTCTTGAGCGCGGTGTCGGCGAGGCCCTTGCGGGCGCCATGCGTCGAGTTGAAGTACTCGAGGACGGTCAGGCCTTCCTTGAAGTTCGACACGATCGGCGTCTCGATGATCTCGCCCGACGGTTTGGCCATCAGGCCGCGCATGCCGCCGAGCTGCTTCATCTGGGCGGGGCTGCCGCGGGCGCCCGAATGGGACATCATGTAGACCGAGTTCGGCTCCAGTTCGCGACCGGCGTCGTCGCGGCGCGGGGTCGAGATCTCCTTCATCATCGCGTCGGCGACCTCGTCCGAGCACTTGGACCAGGCGTCGACGACCTTGTTGTACTTTTCGCCCTGGGTGATCAGGCCGTCCATGTACTGCTGCTCGAACTCCTTCACCTGGTCGCGCGTGCCGTTGACGATCGACCATTTGGTGTCGGGGATCACCATGTCGTCCTTGCCGAACGAGATGCCGGCCTTGAACGCCTCGGTGAAGCCGAGCGTCATGATCTGGTCGCAGAAGATCACGCTCTCCTTCTGGCCGCAGTGGCGGTAGACGGTGTCGATGACCTCGCCGACTTCCTTCTTGCGCAGCAGGCGGTTGACGATGTCGTACGGCGTCTTGAAGTTTTTCGGCAGCAGCGCGCCAAGGCGCAGGCGGCCCGGCGTGGTGTCGAAGCGCTTCGTGATGAAGTTGCCGGTCTCGTCTATCTGCTCGATCCGCGCCTTGATCCGGCTGTGCAGGTTGACGACGCCGGCGTGGAGCGCGTGGTCCACCTCCTCGATCGAGGCGAAGGTCATGCCCTCGCCGGGCTGGCCGTCCCGTGCGATCGACAGGTAGTAAATCCCGAGCACCATGTCCTGGCTGGGCACGATGATCGGCTTGCCGTTGGCGGGCGACAGCACGTTGTTCGTGCTCATCATCAGCACGCGCGCCTCGAGCTGCGCTTCGAGGCTCAGGGGCACGTGCACGGCCATCTGGTCGCCGTCGAAGTCGGCGTTGAACGCGGCGCAGACCAGCGGATGCAGCTGGATCGCCTTGCCCTCGATCAGCACCGGCTCGAACGCCTG
>JBBRUZ010000269.1:0-3379 GCA_038247355.1 Rhodobacterales bacterium
ACGGTGGTGGCGGCAACAGCGGCGGCAACAGCGGCGGCGGCAACGGTGGCGGCGGCAACGGTGGTGGCGGCGGCAACAGCGGCAACGGCGGCGGCAACGGCGGCAACGGTGGCGGCAACGGCGGCGGTGGCGGTGGCGGTGGCAACGGTGGCGGCGAAGGCAACGGAAAACAGAAGTAACGACGTTTCGGTCCACCGCCGCGGCCCCAGCATCGGATGACGATCATGGCCCTAAGGTTGAAATCCGGCATAAGGGTGGCTGCGACGGTCATCGCGGTCGCCTCGGCAATGATCTTGCTTGGGCGGGGCGGTCATCTCCTGAGCCTAGATCGCCTCGCGTCGGACGTGCGGACCGCAGCCATCGAGCGCGAGGCGGGCGGGGAGATCGTCTTTCTGGGCATCGACAAAAAGAGCCTCGACGCCCTGAGGGTCTGGCCTTGGCCGCGCGAGACGTATGGCCGGATCATCGACTCGCTCGTGGCGGACGGCGCCCGCGAGATTTTTCTCGACATCGACCTGAGCGCCGCGTCGCGCCCTGAAGCCGACGCGGCGCTGGCGGCGGCGCTGGAACGCGCGGGCGGCGGCGTCCTGCTGCCGGCGTTCGTCCAGAACACTGAGGCGGGCGGCGCTTCCCCGGCCATGTCCGCAAATCTCCCGCTTCCGCTCTTTCGGGGGCTGAGCTGGATGACGTCGGTCAACGTGGTCGCCGACTCTGACGGTGTGCTTCGCCATTATCCCTACGGTCTCGTGATCGAGGGAGAGGGCGTTCCGTCGGTGGCGGCTTTCCTGTCGGGCGTCTCGGGGCCGACCGGGACTGCGTTCGAGATCAACTACGCCATCGCGCCGGGCAGCATTCCGGCCTTTTCGGTCATCGATCTGCTCGAAGGGCGTCTCGATCCCGCGACGTTCCTGGGAAAATCCGTAGTCGTCGGTGCCCACGCGGTCGAACTGCGCGACAATCTCAGCGTTCCAGTACATGGCATCCTTGCCGGCAGCGTTATCCAGATCCTCGCGGCCGA
Source organism: Rhodobacterales bacterium (assembly GCA_038247355.1). GTDB lineage: Bacteria > Pseudomonadota > Alphaproteobacteria > Rhodobacterales > Rhodobacteraceae > Amaricoccus. The sequence goes on from JBBRUZ010000269.1 coordinate 1,019, forward strand.
GACGCTCAAGCAGGGGGTCGCGATCCGCGCCGTAGACCCCGCTCCGTGGATCGCGCTTCTCGCGACACTGGTTATGACCGCGGCCGCATTGCGAAGACGCGCCCGCTTCAGACATCTTCTCGCCGGGCTTCTGCTCGCGGGTCTCGCAATCGAGCTGCTCGCCTTCCATCTGCTGAGCCGACATGCGGTCATGCTGCCGACCGCGGGGCTTCAGGGGCTGCTGTTCGGGACGGGAGGCCTTTTCGCGCTGCACGAGCTCGATCTGCACAAATGGCTGTTGCTGCTTGCCCAGATCGACAAGGTCAATTCGCAGAGGGTGCTGGCGCGGATCTTCGCCGACAGTTCGGACGCCATCATCGTCGTCGACGAGACCGGAGGGGTGCTGGAATGGAGCGGCAACGCGTGCCTGCTTTTCCGGACGAGCGCGGTCTGCGTAAAGGGAGCCGATCTGCGGCGGATCCTGCCCGACCGGATCGCGAAAGACCTGATGTCCGCGATGGTCGATCTGCGCCGGGGCATCTGGACCGATCCGGGAATGCGGGCGCTGACGATGGTCGTCGAGGGTGGGATGCGTCACATCGAATACCGCGTCACGCCTTCACGCCTTTCCGATGTTCGCGAGCGTGCCGTGACCGACGACCGGATCGTGGCGTCGATCACCGCGCGCGACATCACTGTCCGGCGCGTCCAGGAGGAACGGCTCGAGCGCATCGCGCGCTTTGATACGCTGACCGGTGCGCTCAGTCGCTCCGAATTCGTCGAAAGGCTGGACGCCGATCTGGCGAAGGCGTCTCCGGAGGCCCGGAGCGCGGTCGTGGTCATCAATCTCCACCGGTTCAGCGTCATGAACGCGACGCTGGGCCGAAGCGTCGGCGACGCGCTCCTTCAGGCTGTCGTCGCCCGTCTGAAGCGAAGCGACACGGGTATGTCGGCCCCTGCCCGCGTCGGCGGCGACTGGTTCGCGGTTTCTAGACCCTGCGGCGAGGGCGACGACGGCGCCGCGGAGATGGCCGCCGGACTCGTCGCGTTGGTCTCAGAGCCATTCGAGTTGGAGGGAACCGTAGTCCGGGTGGGGGCGCATGCGGGCGTTTCCGTCCAACGATCCGGAGCGAAGGCCGCCGCGCTGCTCGGGGACGCCGAGCTCGCGCTCGACGAGGCCCGCAAGGCGGAAGGCGGCGCGGTGAGACTCCATGATCCCGCTTCGGTGGACCGGCAGCGTCGCGCGCGCCTGCTCGAGACCGCGCTGTGGAATTCGATCGAGAATGGTGAGTTATTCCTCGCCTATCAGCCGCAGATCCGGCTTTCAGACATGAGCGTCATCGGTGCGGAGGCGCTCGTGCGCTGGCGGCATCCCGAGCTGGGAATGATCGGCCCGGACGAGTTCATCGCGATCGCCGAAGGAAACGGTTTCATCGAGACGCTCGGCCGCTGGGCGATGGGGCAAGCCGCGCGCGACGCCCTAACATGGCCGAACGGGATGACCGTCGCGGTCAACGTTTCTCCGGTCCAGCTCCGGCGCGGCGATGTCGTCGCGGACGCGGCGCGCGTTCTGCGCGAGTCGGGTCTGCCCGCGAACCGCCTGCATCTCGAGATAACGGAGTCGATCTTCGTGGACGGGAACGGCACGCTCCTCGAAAAGCTTCACGATCTGCGCATGATGGGCATCAGGCTCGCGCTGGACGATTTCGGGTCGGGTTTCTCGTCCTTCAGCTATCTGGCCAAGTTGCCGCTGGACAAGATCAAGCTCGACCGGATGTTTGTCCAGACGCTGGCTCCCGGCGACGCCAATGCGGCGATCGTGAAATCTGTCCTGATGCTGTCCCGGGAGCTCGGTTACAGCCTGGTCTGCGAAGGTGTCGAGACCGAGGAGCAGCGCGACTTCCTGCGCGATCTCGGCTGCGATGAAGGGCAGGGATTTCTGTTCGGACGTCCACAGCCGCAGACGGATCTCCTCGCGATGGCGAGCTGAGCCCGTTCCTCCAGACGATCAGTCTGAGCTACCCCCCGAAAGTCGGACAGTGACGGAAGCTACGATCTGAAGTCTGCTGGTCTTCAGGAACGAGGAGAACAGAGATGTTGAAACGCAGGAACCACGATGCAGCGTTCAAGGCGCGTGTGGCGTTGGAGGCGCTGAGGGGCGAGCGCACGGTGTCTGAGCTTGCGACCGATTATGAGGTCCATCCGACAAGGATCCATCAATGGAAGAAGGCGCTGCTGGAAGGGGCCGCGGGCATCTTTGAGCGTGGCGCCAAGGCGGCGGCGACCGCCGAGATCGCCGGGGACACGGTCCGCGATCTGCATGCCAAGATCGGAGAGCTGGCTGTCGCCAACGATTTTTTGGCAAGAAAGCTGAAGCCGTGG
>JBBRUZ010000270.1:0-3375 GCA_038247355.1 Rhodobacterales bacterium
CTCGGAAGCCATCGCCGCCGTCGAAGCCGTTCGCGAAGCCAGGTCCTGCGACCCAGGCGAGCTGGAGCGCGTCGAAGAGCGGCTGTTCGCGATCCGCGCGCTCGCCCGTAAACACCAGGTTCCGCCCGACGCGCTGCCCTCCCTCGCCCGAGACCTCCGCTCCCGGCTGGACGCGATCGAGGTGGGCGCGGCCGACCTCACCAGGCTGCGCACCGACGTCGAGCGTACCGCGGCCGCCCACGCATCCGCCGCCGCCGGCCTCACCGCGCGACGCGAGGAGGCCGCGGGCCGCCTCGACGCGCGCATGGCCGACGAACTCCGCCCGCTGAAACTCGAGCGCGCCGTCTTTCGCACCGAGATCGTCCCTGCCGAGCCGGGTCCCGAGGGTGCGGACCGCGTCGCTTTCGCCGTCGCCACCAATCCGGGCGCGCCACCCGGCCCGATCGGCAAGATCGCTTCGGGCGGCGAGCTGTCGCGGTTCCTTCTGGCGCTCAAGGTCTGCCTCAGCGCGCGGTCGGAGGGCCTGACGCTGATCTTCGACGAGATCGACCGCGGCGTCGGCGGCGCCACCGCCGATGCGGTCGGGCGGCGGCTCGCCGAACTCGGCCGCGCGGGTCAGGTGCTCGTCGTCACCCACGCCCCGCAGGTCGCGGCGCGCGGCGTCAACCACTGGCAGGTCGGCAAGACGCTGCGGCACGCCGCCGCCCGCACCGAAGTGATCCCGCTCGACCCCGCCGCCCGCATCGAGGAGATCGCGCGCATGCTCGCCGGCGACACGGTCACCGACGAGGCCCGCGCCGCCGCCCGCTCGCTCCTCGCCGGCTGATCCCGGTGTTCTTTCCCCGCATCCGCGACTGTCCAAGCCCGCGGTGGATCTGCGCAACCAAAGCAATTATGCTGGCATGGTCCGTGTCGCGGGCCGAAGCATGAAGGAGCGCGCGATGCGCCGACTTTCGTTGTTCGAGCGCATGCTCTACGCCGTTCCGGTGATCGGCTGGATGCTCAAGGACGTCATCCACGGCCGCCCCGACAACAAGTGGTATTTCCTCGTGGCGGTGCTCTCGATCTGGATCATCGCGATTATGACCTTCGGGTACGCCGCGTTCATCCTGCCGGTGGTCGCCGCGGTGCCGCTGGTTTTCGTCGCGCTGGTCGTCATGTCGCGCGGCTGACCAGCACCGCCGGTCAAACCCGTTCGAGCGTGACCTTGTTCGCGTAAAACGCGATATGGCCGGCGATACGCGCCGCCTCGGGGGTCGGCGCCTCATAGGACCATCCGGCGTCGCGGATCAGCCCGCTTTTCGCCGCGATATGGAAATAGCTCGCCACCCCCTTGTGCGGACAGACCGACGTCGTCGCGGAGGCCTCGAAGAACGCCATGCCGAGATCGTCGCGCGGAAAATAGACCACGGCGGGATAGTCGCCCTCGATCAATTCCAGCGCATTCGCACTCTCGCCGATCACCGCCCCGCCGGCGCGGACCACCCAGGTCCCTTCGGCGGCGTGGATCCGAACTCTCTGCGTCAGCATGGGCCATTTCCTCGTTGGTTTGCGGCGGCGCCCGATTGCCCGCCCCGTTTGTCAGTCAGAACCGCGCGCGATCACAGCGGCGCGCAGGCCGCACGCAGCCAGCGCCCCGTCTCCACATCGACCAACGGCCCGAGCGCCGCCGCGACCCGCGCGTGATACGCGTCGAGCCAGGCCCGCTCGTCGCCGTCGAGCATATCGGATACAATCAGGCGCCGGTCGATGGGGGCCAGCGTCAGCGTCTCCCACGCCAGCATTGGCCGGTCGCCGCCCTCCGGCGTCACGGGCTCGACAACGGCAAGATTCTCTATCCGTATCCCAAACGCCCCCTCCCGGTAGTAGCCGGGTTCGATCGATACGATCATGCCCGGCCGCAGCGGCTCGACCGAGCGCCGCGACAGCCCCGCCGGTCCCTCGTGCACCCCGAGATAGCTGCCGACGCCGTGCCCGGTCCCATGGTCGTAGTCAAGGCCCGCGCGCCATAGCGCCGCGCGCGCCACCGCGTCGATGTCCCGGCCGGCGAGCCCGACCGGCCAGGCGAGCCGGCTCATCGCGATCAATCCCTTCAGCACCAGAGTGAAGGGCCGCGCCGCGTCCTCGGCGACGGGCCCGACCGCGATCGTCCGGGTGACGTCGGTGGTGCCGTCGGCGTACTGCCCGCCACTATCGACCAACAGCAACTCGCCCGGCGTCACGCGTCGGTTCGTGGCCTCCGAGACGCGGTAGTGCACGATCGCCCCGTTGGGACCGGCGCCGCAGATCGTGTCGAAGGAAATGTCGCGGAGCGCGCCCGTCGCCCGTCGCGCATCCTCGAGCCGGCGGACCACGTCGATCTCGGTCAGGCCGCCACCAGGTGCTGCGGCGTCGAGCCAGGCGAGGAACTCCGCCATCGCCGCGCCGTCGCGCAGATGGGCCGCCCGGGCGCCGGCAATCTCGGCGGCGGTCTTGCATGCTTTCGGCTGGATGCAGGGATCGACCGTCCAGACGCCTTCGGCGCCGTCCGAAGCGCCGATCCGGTCCGACACCCATACCGGCGCACGGGTCTTGTCCACCGCAACGCGACCGCGAAGCGCGTCGAGCCGTGGACCGAAGGCGTCCGCGGCCAGGACCCGCACGTCGGGTCCGAGATGCGCCGCCACGGCCGCGTCGAGCTTGGCCGGATCGGTGAACAGCTCGACCGAGCCCTCAGCATGAAGGATCGCGAACGCGAGCGGCGTCGGTGTGCGCGCGATATCGCCGCCCCGGACGTTGAGCAGCCAGGCGATGGAATCAGGCAGCGTCAGCACGGCGGCGGCGAGGTCTTTTTCGGTCAGCGCCCGGCCGAGATCGGCGCGCTTTTCCGCGGAACTCCGCCCCGCCAGCGCGACCGGATGTGCTACGATCGGCGCGCCCGGTGGCGGCGGCTGGTCGGTCCACACCGCATCGACCAGGTTCGCGACCCGCACCAACGTGATCTGATGAGGGAGCAGCGCCGCGCCCAGCGTCTCGACCTCGTCCGCGGTGTGTAGCCACGGGTCAAAGCCGATGCGCCCGCCGCCGCGGAGCGTTTCCGCCAGCCAGACCGACGGTTTTTCCTCGGGATGGTTTAAGATGGTGAACTGGCTCGGATCCGTCTCGCCGCGCACCTGAAGCCGGTAGCGCCCATCGACGAACAACCCGGCCCGGTCGCGGGTGACGACAGCGAAGCCCGCCGAGCCGGTGAAGCCGGTCAGCCACGCCAGCCGCTCGTCGCGGAGCGCTACATTTTCGCCCTGATCGCAATTTTGCAAAGACGAAGACCCGCTGAGACCGTCCTCCCATCGGCCACGGCCCCCCGCGGGGTGCGCGCTGCGTCAGCTTTCAGCTGTC
>JBBRUZ010000271.1:0-3365 GCA_038247355.1 Rhodobacterales bacterium
AACTAAACGGGGTCGGCCCCAAGCCATTCGAGAACAACCAACAACTCGGCGATTTCGAGTCGCCGCTCGCATATCGGCTGCGCGCTTTCTATCCGGGCGCGTCTTCAGATCACAGGTCGATTTCGACGCGCCTCGGCAACTTCTGTGCAACGACAAACTTCATGTCCGGTCGGCGACAATTCTGCTGGCCGGCTGATCAGTCCCGTTCGAGCCTGAAGCGATAGCTCTTTCGGCATTTGCGGACAGCGCTGTGGATTGCCTTCTGCGTTTGTTCGCGATCGAACTTCTCTGGCGAGAAGGCGCGTCCGGCCCAAGTGCGCAACGCCTTGTGTTCTTCGTGTTCAGGATCTCCCCAGGCTTCGAGAAAGTCGGCATATCCGGATGTGCTTCCAACATCTTCTGGCGGACGATGACGCGCGCCGTCGACGAGCAAAGGGTATTTCTCGCCGTCGACGCGCGGGATCTGGCTTTCGAATTGGATCCAGTGCCGCCAGCTGTCGCCGAAATCGTACTCGTAGAGAATTCTCAGATCCGGAATGTGATAGAGGTCGAGATCGCGCAGGAAGACTTCGGTCGCCTCGAAGATCTGGCGATCCAGGAATCCGTCCTCGCCAAACTCGGGCGCGCCTACGATCAGGCCGCCGACGACGAATTGGTGCAGGTGGGAATCGGTCCAGCCGAAGGCCGCCTGAATGATTTCGTGGAGCTCCGCGAAATTGAGATCCTTGGGCAGCAGCAATCGACGCCAGATCGGCGGCTCGATGTCGTCGATGGTGATCTTCACCTGGTGCAGGAGCTGGTCTGGATCGTCGCGCATGGGCGTGATTATGCCGGGCGCTGCAGAAAACGACAATTAGAGCGACAAAGGACGCGGCGATTGGGAGCGACAATTCAACCGGCGGCTTTGCGCGCCTCGCTCGCCGCTCGCCGACGATAGCTCTCGGTATTGAACTCCAGAATTGTGGAATGATGAACCAGCCGGTCAATGGCGGCGACGGTCATTGCGGGATCGGGAAAGATCTTGTCCCATTCGCCGAACGGCTGATTGCAGGTGACGATCAAGCTCTTGCGCTCATAGCGCTCGGCGATCAGCTCAAACAGGACCGCAGTTTCTGCCTGATCCTTGCGCGCGTAGCCCAAATCGTCGAGGACCAGGGCGTCATAGCGGTCGAGTTTGGCGATCAGGGCGCTCAGCGCGAGGTCGCGGCGGGCGGCCTGCAGGCGCTGAACCATGTCGGTCGCCCTGGTGAACAGCACCCGCTTGCCGCGTTCGAGGAGCCCGTAGCCGATCGCCGCCGCTGCGTGACTCTTGCCGACCCCGCTTGGGCCGAAGCAGAGGATATTGGCCCCCTGGTCGAGCCAGGCATCGCTGTCGGCAAGGGCCATCACCTGCGCCTTGCGGATGGTGGGCACGGCCGCGAACTCAAACGTCGCGAACGTCTTGCCGGGCGGCAAGCCGCTTTCGTGGAGATGGCGGGCGATGCGGCGCTGATCGCGCTCGGCGAGTTCGTGCTCGACGAGGGCGGCGAGAAACCGGGCCGATCCCCAGCCCTCTTTGTCGGCCTGAGCGGCGAACGGCGCCCACAATTTGCCGATTGTTGGCAGGCGCAAGCTCGTCAGCATGATTGGCAGGCGGGCGGCGTCGATCTCGGTCGCACTCATGCGGCAAGGCCCAAATCCGCCGCGATGAGACCGTCATAGGCCCGCAGGTCTGGCGGCGGGATGACAATCACGGGCGCCGCGATTGTCGGTGGCGTCATCGCTCTGCGCGCCGCCTCGAGATCGGGCATCTCGCTACGGTCTAAAACGGCGTCCAACCAATCGGCCAAATTGGCCTCGCAGGCCTGGCTCGCCGCCAGATGCAGCAATCCGACATAGAGCCGGCACGCGCGCCGCTCGTCGAGGCCTGCGTCGATCGCCTCCCACGCCCGCCGAAACGGCGTGCGTGGGAACAGCGCCTCGCGAAACACGAAGCGCCGGAACGCCTGGGGCTTTTTGACCAGCGATCCAATCAGGTGGCGATAGTCGATGACGGCGACCTGCGCCTGGCCGCGTTTGGGCCGCGCCACGCGCGCCAAACGCACGACCTCGCTGGCGCCGAGGAAGCAGATCAGGCGATCGTCGTAGATGTGCACCTTGAGTCGGCACCCAACCAGGCGTGAGGGCACGGTGTAAACGACGCCGCGGACGCGCATCGTGCCCGAGCGCGTGACCATGGCGCTGACGAGCGTGAAGTCGGTCGTCTTGAAGCGCGGCAGCGCGGTCATCGCCTTGAGTTCGAGGACCGTCTCAGCGCGCCGACGCGCATTGCGCCGCCCGATGATCTCACCGAGGAAGCTTTGATAAGCGCCGAGATCTTCGAAATCACGCGCGCCTCTCAGATCGAGAGCTTCGCGCAGCGTCGTCTTGAGATGACCGTGAGCCGCTTCGACGCTGCCGTTTTCGTGGGAGATTCCAGCGTTATTGCGCGTCGGCTCGATTGCGTAGTGCGCGCAGAAAGCCCGGTAGCCGACGGCCGCGTCGTCGTGCTCGTCGTCGGAGAGATTGCGATACGCCGCCGACAGCCGATCGGTGCGATGGGTCTTGGGCGCGGCACCCAATTGCCAGAGCGCCTCCTGCATGCCCTCCGTAAGGGCGGTGAAGCTTTCCCCGCCCTGGATCGCCTTGACGAATTGCCAGCCCGAGAAGGCCAGCCAGAAATGATAGAGGATGTGTTTGAACGGGGCGCCGGCGATGGTTACCTCCAGGACCGAAGCGTCCGTGAAGTCCGACAGCGCCTGCCAGCCGGGGGGATGATCCTGGCGGAAAATCAGCTCTCGCGCCGGACCTGAGATTGCGCGCCATTGCGCAACGCGCCGCTGCAGCGTGCGCAAGACGCCCTCATCGAAACGATCGGCGTGATCGCGATTGAGCTGCTCGAGGATCGTGGTCGCCCGCAAATGCGGATGCTGCGCCAGAAGCGGAACGATCTCGCCGTCCCAGACGCTCTCCAGCGGATCGAGGCGCGTGCGCTTGCCCGACCGCGGCGGCCGCTGGCTCGGCAACAGCGGATCATCATCGAAGCGGCGCGCCGAGCGCTCGCTCATTCCAGCTCTCGCCGCCGCCACGATCTGCGTGGCCCCGCTCTTGCGCATGTCCATGTACCGCCGCACCTGCCGATCGGTGATCCGTGATCGCATCAGTTTGCCCCCTCCGCTTAAGCGGAGGGAGCAAACTGGACGCCAATCACCAACCGGCCATTGAAATCGTCGTCAGGCGGCCAAGGTAATCGACGTCAGACAAGCGCTTTCATCAGTCTTGAGACTGTGCAGCGCGCGACCTCAAAGCCTTCTCGCATCAACTGCCGCCAGACTTTGCGGACCCCA
>JBBRUZ010000272.1:0-3358 GCA_038247355.1 Rhodobacterales bacterium
AGAACGGACGCGTCCTCACCGGGACGCTTCGACGCCCTGCTTCAGCGCGTCCAGCCCGGCGCGGTAGAGACCGGTGACGGCCTTGACCGCCGCCTCGTCGCTCTGGTCGGGCGGCGGGTCGTTGTTCGGAAAACCGCGATAGAACGCGCCGCGCCATTCGACCGTGCTGCCGCCGTCCGCGCCGGGTTTGACCGTCAGATGCGCGGAATAGTTCGTCACCGGCAGCACCGCGACGTCGACCGCGTTGATCCGGTAGGAGTACGTCATCTTGGCCGCGTCGAACTTGTAGAGCTCCTCGGTCACCTCGGGTCCGTCTGCGGCGCCGAGCGTCAGCACACGGATCGAGCCGACTTCGTTCGCCGTCGTCGCCTGGGTGGCGAAGACGACGGGGTGCCAACTCATGTCGCCGAACTGCCCGACCCGAGCCCAGACCACTTCGGGGGGAGCGGCGATCTCGACGGTTTCGGTGACCTTCTGGCGCGACGGACCATGGGCGACCGCCGATGTCGCGGTCGCCGCCGCCGCCAGCGCCATGGCTGTGATTTTCATTGGATCTCCCCGGAAGCTGTGCGAACGGCGTTGCATCGCCGGTTTCGGGCAGACTGCGGCAAGCACGCTCAGGTTACAACGGCGGTGGCAGTGTCCATTAGTCTCGGAAGCCCGGCCTCGAAGGCCGCCCTCAGATCGGCGAGTTTCACCGATGCGGGACCAAGGCGAAGCGCGGTTCCCGCGGCCCGCCCGACTGGACGTAGCGGGACGCCGGCGGCGGCGGCGGCGGCGGTCACCTCGGGGATCGCATCGGGCGCGCATGCGATCAGATACCGGCCCTGATCCTCGCCGAAGAACCAGACCGCCGGGTCCATTTCGGCCTCGGAGACGATTTCGACGCCGACGTTTCCCGCGAGCGCCATCTCGGCGGCAGCAAGCGCAAGGCCGCCGTCCGACAGATCGTGCGCGGCGGACACCAGAGATGCGGCGTTCGCCGCGCGCAGGAACTCGCCCGCGGCGCGTTCGGCGTGGAAATCGACGGGTGGCGCGTCGCCTTCCTCGCGGCCGTAGACTTCAGCGAGCAGCGCCGACTGGCCGAGATGCCCGCGGGTTTCGCCAAGCAGCAGCAGGCGGTCGCCGAGGCGCGGGGCGATGCGGAGCACGGCGTCGACCGATGCGAGCAGGCCCACGCCGCCGATCGTCGGCGTGGGCAGGATCGCCCGGCCGTCGGTCTCGTTGTAAAGGCTGACGTTTCCCGAGACGATCGGCATGTCGAGCGCCGCACAGGCCGCGGCGATCCCCGCGATGCAGCCGACGAGCTGCCCCATGATTTCCGGGCGTTCGGGATTGCCGAAATTGAGATTGTCGGTGGCCGCGAGCGGCGTGGCGCCGGTGGCGCTCAGGTTGCGGTAAGCCTCGGCCACCGCCTGCGCGCCGCCGCGCCACGGGTTCGCGCGGCAATAGCGCGGATTGACGTCCGATGTGAAGGCGATGGCCTTGTTCGTGCCATGAATGCGGACGACACCGGCGTCCGAGCCTGGCGGCAGAACGGTGTCGGCCATCACCTGATAATCGTACTGCGACCACACCCAGGCGCGACTGCCGTAGTTCGGGCTGGAGATCAGCGCGAGAATGGCGGCGCCCGCGTCGATTTCGGGTATCGCTCCGAGCGGTGCGGGGGGGGGCGTTTCGACCCAGGGCCGGTCGTATTCGGGCGCGGAACCGGCCAGCGCCTTCAGCGGAAGGTCGGCCATCACCGCGCCGTCGAGGCGGATCAGGAAGCGATCCTCCGGGATGGTTTCGCCGACGATGGCGAAATCGAGGTCCCATTTGTCGAAGACCGCGCGGGCCTCGGCCTCCTTCTCGGGCCGCAGAACCATCAGCATGCGCTCCTGGCTCTCGCTCAGCATCATCTCGTAGGCGGTCATGCCGGTCTCGCGGACGGGCACGCGGTCGAGGTCGAGGCGGATGCCCAAGCTCCCCTTGTCACCCATCTCGACGGCCGAGCAGGTCAGGCCGGCGGCGCCCATGTCCTGGATCGAGATGACGGCGCCGGTGGCCATAAGTTCGAGGCAAGCCTCCATCAGGCGCTTTTCGGTGAACGGGTCGCCGACCTGGACGGTGGGGCGTTTTTCCTCGATCGAGGCGTCGAATTCGGCCGAGGCCATGGTGGCGCCGCCGACGCCGTCGCGCCCGGTTTTGGCGCCGAGATAGACGACGGGCATGCCTATGCCGCTGGCGGCGCTGTAGAAAATGGCGTTCGTGTCCACGAGGCCGGCGGCGAAGGCGTTGACGAGACAATTGCCATTGTAGGCGGCGTGAAAGCGCAGTTCGCCGCCGATGGTGGGGACGCCGAAGGCATTGGCGTAGCCGCCGATGCCGGCGACTACACCGTTGACGAGACTGCGAGTTTTCGGATGGGAGGGGTCGCCGAAGCTGAGCGCGTTCATCGCGGCGATGGGGCGGGCGCCCATCGTGAAGACATCGCGCAGGATGCCGCCCATGCCGGTGGCGGCGCCCTGGTAGGGCTCGATGTAGCTCGGGTGGTTGTGGCTTTCCATTTTAAAAACAAGGGCTTGGCCGTCGCCGATGTCGATGACGCCGGCGTTCTCGCCGGGGCCGCAGATGACCTGCGGGCCGGTGGTGGGCAGCGTGCGGAGCCACTTTTTCGAGGACTTGTACGAGCAATGCTCGTTCCACATCGCCGAGAAGATCCCGAGCTCGGTCAGGGTGGGGACGCGGCCGATCAGGTCGAGAATGCGTTGATATTCATCGGGTTTCAGGCCGTGGGCGGCGACCAGCGCGGGCGTGATCGGGGGCTCGCGGGTCTCGGTGGCGACGGGCATCGGCGGCCTCCGGCGGTTTGGGGTCGCGCGTCGTTTACGGGCTGGGGGCGGGGAGGGGAAGGGCGGTTCGGTGGGTGATGCGCGGTGTAGTCGTTCAGTAGTCGGTTCGTAGTCGTTCGGTAGCCCAGGTTGGGCGCGGTCATTTGTAGCGGTCGAGTGGATGGCCGGGGGGATGGGGCGCGTCGACGGCGAGGGGCGTGCCGATCCGGATGCGGGGGTGGTGGCCGCAGAGGAACTGTCGGCGGAGTTCGGCGCGGTCGGCGTCGTTCGCGAAGGGCCCGGCGGCGGTGGCGACGATGGCGTCGAGGCCGGGCGGCGGCGTTTCCCAGCAGGACCAGACGTGGAAGGGTTCGCCGTGCTCGTTCGGGCCGTCGGGTAGCAGCGTGCCCGCGTTGCCGATGAAGTGATCAAGCTGGGCTTGCGTCAGGCCTTGACCGCCGCGAAAATCTGCAAACTGGACCGGCGACGCCCGGTTTGATGCGCCGGCCCAGTTTGCGTTGCGAAAATCGGCGTATCTGAGGACC
>JBBRUZ010000273.1:0-3350 GCA_038247355.1 Rhodobacterales bacterium
CCAGCATCCGCCCGAGCTGGCCGCCGCCGAGAATGCCGACGGCGGCGCCGGGCGGCAGGCGCTCAACCATCGATCGGCGTCTCGGCCACCGCCGCCGACTGCGCGGCCCGCCATGCCTCCAGCCGCGCGGCCAGCGCCGGATCGCCGAGCGCCAGCATCGCCGCCGCGAACAGCCCGGCATTGGCCGCACCCGCCGGACCGATCGCGAAGGTGGCGACCGGGACGCCCTTCGGCATCTGGACGATGGACAGCAGCGAATCTAGGCCCGACAGCGCGGCGCTGTGGACCGGCACGCCGAGCACCGGCAGCCGGGTCTTGGCCGCCAGCATCCCCGGCAGATGCGCGGCGCCCCCCGCCCCCGCGATGATCACGGCGAGGCCGCGCGCCGCGGCGGCTTCGGCGTAGGCGAACAAACGGTCCGGCGTGCGGTGCGCGGAGACGATGCGCGTCTCGAACGGAACGCCGAGCGCGCCGAGCGCTTCGGAGGCGGCGCGCATCGTCGGCCAGTCGGACTGGCTGCCCATCACGACGCCGACGCGCGGGTCAGCCATCGCGCCCAGCCCCGCCGTGGCGCGCTCAAGCGTCACGCGATGATGTCCGGGATGATCTCGTCGCTGATCCGCGCGATCTGGTCCTTCAGGAACAGCTTGCGTTTCTTCAGCCGACGCACCGAGAGGGGGTCGGCCCGCCCGCCCTGATCGAGCGCCGCGATGGCGTCGTCGAGGTCGCGATGCTCGCGTTGCAGGATACCGAGCTTGATGCGGAGCATCTCCTCGCGTTGCATCAAGGGAGGTTCGATCATGCGCGCCCGTCTGCGAAACCTGCTCCCTTATAGACGTCCCCCGACGCGCCGCCTAGCCGCCGCTCCCTTGTTTTTCATGGCGTCGGCGCCCACTTCCAACCATGCGAGGTCGCCGACCGATGGGGCCCCGCGCGAAGTCGCTTCATGAGGGCTCATCGATGACGAAAGTCACTTTCGCCTCGCATCCGTACCTGCTGGGGTTCGAGCAGCTGGACCGGCTGGTGGAACGCACCGCCAAGTCCGGGAACGAGGGCTATCCGCCCTACAATATCGAACAGACGAGCGAAGCCTCGTACCGCATCACGCTCGCGGTGGCCGGGTTCGCCGAGGACGATCTGGCGATCACGCTGGAGAACAGCCAGCTGGTCGTGCGTGGGCGCCAGGCCGATGACGCCGAGGGCCGGGTCTATCTGCACCGGGGGATCGCCGCGCGGCAGTTCCAGCGCAGTTTCGTGCTTGCCGAGGGCGTCGAGGTGCGAGGCGCCGCGCTGGAGAACGGCCTGCTGCACATCGATCTGGCGCGGGCCGCGCCGGAGACCGTCGTGCGGACAATCGAAATCAATGGCGCGAAGCGCTGAACCAGGAGGCATGAGGCAATGACCGACCATCCCGTTCTGCCCACGGAAGGCATGCGGCGCATCGTCTACGTTCGCGAAGTCAAGGCCGCGGACCTTCCCGACGACGTGCGCGCGCGAACCGGCGGGCTCGAGCACGTCTACGCGATCCACGGCTCCGACGGCGAGGTTCTGGCGCTGGTCCCTGACCGCCGGCAAGCCTTCGTCGTCGCGCGGCAAAACGAGATGTCGCCCGTCAGCGTGCACTGAGCGCGGGGCCGTCGGGCGCTGCGGCGCGTCGTCTCGCCGATCAGGCGGGCCGCCGTCGCGCCGCGCGCAGGGTTTAGGCGCTCAAAGCTCGGCGCTGCGGTTTTCTCCGAAGTCGCAATGCCAGCGCGTCACGCTCCAGCCCGGATGCGCCGCCTGCCAGCGCGCGACCTCGGGTTGTCCCGCGATCATGCAGGTCATCAGCGACACGTCGTAGGGATCGTAGAGTTGAGTGAATTCCCGGCACTCGCTTGTGCCGAGGCAAGCCGCGATGACCAATGCGATCATGATCTCCTCCATCGCGTCCGGTCGAACGCCGCGACGCTGCGTGAAGCTTGCGGCCGAGGGCGGGGGCTGTCCTGAAACGGCGGCGAAAGCGCGGCGAAATTAACCCGAAAAGCTGCGACGGCGCTGTGCAGCCGCAGGGTCCTGCGGTAGAGTTCGGATGGAATTGCGCTTTCCCGAGCTGCTCGCAAGGAGTTCGTTCGCGTGTCGGAACCCGCACTCGCTCCGATCACCATCAACGGCGTGACGATCGATTTCGATGCCGGCCTGCTGCGCGACGCGACCGGTGTGGAGGTTCCGCTGCGGGCGCAGTCGTTCGCGGTGCTGCGCGAGCTGGCGCGGAGCGCCGGACGGGTGGTTTCGAAGGATGCGCTGATGGTGGCGGTCTGGCAGGGCGTCGCCGTGACCGACGACAGTCTCGTGCAATGCATCGGCGACATTCGCCGCGCGCTGCACGACGAGGCGCAGGCGGTGCTCCGAACGGTTCCGAGACGCGGCTATCGCCTCGACCTGCCATCACCGCCCGCGCAGGCGCGCAGTCGGCGCGTCGCGATCTTCGCCTTTCCGCTGCTCGCGCTGGCGGCGCTGCTGGCGGTCGTCGCGACCTTCGCCTTCCGCACACCGGAGGCGCCCGTAGATCGGTCGCCGTCGATCGCTGTTCTGCCGTTCGACGACATGAGCGCGGGCGGCGGCTATGCCTATCTCGGCGAGGGCGTGGCGGAGGACATCATCGCGATGCTCGCCCGCTCGGCCGACGTGCGGGTGGTCGCCCGGTACTCCTCCTTCGTCTACGGCGGAACGCCGGTGGATATCCGCAAGATCGGGGTCGATCTCGGGGTCGGCTATGTGCTGGAGGGCAGCGTGCGCCGTGACGGCGACAAGCTGCGGATCGTTGCGCAGCTCAACGACGCCCGCACCGGCGAGCACGTCTGGGCCGAACGCTTCGACGAGGCCGGCGCCGACCCGATGAAATTGATGGACGCGGTGTCCGGCAAAATTGTCGGCGCGCTGACCGGCGAGCGTGGCGAGCTTCGAAGCGAACTGTTCCGGACCGCCTGGGCGCGGAACGCGACCGCGCTCGACGAATACGACTACTATCTGCGCGGCGTCGACTTGATGCATTCGCAGTTCAGCGCCGAGAGCAATGCCGAGGTGGCGCGAATCGTCCAGGAGGGTCTCGCGGCGGTCCCCGAGTCCGCGCTGCTGAAGATCCTGCTGGCATGGACGCATTGGCGCAGCGCCTACAACTTCTGGAGCGACGACCCGCAGGCCGATTTCGCTATGGCGGGCGGCCTCGCGCGCGAGGTTCTCGCGACGCCGGACCCGACGCTGCGGGTCCAGCTCAAGACGCAATGGCTGCTCGGTTACGTGAACATGCGCGAAGGAAACTTCGCGAAGGCGCTGGCCGCCGCCCGCAAGGCCCTCGCGCTCGCCCCGTACGA
>JBBRUZ010000274.1:0-3350 GCA_038247355.1 Rhodobacterales bacterium
CGCTAGCAATCCCGCGCCGCGGCGGCAAGACGGGAATCGGGAGGCGGGCGCGTTGCCTGCATGCGGGAAATGTGCGATCACCGCCCGGCCTGAATGCCGAAGGGTCCTGCGCATGATCGATTTCGCCGCCGCCCGTTTAGCCATGGTGGATTGCCAGGTCCGCCCCTCGGACGTGACACGGTACCCGATCATCCTTGCGATGCTGACCGTTCCGCGGGAGTCGTTCGTGCCCCAAGCGATGCGCGCGGTGGCCTATCTGGGCGAACACGTGCCGCTCGCGCCGCAGCGGGTGGTGCTCGATCCGCGGGTTTTCGCCAAGATGCTCGACGTCATCGCCATCGCGGCTGACGAACTCGTCCTCGACGTGGGGTGCGGCCTCGGATACTCGTCCGCAGTGATCGCCGGCATGGCCGAAGCGGTGATCGCGCTGGAGGAGGACGCGGCGCTGGCCGAGGAAGCGCGGTTGGCGCTCGCGGCGCTTGGCGTAGACAACGCCGTTCTCGAAATCGGCGCGCTCGCCGAAGGCGTCGCTGTCCACGGCCCCTACGACGCCATCGTGATCGAGGGCGCGATCGAGCAGCTTCCCGCGGCGCTCGCAGAGCAGCTGAAAATCGGCGGTCGGATCGTCGCCATCTTTATGCAGGGCGCGCTTGGGCAGGCGCGGATCGGGATCAGATCGGAGGCGGGCGTCGCTTGGCGGCGCGCTTTCGACGCCGCCGCTCCGGTCCTGCCCGGGTTCGCCGCGGCGAAAGCGTTTGAGTTTTGAACGCGGCCGACCGATACTTGACCCAAGCGTCGGCAAACGGACGCGTTGATTCGAGCAATCTCCGGGGACTGAAATGAAAATGCGCGGAATGGGGCGGCTGCTGGTCGCATCTGTCTGGTTCGCCTCGGCGGCCGGGCATTCGTCGGCGGACACGCTCACCGACGCCTTGATCAGGGCCTATCAGACCAGCCCCCTGCTGGAGTCAAACCGGGCTTCGCTCCGGGCGCTGGACGAGAATGTGCCGCAGGCGCGCGCCATCCGGCGTCCGCAAGTGTCTGCGATTGCGCAAGCGCGGGTGCAAACCGAAGTCACCGATTTTCCGTTCGACGACAATTATGCCGCCGGGTTGCAGGCCGAGTTGCTGCTTTTTGATAACGGCCAGTCCGCAGCCGCGATCGAATCCGCGCGCAACGGCGTTGCGGCCGGTCGTGCGAGTCTGGTGAACGTCGAGCAGGAAGTTCTGTTCAACGCGGTGGCGGCCTACATGGATGTGATTCAGGCCCTGGAGTTCGTGCGCATCGCACTGAACGACGTCAGCGTGCTCGAGGAGCAGGTCGAGGCGACGCTGAACCGGTTCGAGGTTGGCGAGGTCACGCGCACGGACGTAAGCCAGACCGATGCGCGCCTCGCCGGGTCGCGCGGGCGATTCGTGAATGCGCGCGGCAATCTCGAACTGGCGCGGCAGGCCTATCTTTCCGCCATTGGGTCGCTGCCGGGCGAACTTGCGCCGCCGCCGCCGATCCCCGACCTGCCCGCCACCGTCGCCGAAGCCGAACAGCTCGGCGTAAGGCAGAACCCGGCCGTCGTCGCCGCGCGGTTTAACGAACGGGTGGCCGTGTCGGATTTCGACCGGGCGCGTGCGGCCACCGGCCTTAACATCCAGGCAACGACCGCGATCGAGTATTCCGGCCAACAGCAGCAGCAGAGCCAGTTTTCGAACTCGAGCAATTTCGAGAATCGGTTCGACCTCAGCCTCGGGGTCGGGGCGAGCGTGCCGCTTTACACCGGCGGGCGGAATTCGAGCCTGATCCGGCAGGCGCAGCAAATCGTCGAGCAACGAAAGTTCGAAATTCAGGACGCCGGCCGCAGCGTCATCGAGCAGGTGAACAACGCCTGGTCGCAGCTCGCGGTCGCCCGCGCGCTGATTGTTGCGAACCGCGAACAGGTCGTCGCCGCGCAGATCGCCTTCGAAGGCGTGACCGAGGAAGCCCGCCTAGGCGCGCGCTCTACGCTCGACGTCCTCGACGCGGATCAGGAGCGCCTGACCGCCGAAGCCGAAGTCGTGCGCTCGGTCCGCGACGAGTATGTCGCCGCCTATGCGGTGCTCAGGGCGATGGGGTTTCTGACTGTGGGCCATCTCGAGCTTGGCATCGACTCCTACGATCCCGACGTCTATTTCTCGCAGGTGCAGCGCGCGCCGACCGGCGGCTACGACACCAGTGCCGTCGATCGCATCCGCGCCCGGTGGGAGCAGCAGTGAACGAAGCGCCCGGCGATAGCGAACCGTCCGAGCGCGACCAGACGGAGCGCGTCCACAGCGAGCGGGGCGAGATGCCTGAATCGCTGACCGATGTGCTCGCCTCGATACGCGCGCTGGTGGCTGCCGAGACGACCGCCCGTGTTGAAGGCGTCGCGCTGGCCGACGTGCTCCTGCTGACCCCGGGCATGCGCGTGGACGCGGCCGTTGCGCCCTGGCGGGCGGGTGAACTGCTGGCGGATGGGCTCGCGCCGCGGGCGCGGCCCATCGCAACCGCGCCGATATTCGACGAAGAGGCGCTGCGTGGAATGATTAACGAGATCGTGCGCGAGGAGCTGCAAGGCGAACTCGGCGACCGCATCAGCCGCAACCTGCGCAAATTGATCCGCCGCGAGATGGCCCAGATGCTGACCGACGATCGCGCGGTACAAACCGGCCAGACCGACACAAATCAATAGGCGCAATTCTACTTTGGCGTGGATCCATCTGCTTTTACCTTCTGGTATAGAGATCTAGCCCGAAATATCGCCGAAGCCGACTCCGACGGCGGTTCCGGTCGGCTGCGGCGCCCGCGAAGGCCTCTGTCTGGTGCCGTGGGCGGATTCGGGCGATGAATGGCGGGGTAGTTGCGCCAGGGAGTTCGTTTCTCGGCGGGTGCGAGAGGCGACCCGGCGGCCTCTCGCGCATGACGATGGGCCGACCTTGGGCGTTTCCGGTTTTCTCGCGTCCGGCCGGTGCCGGGCCGCTATGTGTAGTTGCTTGAGATCATCGGCGGTTAGGAACGAGATCATCACATTTTTGAGCGCGGATAATTTTGAGGCTATCCAGCTGACCGGGCTCGGGTTGGCGGAGACTCAACGCGGTCTCCCTGCGACCGGCGCCGATTGCTGAGACCGGGCGCGATGGGGTGAGACTGGACATGAGACGATCTCGCCAGACAAACGACCGTTTAGCTTGCGACACCTCGCGACGGCGATCCAGCATGGAGGTCGCGCCAGAAAACCCGTTGCGACATTCAGCGCGCGGCAATGCGGGGCGCACCCTCGCTAGGGCGTGCAGAACATCGAACGGCTTGTTGCGCTGGCCGAAGCCGAGGGCTTGCCCGCC
>JBBRUZ010000275.1:0-3302 GCA_038247355.1 Rhodobacterales bacterium
GACCGCCGCGCGCCCCGAAATCACGCTGTCTTTCAGCCCGGCATGCCCTATAAGCCAAGTCCCTGATCACGTCCCGAGCTCGACATGTCCGAAGAATTCTATCGTATCAAGCGCCTGCCCCCATACGTTTTCGCCGAAGTAAACCGCCTGAAGGCGAAGTTCCGCGCCGAGGGAATGGACATCATCGACTTCGGCATGGGCAATCCCGACATGGACACCCCGAGCCATATCGTCGACAAGCTGGTGGAAACCGTCCGCAAACCGCGCACCCACCGCTACTCCTCCTCCAAAGGCATCCCCGGTCTGCGCCGCGCCCAAGCCGGCTATTACGCCCGCCGCTTCGGCGTCTCGCTCGATCCGGAAACCGAGGTCATCGCCACGCTCGGCTCCAAGGAGGGCCTCGCCAACCTCGCAATGGCGATCACAGCGCCCGGCGACGTCATGCTCGTCCCCAATCCTTCCTATCCTATTCATCCGTATGGCTTCATGATCGCCGGCGGGACGCTGCGGCACGTCCCCGCCCTTTACGACGGACGGTTCGATCCCGAACAATACCTCCGTTCGCTGGAGCGCGCCGTGATCCATTCGGTGCCGAGGCCCGTGGCGATGGTGGTCAGTTTTCCCTCTAACCCGACGGCCCAGCTCTGCGATCTCGATTTCTATCGCGATCTCGTGGCCTTCGCGAAGAAGCATCACCTATGGGTCCTGTCCGACCTCGCATATTCCGAGATCTATTTCGACGGCGACCCGCCTCCCTCGATCCTGCAGATCGACGGCGCCAAGGACGTGGCGGTCGAATTCACCTCGCTGTCAAAGACCTACGCGATGCCCGGCTGGCGCATGGGCTTCGCCGTCGGCAATCCCCGCCTGGTAAGCGCCTTGACCCGCATAAAGTCCTATCTTGACTACGGCGCGTTCACCCCCGTCCAGGTCGCGGCGGCGGCGGCGCTCAACGGCCCTGACGACTGCATCGCCGAGATACGCGGCATCTACAAATCCCGCCGCGACGTCCTCGTCGACGCCATGTCCCGCGCCGGCTGGACGATCCCTGCCCCACCCGCGACTATGTTCGCCTGGGCGCCAGTGCCCGAGCCGTTTCGGGCGATCGGATCGATGGGTTTCTCCAAGGTCCTGCTCGCCGAAGCAGCGGTCGCCGTGGCCCCAGGGGTCGGCTTTGGCGAGTACGGCGAAGGCTACGTCCGTCTCGGGCTGGTCGAGAACGAACACCGCATCCGCCAGGCCGCGCGCAGCGTGAAAAAACTGATGTCAAACGCCGCCGCGCTCGTCGCCAAACATCAGGCCGAGGAAGAAGCCGCCTGAACGTTAGTTCGGCGCCGCCCCGATCTGCGGCGCCAAGCGACCGGACACCGCGGCGTCCCTGCGCCGGAATGCGCCGGCGGCAACCGTTTAGCGGCGGCGATCCGAGCTGGCGACGACAGGCTGAGCGCTCCGGGAACAATTCGAGGTCGCCCAACTGGGCGCAAAGTCTTCCGACTGGTTTCCCCAAACGGTCCACCCCGACCGAGGCGCCCGAGCGAACAGTGTCAACCTCATAGCGGCGCTGCGTGATCCGATGATCTCGTACTGCTCGTCGGGTTACCGGCTGTGCTCGCCTCGTGGAGATGACATTCTCCCGGCGGCGTCCAGCGGCCAACGTACAAGCGCTCCTGCTGTGAACGCCGAACGTCAGAACTTCGGTCACATTGCGAAAGCAAAGGCCGACTCCGTGGCGATCCCGCCCGACGTCCTTGCACACTTTGGACCTGGTCAGGTTGGTCTTGTAGCAGAGCCGCGAGGCCTCCATCACGCGCAACGCTTCCGGGTGGTGCGCGTTGGGCGCCCGGAGGTAGAGATGGGTCGGCTCATCGACGAGCTCCCCGACGGGAAGCTCGCAGATTTCGGCGTTCCATCGTCGGATCGCGCGTCAGGCGCAGATGATCGGCAGTTGTCGTCCTCCAGGCAGCGGCGAGCGGTCGGTTTGGTCTGGGCGATTTGACGCCACGGTTGCCATGGGCAGACTCACCGACCGACAATTTTCCAATATCTCGCGAACCTCAAACCAGTTGATAGCACATGTGGTGGTGATCGGCGTCACAAGGTTGGAATTTGACGATTGCCCCTCACCATGGGCTCCCGTAATCAACGGCATCGAATCCGCAGACTTGTCCGGAGTGCGCCCATGCCCGATCCCCTTCGCATCGGCCTTGCGGGCCTCGGCACGGTCGGCGGCGGCGTCGTGACCATGCTGCGGACCCATGCCGCGCTGATCGCCGCGCGCGCCGGACGCTCTGTCGAGATCGCCGCGATCTCCGCCCGTTCCCGGCATCGCGACCGGGGCGTCGACCTCGCGTCCTATGCCTGGGAGGACGATCCCGTGGCCCTCGCACGACGCACGGATCTGGACGTGGTGATCGAGGTCATCGGCGGCGAGAACGGCCCGGCACGCGCGACGGCCGAGACCGCCATCGCCAACGGAAAGCACCTCGTCACGGCGAACAAGGCGATGCTCGCGCGCCATGGCCAGCGCCTCGCGGAGGCGGCCGAAGCCGCAAGCGTCGCCCTGCGCTTCGAGGCGGCGGTCGCGGGCGGCATCCCGATCGTCAAGGCCCTGGCCGAAGGCCTCGCGGGCAACGCCATCTCTCGCGTGATGGGCGTGATGAACGGCACCTGCAACTACATCCTGACGCAGATGGAAACCACAGGCGCCGCCTACGCGGACGTTCTGGCCGAGGCCCAGCGCCTCGGTTACGCCGAAGCCGACCCGTCCTTCGACGTCGGCGGCGTCGACGCCGCGCAGAAACTCGCCCTGCTCGCCGCGGTCGCCTTCGGAACCCGCGTCGATTTTCCCGGCGTCGCGATCGAAGGCATTGAGCGCGTCAGCCTAACCGACATCGAACAGGCCGCCGACATGGGTTACCGCATCAAGCTCCTCTGCGTCGCCCGGATGACGCCGGAGGGGTTGGAGGCCCGCACGCAGCCCTGCCTTGTCCCCAGCCGCTCGCCACTCGGCGCGCTGGAGGGGGTAACCAACATGGTCGTCGTCGAAGGCGACTTCATCGGCCAGACGATCTACCGCGGGCCGGGTGCGGGCGCAGGCCCCACCGCCTCCGCCATCGTGGCCGACGTCATCGATATCGCTCGCGGACTGGTGATGCCCGCCTTCGGCGCCTATACCGGCGGCCTCGACATTGCGGACACCGCCATCGCCACCCTGTTCCCGCGCGGGGGGCGGGCGTTCCTGCTGGGCGAAGCACGGTTGTTCAGCTTCCCCATTCCCCCGCGCCGGGCGGCGCGCCCGCCTC
>JBBRUZ010000276.1:0-3297 GCA_038247355.1 Rhodobacterales bacterium
CCTTGTCGGAGGCCCCCGAGGCGCTCGCGAGATTGAGCAGCATCGAATAGGGAACCTCCATGTCGGACGCCGGCGCCGCGCCGCCATGGATATGCCAGACCGGGTTCGCCAGCCGGGCGGCGGCGTCCTGCCCCAACCAGGCCCGCAGATGCGCGTGGTATTCGTCCATCGCCTTCGGGATCACGTCGAAATGCAGCCGCTTCGCGGTCTTGGGCTTGGCGAACATGAACAGGCTCAGCGATTCGGGGCTGGCGTAGGTCAGCCAGTCCTCCATGCTCAGGCCGTTGCCTTTCGACTTCGAGATCTTGCCGCCGACCTCGTCGAGGAACAGCTCGTAGATGAAATGCTCGGGGGGCCGTCCGCCGAGGATCGCACAGACCCGGTCGTAGATCGGCGTGTTCGTCGCGTGATCCTTGCCGTACATCTCGAAATCGACGTCGAGCGCCGCCCAGCGGGCGCCGAAATCCGGCTTCCACTGCAACTTCACGTGGCCCCCCGTGACCGGCAGCGTCACGTCGCGCCCGTCCTCGTCCTCGAACGTCACGGTCCCGTCGCGCCCGTCGACCTGCTTCATCGGCACGTAGAGCACCCGGCCGCTGGTCGGCGAAATCGGCAGGAAACACGAGTAGGTCTTTTGCCGCTCTTCGCGCAGGGACGCCAGCATCACCTCCATGATCGCGTCGTATCGCTCGGCGGCGCGCAACAGGACCGCGTCGAGCTTGCCCGACCTGTAGTATTCGGTGGCGCTCACGAACTCGTAGTCGAAGCCGAACGAGTCGAGGAACCGCCGCAGCATCGCGTTGTTGTGGTCGCCGAAGCTCGGATATTCGCCGAACGGATCGGGGACCGAACTCAGCGGGCGCTGCAGATGCGTCCGCAGCATCGCCGCGTTCGGCACGTTGTCGGGGACCTTTCGCATGCCGTCCATGTCGTCGGAGAAGCAGATCAGCCGGGTTGGAATGTCGCTGATCGCTTCGAAGGCGCGCCGGACCATCGTGGTCCGCGCGACTTCCCCGAACGTTCCGATGTGCGGCAGACCGGACGGCCCATAGCCGGTCTCGAACAGCACGTGGCCCTTGGCGGGCGGCGCGTCCGCGTAGCGTCTGACCAGCCGGCGCGCCTCCTCGAAGGGCCAGGTCTTCGCCGTCATCGCCGCTGCGCCGAGATCGTCCATGCCGTCTTTCCGCCCCGTCGGGCCTCCCGCCGCCTGCGCCCGCCAGCTTCGTAGGACCCGACCCGGCATCGGTCAAGTTGCGCCCGTCGCGGGGTCCGGCCGCATCGGAGCGCGATCGGCGCCGCCGCCAGCGCACTTGCCCGCAAACGGGGCTCGGCCTATACCGGCCTGCGAAACCCGAAGGACCAGCCTATGCCCGTCATCGAACCGCAGCTTCCGTCGTTCTCGGCCCAGGATGCGCTGGTCGCGGTGATGGTCGGGGTTTCGGCCTCGGACGAGAACATCACGACGAGCGAGTTGCTGTCGATCAGCCGCATGGTCGATACGCTGCCGGTCTTCGAGGGCTACGATCGCGACCGGCTGCGGGTCGTCAGCCAGACGGTGTTCGATCTGCTGACCGAGGAGGACGGTCTCGACGCGCTGTTCGGCCTCGTGCGCGACGCGCTGCCCGACCCGTTGCGCGAAACCGCCTATGCGCTCGCCTGCGACGTCGCGGCCGCCGACGGCCACGCGTTTCAGGCGGAACTGCAGTTCCTGCTCGAACTGCGCCACGAAATGGATGTCGACCGGCTGCATGCCGCAGCGATCGAGCGCGGATCGAGCGCACGCCACCGCCGTCTGCGCCACGAGTGACCTGACGCCACGCCGACGCCGATCTTGCGCTCGGTCGCAACGTCAGCGGCGCACCATTCCTGCGGGTGGCGCGGTTCAGGACCGGGAGGCGTCCACCATCGGCTCGGCGGCGTCGATCGCTCCCGGAATTCGCGCCTTCAGCGGAGTGCAGCAGTTCGGCCAGAGCGCTACGATCCGGTCCCGGCCGAACCGTTCGGCGCAAAACGCGTAGGTCGGATCGAGCGCCTCGCGCAGCTTCGCCATCGAGTCGGGCAAGATCGGTTCCGCCGCCGGGCTCGAATTGATCCGGGCCCCGAGCGGCGCCGGCAGATACCCGATGTCGAGAAATCGGGCGATTCGTTCGATGGCCTTGGGCGAGAACAGCGTTTCGAAGAACTCGTAGTGGATATGCTCCGCCGGAAAGACCTCCTCCAGCGCGCGGATCGTCGCGTCATAGCGCGAACGGAGCAGATTGATCTCGTCCATCGCGAAATTGAGAAACGCCGCGTACGGCCCGCCGGTGGCGCGCATCTGCAATTGGAAGTAACTGCGCCGGATCGTGCGCCGCATCCGCGCAATTGCGTCGAGCTTTCGCGCGGCGGCCATGCGCGCGTTCTTGCGGCGCGCCATCCGCCACGCCGACACGATGCGATCGACGGGATCGCGCATGACCAGCATCAGCCGACACGCGATGCCCTGCGCTTCAAGGACGCCGCGGATTTCGCGCCAGTGCTCCGCCGTCAGCGCGGCATAGTTCGGTGAAATGTCGTAGGCGAGATCGACGCCCGGCGGTTCGTCCATCAGTTCACGGTAGTACGCCGCATAGTCCGGAATTCGTGCGCTCAACTCGCGCAGGCGCCGAAGCGAGCTGGCCTGTCGCTTCAATCGATCGACGTGCGCCCCCGGGGCCATGTTCAGATCCGGGTCGTCGAACGCGTTCAACAGTTCGGCTTCGCTGATCTTGACATCGAAATAGTTCTTGAACTGTTCCAGAAAATGAACCGAAAACACCTCCATTTCCTTCATCAATCCACCGCGAATTTCCGGGTGATGATCGAAGTAGTTGGCCAGCCAGTCCGTGCCGCCTTTTTGGCAGCCGACACAGATCAGCAGCGTTTTCTCCATTGCTCCGCCTTCGGGACTTTCAATCATTTTTTCAAGGGCCGAGCCACGCTGCAATTACATTTAAGCATAGTTGAGGTTCGCATAGAACCCGAGCGATATCAACAGGTGTCAAGCGACTCCCACCTTTACGAGCTAATGCGGATCAAGCGCCGCGAGTTTCTCCAGCCCCGCCCGGTTCAGCAGTCCGACCGACCCGCGCGATTGGCCGATCCAGCCGCGCCGCTGGAACTCGCCCAACTGGCGCGAGATCACCTCGCGAGCGGTGCCGAGCTCCACCGAAAGCTGCTGATGCGTGGCGCGCACCTGATCCGTCCCGCGCGCAAGGTCGAGCAACCGCTGCGCCAGACGGATGTCGACCCGCTGAAAGGCGATATCCTCGATCACCC
>JBBRUZ010000277.1:0-3296 GCA_038247355.1 Rhodobacterales bacterium
AGCCGGTCGAGTTCGGCGGCGGCGTGGGCGAGGTATGCGGCGTCGCGGGCAGCCTCCGCGAGGGCCGCTTCGGCCTCCGAAAGCACCCGGGCGGCGGCAGTGCGGGCGGTCCACGCGACGCGCACGCCGGCGAGATCGGCGCCGGCGTCCGCGAACGCGTCGAGCAGGGCGCGGTGGCTGCGGGGGTCGAGCAGGCCGCGATCGTCCTGCTGGCCGTGCAGCTCGACGAGGCTGTCAGAAAGCGCGCGCAACGTCTCGACGGCGACGCGGCGGTCGTTGACCCAGGCCTGCTTGCGGCCGTCGCCGCCGACGGTGCGCCGCAGGATCAATTCGTCGCCGGCGGTGATGCCGGCGTCCGCGAGCGTGGCGTGCGCGGGATGGTCGGGCTCGATGCGGAACTCGGCAACCGCCTCGCCGGTCTCGGCGCCGGGGCGAACCAGATCGGCGCGACCGCGCCATCCGAGCACGAAGCCCAACGCATCCAGAAGGATCGACTTGCCCGCGCCTGTTTCGCCGGTGAGCACATTGAGGCCGGGACGGAACCGCAGTTCGACCGCCTCGATCAGCACGATGTCGCGGATGCTCAGGGTCTGGAGCATTTTGGTCAGGCGCGAGGCTGGGTCAGCGCCATTTGCCCTGAATGACCTGCCGGTAGACCTGGTTGAGCCAGCCGTCGCCGGCGTTTGCGGGCCGCACGCCCTGGCCTGTCAGCAGCGCATAGCTGTCGGAGTACCACGCCGAGCCCTGAAAGTTGTAGCCGAGGATCGCGGCGGCGGTCTGCGCCTCGGGCACGAGCCCCAGCGACAGATAACTCTCGACGAGCCGGTGCAGCGCCTCGGGGGTGTGCGTGGTGGTCTGGTACTCCTCGACGACGACGCGGAACCGGTTGATCGCGGCGGTATAATGGCCGCGGCCGAGGTAGAACCGGCCTACCTCCATCTCCTTGCCGGCCAAATGGTCGAGGGCGAGCTCGAACTTCAGTTGCGCGGAAACCGCGTAGTCGCTGTTGGGATAGCGCTCGATGATGTCGCGCATTTCCTGCAGCGCCTCGAAGGTGTTTGCTTGGTCGCGACCGATATCGACGATCTGGTCGTAGTAGCTGAGCGCGATCAGGAACTGCGCGTAGGGCGCGTCGGTGTCGGCGGGAAAGAACGCGAGATACCGGTCGGCCGCGGCCCGACTTTCGGCGTAGAGCCGGCCCTCGTGATAGGAAAAGGCCGACATCAGCATCGCGCGCTTGGCCCATTCCGAATAAGGATAAAGCCGTTCGACCTCGTCGAAGGTCTCCGCCGCCTCGCGTGGTCGATCGCGCTCGAGCAGCGCCTCGGCGTCGAGAAATATATCTTGCGCCGAGCGGCTCTCGATCGGCTCCGCGCGTTCGCCCGAACAGCCGGCGACGAGCCCGACAAGGCCAAGCGCCAAGGCCAGTGTCGAACGTTGACCAGCCTTTCGCGCGATCGTCATGCCTTCCCTCTCAGCCTTCGGCCGGGCCGCCCACCCAAAGCGACCGGGCGGAGCGTTAGCATGAACCGACGACCGGGAAAAGCGAAAGCGCAGCCCGCCAAGGTTGCGCTTCGCCGTCGCCGCCCGGCTCTGCCCGCCGTCGACGATGGGGGTCGTTCAGCCAGCGCGCCGCAGATCCGCCGGCACGACGCCCGCGCCCGGCAACTGCCGCGCCGTGTCGGCGTCGATCGCCACTTCGGCCCATGCGCCCGGCGTGGCGAATAGCCGCCGGAGCAGCACGTTCGTCAGGCGGTGACCGGCGCGCATGCCGCGATAGGCGCCGAGCACCGGTGCTCCGGCGAGCGCCAGATCACCCAGCGCGTCGAGCATCTTGTGGCGGACGAATTCGTCCGACCGCCGAAGCCCCTCGGGATTGAGGATGTCCCCCCCGTGCACGACGATCGCATTGTCGAGTGACCCGCCGAGCGCCAGCCCGTTCGCCTGCATCGCCTCGACGTCCGCGCGCCGGCAGAACGTCCGGCAGTCGCTGAGCTCGCGGACGAACACGCCGTTGACGATTTCGAGCGCCTTCGCCTGTCGCCCGATCGCCGCTGCGTCGAAGTTGATCTCGAAGTCTATGCTGAGCAGCGGCGCCGGGTTCAGCTCGGCCGCCGCGCCGTCCTCGGCCACGCGGATCGACTTCAACACGCGGATCGCCCGCATCGTGCCCGGAAGGTGGCGAAGTCCGGTCGCGACGATCTTCTGGACGAAGCGCCGGGCACTGCCGTCCATGATCGGAACTTCCGGGCCGTCGATATCGACGACGGCGTTCCAGACGCCCGTCCCCGCGAGCGCCGCCATCAGATGCTCGACCGTCGAGACCGAGACGCCGGCGGCGTTGGTCAGCCGGGTGTTGAGCCTCGTGTCGCTGACCAGATCGTAGCGGGCGGGGATCACGTTGTCGCGGTCGGTCACGTCCGTTCGGCGGAAGCGAATGCCGCCGGCCGCCGCCGGGCGCACGATCATCCGCACGGGTCTGCCGCTGTGCAGCCCGGTGCCGACGAAGGCGATATCCTGTTTCACTGTGGTCAGCATGTGACCCCCGCTCATCCGCTAGTTCGCGCGTCGCCGAACTTGGTCGCACTATTAAGCTTGATATACGGCCTTCACCAAACTGTAACAAATCAAGCTTTATGACGAATTGCGACAGCCCTAGGGCCGGTGAATTCAAGCGAATACCTGACACCGCACGCATGTGATCGGCAGCCGAACCGGGCATGGCGCGGCCAGGAACGACTCCGCGCCGGTTTGGTCGAACAACTGCGACCGACGCGAGGCCTCAGCCGATCAGGCCGGCGACGAAGCGCGCGACTTCGATGCTTGCCGGACCATACCGGCGCTTATCGAAAGCGCCGGCGATTTGCGACGGCTCGAGGTTGATCTCCGCGGTCCGCACGCCGTGGTGACGTGCGAGGCGCACCAGCCCCGCGGCAGGGTAGACCCCGCCCGACGTGCCGATCGAGACGAACAGGTCGGCCTGCACCGCGGCGGCCTCGATCGCGGCGAGATCGAAGGGCGTCTCGCCGAACCAGACCACGTCGGGGCGCAGCGCGCCGAGGCGACCGCAGGCCGCACAGGGATCGTCGGTCGTCAGATCGCCGAACTGCTCCGTCCGCGCGCCGCAGAAGGCGCAGCGCGAAATCAGCAGTTCGCCGTGCATGTGGTGGACGGACGGCGAGCCCGCGCGTTCGTGCAGGTCGTCGATGTTCTGCGTGCAAAGGAAGAGGTCGCCATGGCGCGCGAGCTTCGCGATCGCCGCATGTGCTTCGTTCGGCGACGCGTCGATCACGTTG
>JBBRUZ010000278.1:0-3288 GCA_038247355.1 Rhodobacterales bacterium
CGCCGAGCATCAGCGGCCAGCCTCCGGTGCGGAACCGCGCCGCAGCATAGGCCATCATCGCCGCAAAGGGGAGCGAGATAGCGGTGGCCAGACTCGCCACGAAAAGGCTGTTCCCGAACCAGCGCAGGAAGTCGAACCGCAGGAGGACTTCCGCAAAATTGTGCCAGCCGATCTCGCCGATCTCCGGCGGCAGCTTGTAGGCAGTCAACTTGTCGGTGAGGCTGACGCGCACAACCCACAGCAGCGGCAGCGCGATCGCCGCCGACATGACGGCGAGGATAAAATGACGCAGCAGGACGGCAAGGGAGAACCGCTTCATCGTTTCAGGACCCGCATTCGCGTAGCCAGTCCGGCACCCGGACGTACCAGGCGGCGAACGCCGATACTCCAGACGCTTCGAAGGCTCGACCAACCCCGCCACCTGACCAAGCCTTCCACGCGGATGTTCAAATTTCAACAAAAAACCCACAGAGCTCCGGCGAGTCTGTGATATTTTGTAGACGTCGCTCAGTGGCGATCGGGGGAGAGGTTGGAGATGGACGGACCCGGCAACGAAGCAGCCGCCGGCCGGAAGCCGGCAAGCACGCGTCGGACGCAATTGCGCGATCTCATCCGCCGCCAGGGGTTCGTGACGGTGGCCCATGCCGCGGGGTTGCTCGGCGTGTCGGAGATGACAGTGCGGCGCGACCTCGAGACGCTTCAGGACGAAGGCCTCGTCGACCGGACCTTCGGCGGCGCCATCCGGCGTGGAAATCACTCCAGCTCGGAGCCGGCGTTTGATCTGCGCAGGCGGGAACAGGCCGCAGCGAAGCAGTCGATCGCGCAGACCGCCGCCGCGCTGATCGGTCCGGGCGAGACGGTTGCCATCGACGTCGGCACGACCACGCTGGCGCTTGCGGAGGAGATCGCACAGATCGCCGGCATCCGCATCCTCACCAACAACGTCCGCGCAGGCGTTCTGCTCAGCGACGGCGCGAGCCCCGTCTACATCCCGGGCGGCCAGATCCGCACCGGGGAACTCTCGGTGGTCGGCGCCGCGGCGGTCGCGCAGATGCGCAGCTTCTTCCCCGACAAGCTCTTTCTCGGCGCATCCGGCCTGACCGTCGACGGCCTGTTCGACTATTCCATCGAGGACAGCGAGGTGAAACGGGCGATGATCGACAATTCCGAAATGGTGATCGCCCTGTGCGATGCGAGCAAATTCGACCATCGATCGTTCGTCCGCATCGCGGGGCTCGACGAGATCGACATCCTCGTCTGTGACGCCGAACCGCCGTCGCCGCTCGCGGCGGCCCTTGATCGAGCGGGCGTCAGGCTGGTCGTCAGCGAATAGGTCGTCGCCTGATCGTCAGAGACCGAGCAGCGCCGGCAAGGCGCGCAGACCAGCCAGCGGCGTCGCCCCGGGCGCTCGGCCCGCGTCGCCGAGCCCGGCCAACCGCAACCCCGCCGTCCAGGCGGACCGTGCGCCGGTCAGGGAATCCTCGATCGCCAGAACGCGCTCCCCCGGAAGCCCGAGCGAGGCGAGAGCCCGCAGGTAAGGCTCCGGATCCGGCTTGCCCCGTCTGACGTCGTCGAGGCTGATGGAGGCCTCCATCAATCCGCCGACGTCGAGCATCGCAAGATTCGCATCGACGATCCGCCGTGTGGAGTTGGAAACCGCGATCTGGCGCACGTCCGCCTCGGCCAGCGCTCGCGTGATCTCCAGAGCACCGTCGATCGGCGGGGCTTCGGCCACATGCGCGCAGTAGAGATCGTGCATGGCGTGCATCCAGTCGTCCCGTCCCAAATTCCGGGGCAGAGCAGGCGCAAGCTCAGCCCACACGTCCTCGACATGCACGCCGACGAACCGTTCGGGCGGATCGCCGCGTAGGTCGAGCCCATATCCGAGGCAAGTGTCGACGAGGCATCGCTGGTGGAGCGGCTCGCTATCGATCAGCGTGCCGTCGATATCCCATGCGACAGCCGCAATCCCCCGGATCATCCGTGCAACCCCTGCAACCGCGCATAGAGCTCGCGGAAGCGCGCATAGCCTGCGTCGTAGGCCGAGCGGTTTTCCTGCCGCGGTGCCAGCAGGTCGTCCTCGGCCACGAAGGCCGCGATCCCGTCCCATTGCGCAATCCCGACCCCGACGGCCGCCGTCCATGCAGCACCGAGGCAGGACCCTGGATGCGCCTTCAACCGCCGCACCGGCGCGCCCAGGATGTCGGCGACGATCTGCATCCAGACCAGGCTCGCCGAACCGCCGTCCGACGCGAGAAACCGGCGCGGCCCATAGCCGAGTTCCGCCATCACCTCCACATGGTGGCGAAGCGCGTAACCGTAAGCCTCCAGAAGCGCCCGCCACAGATGCCCGCGCGTGTGCGACAGCGAAAGGCCTTCGAACACGCCGCGCGCGAAAGGATCGTGTAGCGGCGTCTTCTCGCCCAGGAAATAGGGGAGGATCGTCAGGTCCTCGGCACCCGCGGGCAGCCCCTCGGCGATCTGGTCGAGCGTCGCATGCGGTGTCGCGCCGAGGTCGGCACCGTCGGCGAAGGTCCGCACGAACCAGTTCAGCACCGAGCCGCCGGTGGACATGCAGCCGTTCGGCATGAAGAGGCCGGGCACGAGGTGGTAGTCGAGATAGAGCCGCGGGTCCGGCGCCGCTTCGGCGGAAACGGTGAGAACGTCGACCGACCCGCCGAATTTCAACAGCACGTCGCCCGAATGGATGACGCCCGCGCCGAGCGCCGAGGCGATCATGTCCGCAGCACCGCCCACCACCGGCGTGCCCTCCGCAAGCCCCGTCGCGGCGGCGGCCGCAGCGGTTACGCGCCCCTGTATTTCGGACGAGCCTATGCGCGGCGGCAAGGCGGCCCAAGGCACCCCGGTCGCCTGGGCCAGCTCGGGCGAAAGCCGGCCGGTCGCCACTTCGGTGACCCCGGCCTCGAGCGCCCAGTTCTGCTCGATCGTCCGCCGGCCGGTCAGCCGCCAATTGACGTAGTCGTAGGAGCCGAAGACCGTGGCGATGCGCGCGAAGTGATCCGGCTCGTGGCGCGCGATCCAGCGCAGCTTGGCGCCGACGAGCTGCTGGTTGACGCCGTTCCCGGCGCGCGACAGAAACGCGGCCTCGTCGATCTCGGCCCGGATTTCCTGCACTTCGGTGCCGCAGCGCCCATCGCTCTGCTGGATCGAAGGCCGGATGAGCTGCCCCGTCGCATCGAGGAGCACGACCGCCGGCAGCATCCCCGAGACGCCGACCGCCGCGATCTCGGTTGCCGACCGACCTGCGGCGTCCAGCAGTTCGACGAC
>JBBRUZ010000279.1:0-3266 GCA_038247355.1 Rhodobacterales bacterium
CAGGCGGGGGGGGCCGCGGTCCTCGGGGCGGCGGCGCTGGCGCTATTCGCGGCGGGCGGCGGCCTCGTCGCGGGGTTCGCGCTGATGGGCGCGATGCTGATCGGGTCGGCGTTGTTGCTGCCGGTCGCGCTGTCGGCGGCGTTGGGCCTCGCGGCGCGCACGGCGCGGGGGCCGATGGCGCAGTGGATCTGGGCGGACAGCCGCCAGCAGATGGCGGGGCTTTCGCTGGCGCTGATGGCGCTGCTGATCGCGTTGTCGGTGAACGTCGGGGTGGGGACGATGGTGGACAGCTTCCGGCGGACGTTTCTGGGTTGGCTCGACCAGCGCCTCGCCGCGGAGGTCTACGTGACGGGGCGCGACCCCGCGCAGGCGGCGGCGATGGCGCAATGGCTCGACGCCCGGCCCGAGGTGACGGCGCGGCTGCCGATCTGGAACGCCGAGGCGCGGATCGCGGGATGGCCGGCTGAGGTCTACGGGTTCGCCGATCATGCGACGTATCGCGACAACTGGCCGATGCTCGCGGTGCTGCCGGACGGGTGGGACGTCGTGGCGGCGGGGACAGGCGCGATGGTGTCCGAGCAACTGGCGCGGCGGGCGGGGCTGGAGGTCGGGGACGGGATCGAGATCCCGTCGCCGCAAGGGGTCTGGCCGCTTACGGTGGCGGGGATCTATTCCGATTACGGCAATCCGCAGGGTCAGGCGATGGTCGCGGCCGACGCGCTGATCGTGCGCTGGCCCGACACGCCGCGGCTCCGATCCGCGATCCGCGTGGCGCCGGCGGCGGCGCCGGCGCTGGTCGCGGACCTTCGGGCGACGTTCGATCTCGGCACGGATCAGGTGATCGACCAGGCGGCGCTGAAGGCGTTCTCGGCCCAGGTGTTCGAGCGGACCTTCACGGTGACGCTCGCGCTCAACGCGCTGACGCTGGCGGTGGCGGGGATCGCGCTGTTCACCAGCCTGCTGACGTTGTCGAACCTGCGGATCGCGCAGCTCGCGCCGCTCTGGGCGATCGGGATCACGCGGCGGCGACTCGCGGCGATCGAGATGGGCAAGACGCTGGCGCTGGCGGCGTTCACGGCGCTGGCTGCGCTGCCGCTGGGGCTCGGGGTCGCCTGGGTGCTGACGGACGTCATCAACGTCGCGGCCTTCGGCTGGAAGCTGCCGATCTTCCTGTTTCCGGGCCAGTGGCTGTGGCTGCTCGGGCTCGCGCTGCTGACGGCCTTCGCCGCCGCGCTCGCGCCGGTGCTGCGCCTCGGCCGGGCGGTCCCGCTCAGCCTGCTGCGGAGCTTCGGAAATGAACGCTAAAGCCTTCGTGCTGTTGATGTTCGCGCCGGGAATGGTCGCGGCGCAGGGCTTCGCCGGGCTGGGCGGCGCCGCTCCCGAATATGCGCCGGTGACTGCGCCCGCTGCGCTCGAGTTCCCCCGCGATCATGGCGCGCATCCGGCGTTTCGCATCGAATGGTGGTACCTGACCGCAGCGCTGACCGGCGCGGACGGGCGCGACTATGGCGCGCAGTGGACGCTGTTTCGCCAGGCGACGCGACCGGGGGCCGAGGCCGAGGGCTGGGACAGCGCGCAGGTCTGGATGGGACACGCGGGCCTGACGACGCCGGACCGGCACCATTTCGCCGAGCGGTTCGCCCGGGGCGGCGTCGGTCAGGCGGGGGTGCGCGCGGCGCCGTTCGAGGCCTGGATCGACGACTGGACGCTGCGCGGCACGGGCGCCGCGGCGGACGCGCTCGGCGATCTGAGCGTCACCGCCCGCGCCGCGGACTTCGGGTTCGACCTCGCGGCGGTGACCGAGCGGCCGCCGGTTCCGCAAGGGCTGGACGGGTTCAGCGTCAAATCGGACGGCGGCCAGGCGAGCTACTACTACAGTCAGCCGTTTTATGCGGTGACGGGAGTTCTGCGCGTCGAAGGCGCCGAGATCGCGGTGCGCGGGACCGGCTGGCTCGACCGCGAATGGTCGAGCCAGCCGCTCGCCGCCGATCAGGACGGCTGGGACTGGTTCTCGCTCCATCTCGACGACGGCGCGCGGGTGATGGCGTTCCGGCTGCGCGGCGCGGACGGCGGGGCGTACGTTTCGGGAACCTGGATCGCCGCGGACGGTGCGCCGACGCCGCTCGGGCCGGAGCGGATCAAGCTGACCCCGCGCAGCTTCGCCGAGGTCGCCGGACGCGAGGTTCCCGTCGCCTGGCGCGTCGAGATCCCCGAGTTCGGACTCGCTGTGGACACCGAAGCGGTAAACGCGCAAAGCTGGATGGGCACGAGCTTTCCCTATTGGGAGGGACCGATCCGCGTGGACGGCAGCCATTCGGGCCGTGGCTATCTGGAAATGACGGGATACTGAACGATGGCCGAGATCGAAGACAGCCTGAACGTGCTGGGCGAGCCGCTGAAGCCGTGTTCGTTCGACCCGATGACAGGGTTCTTTCGGGACGGTTGCTGCAACACCGGGGCGGACGATCGCGGCCGGCACACCGTCTGCGCGAAGATGACGGCGGAGTTCCTCGCCTTCTCCAAGGCGCAGGGCAACGACCTGTCGAGCCCGCGACCCGAGTACGGTTTCGCCGGCGTGCGACCGGGCGACCGCTGGTGCCTGTGCGTCGAGCGCTGGAAGGAGGCCTGGCTGGCGGGTGCGGCGCCGAAGGTCGCGCTGAGCAGCACGCATGTCTCGGCGCTCGACCACGTGCCGCTGGCGGCGCTGCAGGAATTCGCTTTGCCGGGGCGCGCTGGATCGACGCGCTAAATCGCAGGCGGGGAAAAGTTCCCTTGTGTTTGTGCGTCGATTTGCCACATAGTGTTTTTTTTGCCGCGTTAACCACGGCATTGGCGCAGGGCTATTG
This sequence comes from Rhodobacterales bacterium, assembly GCA_038247355.1. Taxonomy (GTDB): domain Bacteria; phylum Pseudomonadota; class Alphaproteobacteria; order Rhodobacterales; family Rhodobacteraceae; genus Amaricoccus. Next base: position 2,847 of record JBBRUZ010000279.1, read on the forward strand.
CGCCGCACAACGGTTTAACGGAAAATAAATCATTCGGAGATTTCGGAGAATCATCTCCGAACTGCTCACTTCGAACGATCAAAGAAATAAGGGGATCTTTCAATGGCCAGCTTTCTGGATCCATCGGTCAATTTTGTCAGCAGTCCGCGGTCGCCGAGCAGCGTCGGCACCGGCGGCGCGGCCGGAGCGGTCCAGATCCGTCTCGCCCCCCACAGCTATACCGATGGCGGTGCGACGCTCGCCGGCGCCGACCGGCCGGCTCCGCGCTTCATTTCGAACACGGTGTTCAATCAACTCGACGATCAGGGCGCCCTGATCGACAAGCCGAATGCCGGGGGCTTCAGCAGCCTGCTGTGGGTATGGGGCCAGTTCCTCGATCACGACCTGGACCAGACCAGGGCGGGCTCGAGGAACTGGCCC
>JBBRUZ010000280.1:0-3228 GCA_038247355.1 Rhodobacterales bacterium
ATCGGCGTGAAAACCGCCGCGCCGAACCGCTGGAAATGGCCGATCGCGCGGTCGGGATCGTCCATCCGGGTCAGGGCGACGAAGCCCGCGACCCATTCGGCGTCGGCGTAGTCGGCGCCGCTGTCGCTGGTTCCGTAGCTGCGCGCCGCCAGAGCGTAGGCCGCCTCGACATCGCCCCGGCGCAGCGCCCTCCGGGCGAGATTGGCGCGGCGCTCCATCCACATGTCGGGCCGGCCGAGCGCCTCCGCCGAGATCGACTGCGTGATGAGGAACGCCTCGGCGTCGTCCCACCGCCCGGCCCGCACCCGGTAGAGGTAGCGCTCATAGGCGAGGCCCGGATCGCGTTTCAGATCCCCCTGCACCGCGGCGATCAACGCGGTCGTCCCGTCCACGTTCTCGCGCACGCCGATGCGCGCGTCCGCCAGCGCCCGCCAGTCGCGCGGCGCAAGCGCCAGCAGCGCCCGGGCCTCGGCTGTCAGGCCGCGCCACAGCAACATGTCGAGGCGCTCCACGGCATGGGACTCGACGAGCGGAGCGTGCCGCGCCGCGATCTCCGTCTGTTCCTCGACGCGCATCGACAGCTCGCGCCAGGCGCGCAGGACCGCGTCCTGCGCCTCGGGGCCGCGCCCGCTCGCCTCGAGCGCCGCCGAGTAGCGCAGCGCGCCCGTCCCGGTCAGGGGCGCCGCGCCGTCGAAAAAGCCCAGCACGACGTTCGGCGGCAAATCCTCGGGCATCGCGCGCTCGGCGTTGCGCCGCACGGTCGCATTGCCCGGCCAGTCGGCGTTGCGGGCGAGGAACTGCAGGTATTCCTCCCATCCGCCGGCGTCCTCGCGCAGCCGCAGCCACACAACGATGTCGGAGGCGACCCTGTCGCCCGCCTCGGCCGCCGCCGCCGAAGCGCCGGTCCAGCTTTCGGCCTGCGCCTGTTCGAGCGCACGCGCCAGCGCCGCGCCCTGTCCGGCGGTCTGGGACGCGGCGGAGAGCGGCTGCCAGACGGCGAAGGCAAGCGCTACGGGCAGAAAGCTGATGGGACGAAGGCGCATCGCTCGGACCTCTCTGAAATGTATTTTTCACCAAGCCATACCACCGCGCGAGCGCCGCGTCTCGGCTGGCGGGCCGGGGCGGTTCGATAAACCGGAACGTCCCCGGCTTGCGGCCCGGTTGGCTTGCGTCTAGGGTCGAGCCGCGTTTCATTGCCGTTTCACGAAGGCGCACTGATGTTCAGAGGCTCGATCCCCGCGCTGATCACGCCCTTCCGGGGCGGCGAGGTGGACGAGACCGCTCTGATCGATCTGGTGGAATGGCATGTCGCCGAAGGCAGCCACGGGATCGTGCCGGTCGGCACCACCGGCGAGACGCCGACGCTGAGCCATGACGAGCACGAGCACGTGATCGAAGTCGTGGTGCGCACCGTCCGCGGCCGCATCCCGGTGATCGCGGGCGCCGGCTCGAACAACACCGACGAGGCGATCCGCCTGATGCGCTTTGCGAAATCGGTCGGCGCCGACGCAGCCCTCGTCGTCACGCCATATTACAACAAGCCAAACCAGCGCGGGCTCTATCATCACTATCGCACGCTGCACGACGCCGTCGATCTGCCGATCGTGATCTACAACATTCCGGGCCGTTCCGTGGTGGACATGACGCCGGCGACGATGGGCGAACTCGCGAAACTGCCCCGGATCGTCGGGGTCAAGGACGCGACCGGAGACGTCAGCCGCGTGTCCGATACGCGCATTTCATGCGGCGCGGACTTCATCCAGCTCTCGGGCGAGGACGCCAGCGCGCTCGGGTTCAACGCCCATGGCGGGGTGGGCTGCATCTCGGTCGTGGCCAACGTGGCGCCCCGGCTCTGCGCGGAGTTCCAGCAGGCGATGCTGGCCGGCGATTACGGCCGGGCGCTGGCCTGTCAGGACCGGCTGATGCCGCTGCACCGCGCCGCGTTCGCCGAACCGAACCCGGGCCCGACGAAGTTCGCGCTGTCGCTGCTCGGCAAATGCGCCGAGGACGTGCGCTCGCCGCTCGTTGCGGTGGAGGAGGCGACGCGCGCGATGATGCGCGCAGCCATGCGCCACGCGGGGCTGCTCAACTGACGGTCACCAAGGGTATTCGGCGCCGGTGTAATTCAGGAACCGCCCGGTTTGTTCGACGCCTAGGCCGTCGAACACGCGGCGCATCGCCGACACGCTTTGCTCGGCGGTGATCGAGGCGTTCGGCCCGCCCATGTCGGTCTTGACCCAGCCCGGATTGATCACCACGACCGTCACGCCGCGCGGCGCGAGGTCGAAGGCGCGGGCGCGCATCGCCATGTTCAGTGCGGCCTTGGACGTGCGGTACATCAGCGCCGAGCCGGAGCCCGCGTCAGCCAGCGATCCCATGCCGCTGGTGATCGCCACGGCGAGCCGGCGCTCGCTCGCCGCCAGTCGGTCCGCGAACGCATCGAGCACGCGCACCGGTCCCATCGCGTTGACGTCGAGCGTCTCGGCCCAGCGCGCGTAGTCGATCCGACCCGGTCCATCGCCGGTGTCGCCGATCACGCCGGCGCTGTTGATCAGCAGGTCGACCGGCGTGTCGCCCGCGGCGGCGGCGGCGATCGTGGCGGGCGCCGTCACGTCGATCTCGAACGGCCGCACGTCCCCCGACAAGGCTTTGAGCGCGGTCGCCTCGCCCGGTTTGCGGCAGCCGGCCAGAACCGTCCAGCCCGCAGCGGCGTACTGCCGGGCGAGCTCCAGACCTATCCCGCGATTTGCCGAAGTGATGACGACGGTCGGCATGGCAGACCCCTGCTTCCAGAACGCGGATAATCGCCTATCGCGGCACGAACCCGATTCGCGGGCCGCAGCTGAGATAAGCGACGCCGACGCTCTGCCTCAAGGTTCGAACCAGCGCCGCCAATGGCTCCGCCAGCGGCGCTTCTCACGGTCAAGGCGGCGGCGGAGCCGGTTGCGGTCCTCGTCCGTATCGTCCGGCGCGAGCCGCGCACCGCCCGTCGCGCGGGATCGGTAAAGGTTGGGGGTAGCGTGCAGATCGCGCATCTGCAGATGGAACACCGGGCATGCGGCCGACGCCTGTGGCGGCACGATCCACGATTATTCGCCGGACGGCTCACGCCCACGCGACCGCTCGCGCTGGGCGAACGCCATGTATTGCGTAAGCGGCGTCTGCGCCCCATTGATTTTCCGGTTACCTATGTCTGCTTTGCGGCCTGGGTTTGGGCGGATGAGCACG
>JBBRUZ010000281.1:0-3191 GCA_038247355.1 Rhodobacterales bacterium
CAGATCCAGATGCGAAAAGTGGATGGCTGGGAAACCTTGGCTCAGCCAATCACCCCGATCAGCCTTGACCTCGTGGCCTGATCAGACCCAAATCCCGATGCTCGGAGAACGCCGCCGGAGAATTTCCACCAGATTCGAGACACTACCGCGTGATCACGCATCCTGGCACTCCCATTTGATGTAGGCCTTCGTGTCGACGGCCCACTTTTCGTCGATCTCTACGAGGATGGCGGAGACGAGGCGCTCGAGGGCGTCTTCGCCGGGAAAGACCCTGACCTTGACGGTGCGCCGCTTGAGCTCCTGCTGGACGGCGCGCTCCATCGGGTTGGAGGTGCGCATGCGGCGGCGGTGGTGCTCGGGCAGCGCGAAGACGGCGAGGCCCTCGGGCACGCTCGCCTCCAGCCATGCCGCGAGTTTCGGGGCGGTGTCGCGGTAACTCGCGGCCAGCTCTGCGAGGGCGGCTTCGGCCTTCGCCAATGAGGCTGCGGTCCAGACGGCGCGCAGCTCTGCGCCGATGCGCCTGCGGATCGCGAGGCTCGGCGCGTGATGGATGGCGTTCTGAGCGAGGTGGAACTGACAGCGCTGCCACGTCGCGCCGCCGAGCACCGCCCTTCGGGCGGCGCGCAGGCCGGCATGGTCGTCGGAGACGACATACTCGACGCCGCGCATGCCGCGCGCCTGCAGGCTCTCCAGGAACGCGCGCCAATGCACCTCCGCCTCAGACAGCGCGACCGAGACGCCCAGCACCCGACGGCGCTCGTCGGGGCCGATGCCGATCGCCGAAAGCACGGCGGCGTCGCGCACGACCCCGCCGTGGCGCATCTTCTCGTACCGGGCGTCGAGGATCAGATACTTGATGACGCCGAGCTCACGGGTGCGCCAGGCTTCGAGCTCGTCGTCGAGCAGCTTCGCCGCGCGGCCGACCTGCGAGGAGGACAGGCACACGACGCCGAATTCGCGCATCACCGCTTCCACTTCGCGGGTCGACACGCCCTTGATGTACATCTCCGCCACCGCCAGCATCACCGCGCGCACCGACCGCCGCCCGCGTTCCAGGGATTGCGGGTAGAACGCTTCCCCATCGTGACCGGCGGTCTTGGGAACCTGGACGGCCAACGTGCCTGCCGGCGTGTCGATGCGCTCGGGCTTGTAGATCCCATGGGCGGTGGATAGCGACCCGCTCTCTGACAGAGTGGAGTTGTTGAACCAACCACTCTGGAGAAGACCATGCCTGTAATAGCTGACCGCCTCGAAGTGCCGACCGCCATCCGCACCGACCTTGGCGCAATCTTCATCTCATTGGAACTGAGCCGATCAAGCTGGCTGATCACCTCGCTGTCGCCAGGTAACGGGGAGAGGATGTCGAAACACGCGGTGCGTGGTAGCGACGTCGCCGGGCTGCTGGCGCGCTTTGCCCAGCTCAGGGAGAAAGCGCTGGCGCGGATTGGGCGAGCGTTTCCGATCATCGTGATCCAGGAGGCTGGTCTCGACGGGTTTTGGATCCACCGTGTGTTGCAGGCGGAAGGAATCGAAAGTCATGTCGTCGATCCCGCCTCGATCGCGACCTCGCGCCGGCGCCGACGGGCGAAGACCGACAAGCTCGACGGTGAGACGTTGGTCCGTACGCTGTTGGCCTACAAGAGGGGCGAGCCGCGGGTGTGCGCCATGGTCAGAGCGCCCAGCCGGGAAGAGGAGGACCGCCGCCGCATCAGTCGCGAACGCAAGGTGCTGATCGGTGAGCGGATCCAGCATGTCAACCGGATCAAGGGTCTTTTGTTCGCGCAGGGGATCTCCGGATACGAGCCGTTGCGCCGAGACCGGCGGGCACGGCTCGAGGAATTGCGAACTGGCGACGGTCGAGTGCTGCCGGCGCACCTCAAGGCGCAGATCGGCCGCGAACTCGATCGGCTCGAACTGATTGTGGAGCAGGTCAAGGCGGTGGAGGCGGAAAGGGACGCGTTGCTGGCTGTAGCACCAGGCGCGGCAACACCCGCTCCGGCGGCGATGCTGCTGGAGCTGAAGGGGATCGGCCCTGAATTTGCTGCTGTTCTCTGGTCCGAGGGCTTGTTCCGTAGCTTCGAAAACCGAAGACAAGTGGCGTCCTACGCTGGTCTTGCGCCGACGCCTTGGCAGAGCGGGGCGGTCGATCGCGAGCAAGGGGTGTCGAAAGCCGGTAATCCGCGATTGCGGACAACGATGATCCAGCTCGCCTGGTTGTGGCTGCGTCATCAGCCGCATTCGGCACTGGCTCGCTGGTTCCACGAACGGGTTGAGCGCAACGGCGGCCGCCTGCGGAAGACAACGATTGTGGCGCTTGCCCGGAAACTGCTGGTCGCGCTTTGGAAATATGTGACCGCCGGCGTCATGATCGAAGGCGCTGTTCGGAGCAACGTAAAAGCGAAGGCCGCCTGACAATAACCCATTGATTCCCTAATCCGTCAGGACCTGATCAGTCCTGGCCGATCCAGGTGGACGGACCGACCAACGGCATGGCCTGAAACGCCGCCTTGTAGAATGGTTTCGTCTTCCTGAGCCCCTCCCGCCGCAAGCGGGATATTGGTGCAGCCGCCGCGAGCGGCGACCGGATGTGAGTTTGATCTGGTGCGGAAACAACCGGGTCATCAGTCGGGCTCAGACCTTGGATGCGGAAACCCTTCGCGAGTTTTGCCCATGCCCCGCTAAAAAAACCTCTTGACCCCGAAATACCCATGTGAGCCGTTGGCATAGCCCCGCCGGTCCGCCGTGCGCTCGTAGGCCCCCGCGCGCAGGAACCGCTCGCGCTCGATCTGCATGGCCAGCTCGAACGCCCGGCCGAAGACCGTGGCGATGTCGCCCGGGCCATGCTCGATCAGATGTTCCAGGACCGCCTCGACCACCGTATCCTTCCGTTCGTCCATTCGCGTAGTCGCCCCGACGACAGAATTTCCAGACGTTAGGTTACAGTACCCCCGCTGCCGATCGATCATAGAGCCCACCCAACTTGGTAGTGGTGAAGGTGAAGATTGCTGAATACGACTGATGATCGACGCCCTATTCTTCGCAACAGGCGCCAAACGCCTCCTCAACGCTGTCTGGTATCCTACGATTGCACGCGAGATGTTTGAGCCTATTGCATGACGGGCTCCAAAAAATTCGGAGACCAGGACTGGCGTCCCCACATGCGCGTCCTGCGCTACTTTGTCTGCGTCGCA
>JBBRUZ010000282.1:0-3158 GCA_038247355.1 Rhodobacterales bacterium
AAGGCTCCGTTTTATAAACTGCAACTGCTTCAGGTGTTGTGGCGTGATGTATTGGATTAATCATTTTTAGTAGTTCAGCAGTCTTTTCATGATCACCGTCGATGACATGGTGGACGTCATGCAGTCGGAACATTCCGAGGACCTCCTGGCCCTTTCGAACGTGTCCTCCGCCGACGCGTCCGACACCGTGTTCGAGACCGTCAAGGCGCGCCTGCCCTGGCTCGCGATCAACCTGTTCACAGCCTTTATTGCCTCGGCAATCATCTCGATGTTCGAAGGCGCAATCGAGGAGGTCGTCGCGCTGGCTATCCTCATGCCCGTCGTGGCGGCGCTCGGCGGCAATGCCGGCAGCCAGGGCCTCGCCGTGGCCGTGCGCGCCATCGCCTCGCGCCAGCTGGACGGCGCCTCCGCCCGTCGCGCGGTCCTGCGGGAATTCATGGCCGCCGCCTTCAACGGCCTGCTGATCGGCGTCGGAGTGGGGGTCATCGCGCTGTTCTGGTTCGGCGATACCCGCCTCGGCCTGGTCATCGCTCTCGCCATGTTCGGCACTTTCCTGTGGGCCGGCCTGTCCGGCATCCTGGTGCCGCTCGGCCTCAAACGCCTGGGCGCCGACCCCGCCGTGGCCTCGTCGGTTTTCGTGTTAACCCTGACGGATGTGATGGCATTTTTCAGCTTCCTCGGCCTCGCGACAATCGTCCTCTTGTAAACAGACGGATTTTCGGTCGAATCTCGCGTTGCAGGCGAATGGGCGCGCGTTTTGCAGGGTGCGCCTGTAGGCAATTTGCCGGATGTACCACAACGGGAGCTAGTGGGTTTGGCCCGTCCCATGCGCACGTCAGCACAGGGTATCGAGCTCATCCAGAGCTTCGAGGGCTTTCGCCCGCGCGCAGCGCGTCTTCCGGGCGGCGGCTGGCTGATCGGCTATGGCCATACCGCCACAGCCCGCGCCGGCCTGCAGATCTCGCCACGTGACGCCACCCTGATCCTTCGCCACCATGACCTGCCCCAGATCGAGCAGCAGATCGCCGAACAGGTGCTGAGCCCGCTCAGCCAGAACGAGTTCGACGCGCTCGTCTCCTTCGCCTTCAATATCGGCAGCGAAGCCTTTGCCAACTCGGATGTCGTCGCTGCCCTCAACGCCGGTGACCGTGCGCTGGCCGCAAATGCCATGTGGGCCTGGCGCCTCGCGAACGTCTCCGGCGAACTGCGCGTGGTCGACGCGCTCGCCCGCCGCCGCGCCGCCGAGATCGCGCATTTCCTCGAACACCCCGCCGGCCGCGCCGCCATCCCCGGCGCGCTGGTGCGTCCGCTCGCCCAGCAGGGCCATGACGACGAAGAGACCGATCCGGGCGCCCGGTCGGTCACCATCGGCCCCCGCGTCTCCAGTGAGCCCACAGGCGCCGCAACGCCCGACAACTCGACCCTGGCTGCCGCCCGCGCCGTCAGCGAGCGCATTGCCCGTATCCTCGGTGAAGCGCCCCCCCAGCCGCCGGCTCCGCCCGCACCGCCTGCCGCGCCCGGCGACGGTCCCACCCCTGAAGAGATCACCAACGCCGTGAAAGCTCTGGTCGGCGATGAGCCGCCGGTCGCGCCTCTCACGCCCGCGCCGCCGCCTCAGCGCACCAAAGGCCCACCAGAAGGCATCGAGCGCCGGCGCATGCCGCGACCTGCGTTCGCCGCACACCCTGATGACGGACTCTTCCCGCTGCCACTCGCCGAAGGCGTCGTCGTCGACGATCTCGAGATCGTCCAGGTCGACCCGCGCGACCTCGAGCGCGCGATCCAGGAAAACGGCGACCTCGACACCGCCGCGATCCACAATCTCGGCGCCTGGGTGCCCTATGCCTTGCTCTCGGGCCTCGGCCTCGTGGGCTTCATTGCCGGCATCGAGCGCTTCCTCGCGCATATGGCCCGCCCGATGCTGCGTGAGAGTGACGCATTCGCCGGCCCCGTCCTCGCCCTCGGCGGCGGTTTCCTGTTCCTGATCGCCAGCTATTATCTCTACCGCGCCCTGTCGCGTCAGGACTGACAGGCGGTGACAGGCAGGGGCGCCCTTGCTAGGTAAGCCCCATGATTGCGAACACATATCCCACGCTGAACTTCGATCTTGGTGAAACTGCGGACATGATCCGCGAAACCGTGAAAAACTTTGCCCAGAACGAGATTGCGCCCCGCGCCGCCGAGATCGACCGGACCGACAAGTTCCCGCGTGATCTCCTGCCGAAGATGGGCGAGCTCGGCCTCCTCGGCATCACCGTCGAAGAGGAATGGGGCGGCACCGGCCTCGGCTATCTCGAGCATGTCGTGGCGATGGAGGAAATTTCCCGCGCCTCCGCCTCGGTGGGCCTCTCCTACGGCGCCCACTCGAACCTCTGCGTCAACCAGCTGCGGCGCTGGGGCAATGACGACCAGAAGTCCCGTTACCTGCCGAAACTCATCTCCGGCGAACACCTTGGCGCCCTCGCGATGAGCGAAAGCGGCGCCGGGTCCGACGTCGTCTCGATGAGGCTGCGCGCCGACAGACAAGGCGACCGCTACATTCTCAACGGCACCAAGATGTGGATCACGAATGCTCCGGATGCGGACACTCTGGTCGTCTACGCCAAGACCGACATGGACGCGGGCTCCAAGGGCATCACCGCCTTCCTGATCGAGCGCGGATTCAAGGGCTTCAAGGTTGCCCAGAAGCTCGACAAGCTCGGAATGCGCGGCTCCGAAACCGGCGAACTCGTGTTCGAGAACTGCGAAGTGCCAGAAGAAAACGTCATGGGCCCGGTCGGCGCCGGCGCGCGCATCCTGATGAGCGGCCTCGACTATGAGCGCTCGGTGCTCTCCGCCGGCCCCACCGGCATCATGCAGGCCTGCCTCGATGTCGTGATCCCCTACATCCACGACCGCAAGCAGTTCGGCCAGTCCATCGGCGAGTTCCAGCTCGTGCAGGGCAAGCTCGCCGACATGTACGTGCAGATGAACGCCGCCAAGGCCTATGTCTACGCCGTCGCGAAAGCCTGCGACCGCGGCGAGACCGCCCGCAAGGATGCCGCCGGCGCCATCCTCTACGCGGCAGAAACCGCTACGAAACTTGCCCTCGACGCCATCCAGCTCCTTGGGGGCAACGGCTATATCAACGAATACCCGACCGGTCGCCTCCTGCGCGA
>JBBRUZ010000283.1:0-3156 GCA_038247355.1 Rhodobacterales bacterium
GAATGTGACCACCTCGCCCGGCGCGATGCGGCTGTTCCATCGCTCGGCCCCGATCGTGTAGTCGCCCTTGTCGCGCCATTCGATCTCGGCGTTCCAAATCGCGGTGATGTCGAGCGACGTTTCGAGCTCGACCGACCAGTCTTTGACGGCCGTTTTCCCGACGTTCTTCACGACGACGGAGGCGACGCCGCCGGCGTCCCAGGCGTCGACGATGGTCGTGGTGGCCGACAGCGCCGGCTCGGCCGGCAGCCCGACCGCAAATTGGACCATCCGCGCCGCCATGGCCGCGTCGTCATTGACGATCCGGCCCGCCGCCACGCCGTCGGCGATCTCCGCGTTCCGCGGCGTCGAGAGGACGAAGCGAAACGCCTCGTCGGGCTCGAAGACCGCGTCGCCGCGCACCTTGACCGCGAAGGTCTTGGAGGTCTGGCCCGGCGCAAACGTAAGCGTGCCGTTGACCGGCGTGAAATCGCTCGCCGTCGCCGAAGCCGCCTGCGTGGCGTAGTTGACGGTGACGGTGTTCGCAGAGGCCGCCGAGAGGGTCACCCGGAAGGTCGCGTTCGTGACGCTGTCGGTCGTCACCGGCCCTGTCCCGAAATCGAACATCAGCGGCTCGAGGCTCGCCACCTTGTTTTCGTGGACGCTTCTCCAGTCATCCTTAAGGATGCCCCCAGTGTCGCCGGAGTTCGGGTTCCACGACCACCAGGTCCAGTTTACCCCTTGCTCGCCCGCCGGCATGTCCCGCGTGCCGTTCCCGTCGTAGTCCCCCGCCAGATAGTCGGTGATCTTGTCGAGCCAGACGAGATCCTTGGGGTCGGTCAGTTTGCTGCCGAATTCGCCCAGGAACACCGGTGCGATGTTCTCGCGCTCGATATAGCCCCACATCTGATCGAACTTGGCCGGCAGCGTGTTCGCGAAGTTCGGGTCCGAGAACCACGGCTGGGGATAGATCGAATTCGGATAGTCGTGCGCCGAATAGACGACACGATTGGCGACGTCGAGTTGGATGGGCCTGTTCTTCACGCCCATCAGATTGCCGCCCCACCAGTAGTAATTTCCCTGATAGCTTTCGACGCCCTCGACGAAGATCAGCAGGTTCGGGTTGGCCGCCAACACCGCGTTGCCTGCCCGCTCGGCCGCGGCGGCCCAGTCGGTGGCGCCCCCGCCGCCCCAAATCCCCTTGTGCGGCTCGTTGTGGAGATCCGCGCCGATCACCGTGCTGTCGCCGGCGTAGCGTGTCGCCAGCATGGTCCAGTTGGCGATCCACTTCGCCTCGGTGTAGCTGGCGTCGTACCAGAGGCCGTTTTCCGACGCGCCGGCGCCCGCGCTGGGGCGGTGATGGTCGAGGATGATCTTGATCCCGATCTCGCCCGCGTAGTCGATGATCCTGTCCATGATCCGGAGGCCGTTGAGACCAAAGAGATCGGGGTTCAAAGCGTAATCTATGCCGTTCGGCCGGCTCGCCGCGTCGAAGAGCTGGCCGGAGAACGGCAGCCGGATCGCGTTGAACCCCAGATCCGCCATCTGGTCCATCATGTCCTGATAGTTGCGGACATGCAGACCGTCCGGGGCGTAGCGGGTCGATTCCATTCCGAACCAGTTCACGCCCGCGAGCTTCGCGTCGTTGCCCGCCGCATCGACGATGTCGTTGCCCTGCGTGCGAAAATATCCCTGTCCCCCGCCGCCGGTCGTGACCGGATCGCCCTCGATCACGATCACGTCGGCGACGCTCAGCTTCGGGAGCGGCGCCGCGTCGTCGTTGGTCAGGGTCACCGTCGCCTGCGCCCGCGACAGCGTCGCCCCGCTCGGATTTGTCAGCGTGAACTTGAACGTCTCGTTCGCCTCGAACACCCCATCGGTCGCGATCGGGATCGATACGCTCTTGGTCGTTTGCCCTGGGTTGAATGTGAGCCGGCCCGACATCGCGGTGAAGTCGGCCCCTGCAACCGCCGTTCCGTCACCGGTCTGATAGCTGACAGCCACCGCGCCGTTGGCGGGCGCCGACAGCGTGACGGTCAGAACGGCCGCCTTCGTTCCGCCGGTGCCTTCGGTCAGCGTCACGTCCGCCACCCGCAGCGAAAGTCCCGCGGCGTCGTCGTTGATGATCGTGGCGGTTCCGGTCGCCTTGCCGATCGTGGCCCCGACGGCGTTCGACAGCTTGACCGTGAAGTTTTCGTTCGCCTCCACGAGCGTATCGCCGCGCACCGAGACGTTGAGGGTCTTGCTGGTCTGGCCGGGCGCGAACGTCATCGTTCCTGACCGACCGACGTAGTCCCCGGCGACGGCGGTTCCGTTCGCCGTGGCGAAGGCGACGGTGACGCTCTCGGTCGAGGCCCTGGACAGCGTAACGGTGAAACCGGCCGGAGAAGTCCCCGAATTTCCCTCGATCGCCGTGGTCTCCGAGATCGACAGAACCGGCGCGGGGGCGTCCGTCACATCCTGGCCGTTCACGGTGTAATCCGTGGGAGGCGTCGGCGCCCCCGTTGCCCGAAAGCCGAAGTCCACCGAGCCGTTCGCCGCGATCAAGCCGTTCCAGGCGAGGTTGCGGACCACGTAATAGCCGCCCAGCTGGCTGACGATCTCGGCGCTCCAGATGCTGGTGATCGTGAACGGCGCGAAAAATTCGACGGTCCAACCGTTCGCCGCGGCAGGGTTCGCGTTCCTGACCGTTATCGAGCCGGTGAACCCGGAGGCCCAGCTATCGGCGACGCCGAAATCGACTTCGTATGCCATCGCATTAATCCTTCGCTAATCCGTCTGTGACAGACCACCGTCGAATCACTGAACCTCCCGTAACGACGGGCACGCCGACACACAACAGCGCCGCAGTTTGACGGTTGAAACCCGCCTACGGGTAATTTTGGCGTCTCAGTCGCGGTCCGATCAGGCTGACAGAACCAGCTTCACTCGCGGTAGATCGCGCAACGCATGTATCTATAGTCCGTATTTGCGCGCGAATAATTTTCTCGGCAAGTCCAATGCTCGAAACTGTGAATGTTCGTCCGGGCGGTCGGTCGCTCTGGCATGAACAGCGCACAAATTTACGCTGCGCCGCAGCAGAACCCATTCGGAGGACGACCGACCCGCAACTCGCCTCGTCAAGCGGTGCTGCCGGGCAAGTCCGATGTCCGGCGCGCTCACGCCCGACCCACTCGC
>JBBRUZ010000284.1:0-3037 GCA_038247355.1 Rhodobacterales bacterium
ATAGAGGCCGATCATCGCGCTCGGCTGGCCGTCGACCTGTGCGCTGGTGTCGTAGTTCGCCGCGCCGAGCGAGACGTCCGCGACTTCGCGCAGCCGCACGAAGGCGCCGTCCGGATCGGCCCGGATGACGATGGCGCCGAATTCCGCCGGCTCGGTGAGCCGCCCCTGCGTCGTCAGCGTCAGCTGGAGCACCGGATCGTCGAACATCGGCCTGCAGATCGCGCTGGACCGCTTGGCGCGGCACGGTCAGCAGGCTCTGGGGCGTGTCCGATCGAAACGTGACGCGCACCAGCGCGCCGTCGGTCAGCCGCCCGTCGGGATTGGAAAAGACCGCGCGAATGGTGATCGTGTCGGTGCCTCGCGCGACCTCGACGCCGGCGAAGTCGATGTCGCCGCGCTCGGGGTAGACCGAGCCGTCGGCGAGGGTCAGCGTGACCGCGCCGCCGGGGTCGGCCTCGCCCGCGGCGACGCGGGCCTGGAATTCGAGCAGGGTGCGCTCGGGCACCGGAAACTCCACGGTCATCGGATCCGTGCGCACGAGCGTCAGCAGGGGGCCGCTCTCGGGGCTGACGAGCGCGCCGACGTCCACGGAGGACAGGCCGACGACGCCGGCGAACGGTGCGGTGATTTCGGTGTAGGAAAGATCGAGGGCCGCCCGGTCGCGCTGGGCTTGCAGGCGCCGCACCTCGGCCTGGGACCTGGCGAGATCGGCCTCGGCCACGTCGAGCACCGCCTGCGCCGCCGCCTGACGGGCCACCAGCGTCGCCTGTCGGTCGCGCTCGATCTCGGCGAGGCGTTGCTGCGCCTCGGCGGCGGCGATCGACGCTTCGATTTCCGCGACGCTGGCGCGGTAGGCGCCATCCTCGATGCGAAAGAGCACAGCCCCCGCGTCCACCGGTCCGCCTTCGATAAAGCCGCGCTCCTCGACGAAGCCCGAAACACGCGCGCGGATGTCGACCTTCTGCTGGGCGACGGCGCGCCCGGTGAACACGGCGGTTTGGCTGATCTCCGTCAGCGCCGCCACAGCCACCGTCACCGCCGGCAGCGGCTGGGCGATCAGCGGCGCGGGCGCGGCGAGCGCCGCGACGAAAATCAGCGCCGCGCTTCGGATCGGGAGAAACAACCGCATCGCCGTCACCGCCTTTTCGGCGAACCCGGATCGCGCCGCCGAAACCGGCGCGATGAGCAATACCGCCGCCGACCCGTCTGCGTCCACCACCATCTCCGGGGCGCGGCTCACCCCCGGATCGCCTTGAGCATCACGTCCACGTTCGCAGGATCGGCGTCAGGCGTTATGCCGTGGCCGAGGTTGAAGACATGCGGGCCGCCGGCGAACGCCGCGACGCAGGCGCGGGTTTCGCGGATCAACGCCTCGCCGCCGAGTACGAGCAGCAGCGGGTCGAGGTTTCCCTGCACGCAGGCATGGGGCTGGATTTCGCGCGCGGCGTAGCCGGGATCGATGCTGGTGTCGAGCGCGACGGCCTCGACGCCGGTCGCGGCGACATAACGCGCGTAGTTTCCTCCTGCGCCGCGGGGAAAGCCGATGACGGCGACGGCGGGATGGGCGGCACCGATCGCGTCGACGATCCGCTTGGCGGGGGCGATCGCGTAGCGCTCGAACTGCGGCCCCGGCAGCGCGCCCGCCCAGCTGTCGAAAAGCTTGACCACCTCGGCCCCGGCCTCGATCTGGCGCAGCAGGTAGGCGATCGTCGCTTCGGTGATGCGGTCGAGCAGGGCCTCGAAGGTGGTGGGGTCGCCGTACATCAGGCTGCGCGATGGCGCCTGATCGGGCGTGCCGCGACCTGCGATCATGTAGGTGGCGACGGTCCAGGGGGCGCCGGCGAAGCCGATGAGCGTGGTCTCGGGGGGCAGCGCGTCCGCGACGCGGGCGACGGTCTCGTAGATCGGCGCGAGCGTGTCGTGGATGTCCTCGACGGGCTTCAGCCGCGCCACGTCCTGCGGCGTGGTAACCGTCGACAGCCGCGGGCCCTCGCCTTCGGTGAAGGTGAGCTCGGCTCCGAGCGCCTGGGGGACCAGTAGGATGTCGGCGAAGAGGATCGCCGCGTCGAAGCCATAGCGCCGGATCGGCTGGAGCGTCACCTCGGTCGCGAGTTCGGGGTTGTAGCACAGGTCGAGGAAGCTTCCGGCGCGGGCGCGGGTGGCGCGGTATTCCGGCAGGTAACGGCCCGCCTGGCGCATCATCCAGACGGGAGGCACGCTCAGGGTCTCTCCGCGCAACGCGCGCAGCATCAGCTTGGTCCCGGTCATCTTTCCCCGCCTTGCGATCGCTCGGGCGCGACCTTACACAGAGGTCCCGGAATGTGAAGGGATGCGCGCGACGATGACGTCTGACACCCCCTCGCCGGACCGGCCGCTCCGGATCGGGACCCGCGGCAGCCCGCTGGCGCTCGTGCAGGCCCGCGAGACCAGAACCCGGCTGATGGCGGCGCACCGGCTGCCCGAGGACGCGTTCGAGATCGTCGCCATCAAGACGACGGGCGACCGCGTGATCGATCGGCCGCTGTCGGAAATCGGCGGCAAGGGCCTGTTCACCCGCGAGATCGAGGAGGAACTGCTCGGCGGCGGCATCGACATCGCCGTGCACTCGATGAAGGACATGCCGACGCTGCAGCCCGACGGGCTCGCGATAACCTGTTACCTGCCGCGCGAGGACGTGCGCGACGCCTTCGTGACCCTCGGGCCGGGGTCGCTCGGCGAGATGCCGCAGGGTTCCGTCGTGGGCACCTCGAGCTTGCGACGGCGGGCGCAGCTGCGGCATCGACGGCCGGATCTGACCGTCGTCGAATTTCGTGGCAACGTGCAGACGCGGATGAAGAAGCTCGAGGACGGGCTGGCGCAGGCGACGTTCCTCGCGATGGCGGGGCTTCGTCGGCTGGGAATGGACGCCGTTGCGACCGCGCCGATCGAGACCGACGAAATGCTCCCCGCGGTGGCGCAAGGCTGCATCGGGATCGAGCAGCGGTTGCGCGACGACCGCATCGCCGAGTTGCTCGCGGCGATCCATCATGCCGAGACC
>JBBRUZ010000285.1:0-3001 GCA_038247355.1 Rhodobacterales bacterium
AAGACGCTTTCGATCGGGTTTGTGGTCCGGATATGTTTCCAGTGTTCGGCCGGGAAGTCGTAGAAGGTCAGCAACACGTCGCGGTCCTTCACCAGCTTGGCTACCGCGCGCTCGTATTTTGCGCGCACCACGGTGATCCGGCCACCGATTCCATGAACATCCGGCCACCCATTCCACGGCGATCCGGCCACCGGTTCCAAGAGCATCCGGCCACCCTCTTGTGAGGTCCTGCGGGGCACTCTGAAGCCGCCTATCGTGCCGCGTTTTGACGTGGACGGGAGGCGAGATGCGAAGGTTGCCTATGAGGAAGATCAAGGATGTATTGCGGCTCCATGCCGCTGGCCGTCCCGCCCGCCAGATCGGGCCGAGCGTCGGCGTCGGCCGCAGCACGGTGGCGGAGTATCTGCGTCGAGCGGAGGTGGCGGGCCTGTCCTGGCCGCTGGCCGAGGGGCTGGACGAGGCGGCACTGGAGCGGCTGCTGTTTCCGCCTCCACCGCCCTCGAAAGACCGCCAGTTCACCGAGCCGGACTGGGCGGCGGTCCACCGCGAGCTGAAGCGGCCGGGGGTCACCCTCGCGCTGCTCTGGGACGAGTATCGCGGCCAGCACCCGGACGGCTACGGCTACTCCGCCTTCTGCGAGCACTACCGCCGCTGGGCCGGGCGGCTCTCGCCGGTCATGCGCCAGCGCCATGCCGCGGGCGAGCGGATGTTCGTCGACTACTCCGGCACGAGGATGTCGGTCATCGACCCGGCCACCGGCGCGGCGCGTCCGGCGGAGATTTTCATCGCCGTGATGGGCGCCTCGAACATGACCTATGCCGAGGCGAGCTGGAGCCAGACGCTGCCGGACTGGATCGGCGCCCACACCCGCGCCTTCGCCGCGTTCGGCGCGGCGCCGGCGCTGGTGGTGTCCGACAACCTCAAGTCCGGCGTCATCCGGGCCTGCTTCTACGAACCCGAGGTCAACCGCAGCTATGCCGAGATGGCGGCGCATTACGGCACGGCCATTCTGCCCGCGCGCCCCTACAAGCCCCGCGACAAGGCCAAGGTCGAGACCGCCGTCCTGCTCGTGCAGCGCTGGGTCATCGCCCGCCTGCGCAACCGACGCTTCTTCAGCCTCGAAGAACTGAACGCGGCCATCAGCGAGGAAGTCGCCCGGCTGAACGCCCGCGCCAGCCGCCATCTCGGGGCTTCCCGCCAGCAGCTCTTCGAAACGATCGATCGCCCGGCGATGCAGCAGCTGCCCCCGGAGCCCTTCGTCCACGCCGATTGGCGCAGGGCAACGGTCGGGGCCGACTATCACGCCCGGCTCGAGGGCCACCACTATTCCGTCCCGCACGAGTTGATCCGCCAGCAGCTCTGGGCGCGCATGAC
Source organism: Rhodobacterales bacterium (assembly GCA_038247355.1). Lineage (GTDB taxonomy): Bacteria > Pseudomonadota > Alphaproteobacteria > Rhodobacterales > Rhodobacteraceae > Amaricoccus. Next base: position 1,375 of record JBBRUZ010000285.1, read on the forward strand.
CGCCAGCACGGTCGAGATCTTCCGCGGCGGCAAGCGGGTGGCCTGCCACCGGCGCGCCGCTCCGGGCGACACGGGCGCCACAACGCTGAACGACCACCGGCCCGCCAGCCATCGCAGATATGCCGAGGTCACGCCCGAGACGCTGCGCGAGCGTGCCGCCCGCATCGGGCCCGCCACCGCCATCCTCGTCGACGTCATCCTGCGCGACCGGCCGCACCCCGAGCAGGGCTTCCGCTCCTGCCTCGGCATCCTGCGACTGGCGCGCGGCCACGGCGCCGAGCGGCTGGAGGCCGCTTGCGATCGGGCGCTGACGATCAACGCGCGCACCATGACCTCGGTGAAGTCGATCCTGCTGAACCGCCTCGATGGCCGCAGACCCGCTCAACCGCCCGAGGCGCCACCGATTACCCACGCCAACATCCGTGGCCCCCAGTTCTTCCACTGAACCGAAGGAGACGACCCTTGCTCACCCATCCCACCCATGAGGCGCTGAGCGCGCTCAAGCTCGACGGCATGGCCGAAGCTTTTGCCGAGCTGATCACGGAGGACCGTGGCCGCAGCCTCGATCCCGTCGCCTGGATCGGGCTGATGCTCGACCGAGAACAGGCCCGGCGCGGCACCCGCCGCTTCCAGTCCCGGCTGCGCGCCGCCAACCTCCGCCACAGCGACGCCTGCATGGAAGACGTGAACTGGCGCACGCCGCGCGGTCTCGACCGCGCGTTGTTCCAGAGCCTCGGCGGCACAGACTGGATCGACCGCCACCGCTCGGTCCTCATCACCGGGCCCTGCGGGGTGGGAAAGTCCTGGCTCGCCTGCGCGCTCGGCCATGCCGCCAGCCGCGCCGACCGCACCGTTCTCTATCACCGGCTGTCCCGGCTCTTCGCCGAGCTCGAGCTCGCGCGCGGCGACGGGCGCTTCGAGCGGCTGTTCCGCAAGATCGCCCGTGTCGACCTTCTGATCCTTGACGACTGGGGCCCCGACCGCCTGACGGCCCCGCAGCGTCGCGACCTGATGGAGATCGTCGAGGAGCGCTACGGTCGCCGATCGACGATCATCACCAGCCAGCTGCCGGTGGAGACCTGGCACGAGGTCATCGGCGAGCCGACCTTCGCCGATGCCATCCTCGATCGGCTCGTTCACAACGCCTACCGCATCGCCCTCGACGGGCCGTCGCTGCGCAAAAACAGCGCCGACAGCGAGCGCGATATCCGCACGGAGGCCGCGACATGAGCCTCACCCCAACCCCGGGTTGCCCACCGGTCCCTCCCACGCGCCCGTCACCGCCAGCCGCGTGGTGGGCGCGGCGCCGGGCGCGCGGGTCCCTCCCCTGGACAACCCTCCGCCCCACCGACGCCCTTGACCCAGAGCGCCGCAATCACCAATGAAGGGAAGCCCGCAGGCCCGCTCACGAGGTGGCCGGATGTTCATGGAACAGCTGGCCGGATGCTCGTGGAACAGATGGCCGGATGCCGTGGAATGCGCACTTGCCCCCAAGCCGCGGGCGGCAGCACCGCCGGCGCGGCGAGCGCGGCCCCGGCCGCAGAGGCGGCGAGGATCTGGCGTCGGGTGGTCATGGCGATGTCCTCATGTTGATGAACTGGTCGGCGACCGAGCAGAGCATCCCTTG
>JBBRUZ010000286.1:0-2962 GCA_038247355.1 Rhodobacterales bacterium
ATGCGCCACCCGAGCAGGCTCAGTCCAAGGCATGCAATCCCTCCATCTTCCCGACAAAGATGGTGAATCACAACATACTGGTATCATTCAACTTCTTTTCGCTCGGGCTCTAAGACCGGCGCCCCAGGCGCGCCGGATCTCGCCCGCGCCGTCGAAGTCGGTCAGGCCATCGCCATGCTCATCGGAAGTCGGGCCGGACCTCGGCGAGATCGTCGAGGTGGGCGCGTGCATGTTTTTCCAGGACCTTCTGCATCGCGGCGGGCTCGACGCCCAGATCGGCCGCCATCAGCGCCGCCGCGCGCGCGGGCCAGTTCACCCATGCGTCCCGCACCTCCCGCGCCAGACGGAACACCAGCAAGAGCGCGCGGGCTCGCTCGATCAACTCCCCCTTCAGCTTCTGGAGACGGATGCGCCGCTCATGCGCCTTCAGCACCTCGTTCGCTGTCTTGGCCTGCAGGAAGGTCGTGCCGCCGCCCACCGCCGGAACCACCAGACCCTGTTCGCGGAGCGTGTCTCCGACGGCGGCCACGGCCGCTTCGGGGACGGGCTTCAGCTTCGGCTCGGACTGCTTCCTGATCTTGGACGGGTCCGTCATTTCCGCCCGCCGCAGGTCGCTGGCATCGGCATCGATGCTGCCATCGGGGAACAGCACCAGCCGCTCAGCTGTCTTCGCCTTTTGGATCGCGCCCCGCGACAACCCGACATGCGCGGCGTACTGGCGCTCGCTCATGCCCTGCGTCACGCGCTCCGATTATCATTCAGAGTCAGGTGCTTATCGAGTTGATAAGCATCGCGACCGGAGCGAACGTCACTTCGTTGAGCCGATGCATCCCGACCAAGGAGCCACCCCGATGACCCGCCGCGCGACCGACAACTCCAAAGCCCTCGGCGCCTTCCTCGCCGAAAAGTTCGAGATCGACGCGATGCTGGAGCGGCTCGCCGCCCTCAGCGCGGACCATTTCGAGACCAATCCCGACGAGATCAACTGGGGGCACGTCGGCACCCTCGAGCACTACCGCGCCAAGCTGAGCGAGATCACTGACAGCGCCTTCAAGGAAGGCGAACACGCCGATTAGCAGCAGCCTTTCCGGGTCGCGCCCGCCCACTGGCGGGCTCGGCCTCGTAGAAGGGCCCGCATTCCGCGCACCCCGATACGGAGACGACAATGAACCAGATCCAGCTTTCCGACACTCAGGCCGTCATCCTGTCCGCTGCCTGCGCACGCGATGACGGGATGGTGTTCCCCATCACCACCAACCTCAAGGGAGGCGCCGTCGGCAACGTCTGCAAGAGCCTGCTCAAGCGGGGTCTGATCGAGGAGATCACCGCCACGGACCTCAACACCGTCTGGCGCCACGACGAGGAGCGCGGCCCGATCACCCTCCGCGCAACGCCGTTGGCCTTCAGCACCCTCGGGATCGGCGACGCGCCCGCGACACCCGCCGAGCCCACGCCAGCCCCCAAGCGACTGCGCAGCGGCACCAAGCAGGAGGCGCTGATCGCCATGCTGAGCGCCAAGGGCGGCGCTACCATCGACGAGATCGTGGCTGCTACGAATTGGGCACCCTACACGGTCCGAGGCGCGATGTCCGGCGCGCTGAAGAAGAAGCTGGGCCTGACCATCACATCCGAAAAGCTCGAGACGCGCGGCAGGGTCTGCGCCATCCGCGACTGATCGCAGCGGCCGAGCGAAGGCGCCACCCTGATCATCGGGCGGCGTTTCCTCGTTCCGCGCGTTGCAGTCGGATCGCTTCGAACATCCGCCGCAGCAGATAGCCGCGCACCAGCGACACGCTGACGAAGGCGAGCCCGATGGTAAGGTGTTCGGCAAGGCCGGTCTCGATCCCGAACCATGGTGTCAACAGCGGCGCAAAATCCCGCCAGTCGGGCGCCGGGATCCTGATCGGGTCAAGCAGGATGGCTGGCAGGAGCAGGGTCTGCTGGCGGTGTCGGTCGATGATTACCGGCTGACCTGGCCAGAGAGAGAACTGGTCCGACAACTTGGCGACAAACTCTATGGCCCTCGTGCTGATAGCCGGGAGGCGGCCAATGGGTGACTGGACGCCAAGCATGGTCGAGGACAGGCTGGAAAGCGCGGCCGACGTGTTCCGTTCGCTGCCTGAGGTGAATCCGAAGGGATACTTCAACGCATGGCCCGAGTATTTCCACAGCTTCGCCGACAAGGTCGATCAGGAGCCCCGGATGCGCCGCCCGCGTCCCGGTCCCCGTCAGATCACCCAAGCCGAGGAGACGCTGTTTTGGCTGCGCTGGCTCGACCCCGGTGACGCCAGGCTTCTCTGGCTGCGCGCCAACCGAAAGCAATGGAAGCCGATCTGCTGGGAACTCGGCGTCAGTCGCGCCACCGCCAATCGGCGCTGGCAGTACGGCATCGCGGTCATCGTCTGGCGGTTGAACGGAAGGCGGGTGCCGGGCAAGCGGTTGATGGACTTCGTGGTGGCGAAGGCCGCTCCCTGACTGCGCTATTCAAGGTTCGGTCACAAACCTTGAATAACAGCCCGTGGCAATTCAAGGATCGAACGGGTTGAGCACGTCGACCTCAAGCCCCGCGACATCCGCCTCGTTGCGCGTCACCAGCGTGAGGCCGTTGGTTTTGGCCGTCGCGGCCAGCAGCGCGTCGATCACCGGAACGGGGCGCATGGCGCTCATCCGTCCCCATTCCTCGGCTGTCGCCACATCCACAGGCAGCACACGCTCGCCGAAGCCCGAGACGACCTCACCCAGCCACGCCTCCAGCACGGATGCCTTCTCCGGATCACGGCGGCGGGCCAGTTCCACGCCCTTGCGGATTTCCCCAAGGATCAGCGTGCTGAGCCAGATGTCGCCCTCGGCCACCTCGCCCCACCACTTCGCCACGCCGGGATTGCAGCGCGCGCCCTTGCGGACTTCGGAGATGATGTTTGTGTCGATCAGGAAACTCAAAAGGTCGTCTCGCGTCCGAAAT
>JBBRUZ010000287.1:0-2956 GCA_038247355.1 Rhodobacterales bacterium
CCAGTACGCTCTCAGTAGACTGCAGCAGCGAGACGCTAGATTCATTGCTGGGCAGGTATTGAAGACCGAGATTGATATCAACCTGAAAGAGGCTGAGAGGTTTAGGGCAAGGCTTATACAGATTAAGGATCGAGTCGGTGCCGGCCAGATTGAGCCTCAGGATCTTTTTGTATCCATGCAGGGATTTGATTACTCGGCATTAAATCCGTTGGTTGCTTCTGGGTTTTTTCATTCGTCTCTTGGCCCGGAGGGAGCCGAGGCATACTTGCAGTTTCTGCGGTTCTTTAACAACAATAGCGCAAATATTTGCACTGTTATATTGAATGAACAGCACTCTAGCCATAAGTCCGTTAAATACATTCAATGGCTAGAGGAAAGGTCGCTGGAGCTTGAAGGCCGATTGCGTGCAGTTGTAATTCGGTAGACGCGGCCATCACATAGCCCGCTACGCCATCGGCGCATTGTCCTCACGCCACTCGCATCGCCGACAAGCGACTCCCGACCCCGGATCGCAAAGGCGGGGCGCCCGTGGCGCGCCGCGCGATCCGGTCGCCTGGAGCGCGTGAGCGCGCAGGGCGAGGGGCGCCGGGCTTGGCCGTCGCGCGCAATCGGGGCGCGCCTGCCTGGCGGGCGCGTCCATCGCGCCTGCCGGGGGCAGGCAGGCGCGCACCGATTTGACACGGGTCAAATCGGTGAAGCGAATGCGGCGAAGGCGCGCGACAGGCAAGTCGCGTCGGTGACCCCAACCGAAACCTTCCCGTCCCTCAGCCCGTCGGCTAACCTCCCCCCCTGCAGACCGCCAGGCAACAAGCCATCGCCCTGATCGCCGCTCTCCCCGATGATGTGCCCATCGATGAGATCCAGTATCGGCTCCACGTGCTCGAGCACATCCGCGCCGGCATCGCCGATCTCGACGCCGGAACGGGCATCCCCCACGACGAGGTGAGCGCCGGGTTCGCCCGTTGGCTCGACGACTGATCTGATCGCAGCGCCCCGGCGGCATGACCTCCGGGACATCATGGATCGCATCGCGCTGGACGCGCCGGCCAACGCCGGAAGAGCTGCACATCGCTTTTTCGTCCGGACCCAGCGGTTGCGGGTGCAACATTGGCACTCGTCGATGCACAGCGGCCTCAAAAACGCTGCAGGCTTATCATTCAAAAGCAATATGTTAAGCCGATAACGCTCTGTTACCGCCAGATAGGCCTCGGTCAACCCCTGCGCGTCGATCGCGCGCGCCTCGAACCCGCGCCCGCCCTCCCCCCGCGTTTCGTCGCAGCCAATAGGTCGCGCCCGCGGTGGACAATCGCCGCTCCCGAGGTTTAGGTGCGCCGTGGAAACGCGACACGACGTCCTGATCGTCGGCGGCGGCCTCAACGGCCCCGTGCTGGCGCTCGCCCTGGCCTCGGGCGGGGTGTCGAGCCTCGTGCTCGACGCGGCGCCCCGCGCCGATTTCGCCCGCGCCGATTTTGACGGACGCGCCTACGCGCTCGCGCTCAGCTCGCGCCGCATGGTCGCCGCCCTCGGCCTCTGGCGCGAACTTGAGCCAAAGGCGCAGGCCATCGCCGACATCAAGATCAGCGACGGCCGCGCCGGCTATGGCGCGTCGCCCCTCTTCCTTCATTTCGACCACCGCGAGATCGACGAAGGCCCGATGGGGCATTTCCTCGAGGACCGCTGGCTGCGCGCGGCGCTCCTCGCCGCAGTGGACGCTTGCCCTCTGGTCGAAGCGCGCGACCGCGCCCGGGTCGTCGCCCAGCGCACCGGCCCTGCGGGCGGCGAGGTCACGCTGGAGGGCGGCGAGACGTGTGCGGCCCGTCTCCTCGTCGGATGCGACGGCCGCGACAGCCAGGTCGCCGCCCGCGCGGGCATCCGGCGGGTCGGCTGGGACTACACGCAGACCTCGCTGGTCTGCGCGGTCGATCACGACGCGCCGCATCACGCCACCGCCCATCAGTTCTTCATGCCGCAGGGCCCGCTCGCGATCCTGCCGCTGCCGGGCGACCGCTCCTCCATCGTCTGGACCGAGGCCCGCGACCGCGCGGCCGTCATCGCGGGACTCGACGACCCGGGCTATCTCGCGGCGCTGCGGCCACGCTTCGGCGATTTCCTCGGGGCGATTTCGCTGACCGGCGCGCGGTACGCCTACCCGCTCGGCCTGTCGCTCGCCGAGCGTTTCGTCGACCAGCGGTTCGCGCTCGTCGGAGACGCGGCGCACGGCATCCACCCGCTCGCCGGGCAGGGACTGAACCTTGGTTTTCGCGACGTGGCCGCCCTCGCCGAAGTAGTGGTCGGCGCACGGCGCCGCGGCCTGGACATCGGCGCGTCGGATACGCTCGCCGATTACCAACGCTGGCGCCGCTTTGACGCGACGATGCTCGCAGCCGCCACCGACGGCTTGAACCGGCTGTTCTCGAACGACAGCCCGGGGCTTCGCGCCATCCGAGACCTCGGGCTCGGCCTGATCGGCGGCTTGCCCGCGCTGCGTCGCGGGCTCATCCGTGAAGCCGCCGGACTGACCGGAAACCTGCCCCGCCTGCTGCAGGGCCGCCCGATCTGACCGGGCAGCGCCGCGCCGATTTGCGCTGGACAGCGGCTGACGCTTGGCCTAATCAGCCCGCCATCGCAGCGGATTCAGTCCCTGCGCCCGGGTAGCTCAGGGGTAGAGCAGCGGACTGAAAATCCGCGTGTCGGTGGTTCAAATCCGCCCCCGGGCACCACATCGCGCAGACAATTCGTCTGCCTCGGTCTGCATACCTTGCACCCAGACGGCAGCGGTCAGCGCGCGACGGGCGCAGCCCGACCGCGCGTCAATTCCGGGTTTCGAGAAGCCGACGCGCGATGACCTGCGCCTGGATCTCCGCCGCGCCCTCGAATATGTTGAGAATTCGGGCGTCGCAGAGCACGCGGCTGATCGCGTACTCCAGCGCGAAGCCGTTGCCGCCGTGGATCTGCA
>JBBRUZ010000288.1:0-2913 GCA_038247355.1 Rhodobacterales bacterium
GTCTGGCGCGCGGCGTTGGTCAGATGGTCGTCGCCCCGGATCACATGCGTCACGCCCATGTCGTGGTCGTCCACGACCACCGCATGCATATAGGTCGGCACGCCGTCCGATCGTAGCAGGATCAGATCGTCGAGCGTGTCGTTCCTCCACGTCACCGTGCCCTGGACCTTGTCCTCGACCGCCGTCTCGCCTATCCGCGGTGCCTTCAGCCGCACGACGAAAGCCGTGCCCTCAGGCTGGGTCGCAGGGTCCGCGTCACGCCAGGGCGAGCGGAAAAGCGGCGGGCGACCCTCGGCCTTCGCCGCCTCGCGAAACGCGTCGACCTCTGCGGGCGTGGCGTAACAGCGATAGGCGGTCCCGCGCGCCAGCATCGCGCCCGCCACCTCCGCATGCCGCGCCAGTCGACCGAACTGGCTCACCGCCTCGCCGTCCCAGTCGAGCCCGAGCCAGCTCAACCCATGAAAGATCGCCTTGGTCGCCTCGGGCGTCGATCGCGCGCGGTCGGTGTCCTCGATGCGGAGCAGGAACCTGCCCCCGGCATGGCGCGCGTAGAGCCAATTGAACAGCGCCGTCCGCGCCCCGCCGATATGCAGGTACCCGGTCGGCGAGGGGGCGAAGCGCGTAACGACCGGCGTTGCGTGCATGTCTTAACCTCTTGGAAACGGTGTCATCGCTAAGGCTGAGGTCTTAGGGTTTCGTGAACGGGAGAACAAGGGACGTGGGCCAGAGCGCACCGGCGGCGCTCCTCGAGCGTCAGCGTCCGAACCTCGCGCTCTGGACGCCCGTGCTCTACGGGCTCGGCATCGGCGGTTATTTCGCGGCCTCATCCGAGCCGCTACCCTGGATGCTGGCCGCGCTCGCTGCAGCGCTGCTGCTCCTCGGCGCGACGGCGTTCCGCTTGTCGCCGATCGGGCGCATCTTGCTCTTCGCCACCATTCTGCCGCTCGCCGGTTTCGAGACCGCCGCGCTACGGAGCCTCCTCGTCGCGGGTCCGGTTCTGCCCTTCGAGCGGACCGTCGCGGTGGAGGGCCGGGTCATCGGACTGTCGCGCTCGGCCTCCGACCGAATGCGCGTGCTGCTCGACGAGGTCGTCATCCACGGCGTCGAGCCGTCCAAGACGCCCCGCCGCGTGCGGATCTCGCTCGACGACACGACGCCGCCCGAGGTGTTGGCCCCGGGCCTCAGGCTGATCGGCACGGCGCGGCTCGCCCCTCCCGGTGGCCCGAGCGAGCCCGGCGGCTTCGACTTTCGCCGCGTCGCCTGGTTCGAGAGTCTCGGGGCGGTCGGATACGCCCGAACGCCGATGCTCGAGATGGAAGGCGGCGACACCTCGGGGTTTCACCAGTTCGCGTTCCAGGCGCAGCGGGCGTTGTCCGTTCACATCCGCGCCATCGTACCGGGGCAGGACGGGGCCTTCGCCGCCGCCATCTTCAGCGGCGACCGCTCGGGGCTCGACCCGGAGACCGACGCCTCCCTCCGGCTATCGACGCTTTACCACGTTGTCTCGATCGGGGGGCTTCACATGAGCCTGCTCGCCGGGGCGGTGTTCGCCATTCTGCGCTACGGGCTCGCGCTCGTGCCGGGGCTGGCGCTGCGTTGGCCGCTGAAGAAACTCGCCGCCGGCGCCGCGATCCTGGTCACCGGGGCCTATCTCGCAGTGTCCGGCTTCGACGTCGCGGCGCAGCGCGCCTACGTGATGACGACGGTGTTTCTCGCGGCGGTAATGCTGGACCGGCCGGCGCTGACGATGCGCTCGGTCGCGCTTTCGGCGTTCGTCGTGCTGATCGTCGCGCCAGAAAGCCTGACGAGCGCCGGGTTCCAGATGTCCTTCGCCGGGACCCTCGCGCTAATCGCGGCGTTCGAAGGGCTGCGCAATCGGCCCTTGTGGGAAACCGCCCAGACCGACGCGCGCTGGCGGTTCTTGAAGCCGCTGATAGCCGCGTTCATGACCTCGCTGGTCGCCGGGCTCGCGACCGCGCCGTTTTCGGTTTTCCACTTCAACGTTCTCGCGCAATATGGTCTGCTCGCTAACCTGCTCGCGATGCCCGCGATCGGCCTCGTCGTCATGCCGGCTGCGGTCGTCGCACTGTTCATGGCGCCGTTTGGGCTCGACTGGCTGCCGCTGACCGTGGCGGGGTGGGGCATCGGCTATTTCCTCGCGGTCTCGGACTGGGTCGCGGGGCTCGGGGGCGCGGCGACAGGGGTTCCGGCCGGGCCGCCGGTCAGTCTCGCGCTGATCGCGCTCGGCGGGCTTTTCCTCGTGCTCTGGCTCGGGCGCGGTCGATGGTTCGGCTTCGCACCCATGGCGCTCGGCGTCGTGCTGTGGTCGACGCATCCGCGGCCGCCGATCCTGATCGCGGAGAACGGCCGGCTGTTCGGCGTGGTGACGCAGAACGGCCGGGCGCTCAGCACCGATCGCGGCAACGGCTACGCCGCGGAAAGCTGGCTCGAAGATGACGGCGATATCGCCGGGCAAGCCGCGGCCCACGCGCGGGGCGACTTCGAGCTGGCTCGAAACCGCATCGCGGCGGTCGTGCCTGGGTTCGGCGAGATCGTCTATCTCGGGCGCAGCGATCCCGACTTCGCCGAATGCGCCGCAGACCGCATCCTTATCGCGCCGAATTGGCCCAGCGCGCCCGAGGGGCCTTGCGTCTTCATCGGCGCGGAGCGACTTCGCGATGAAGGCGCGATGGCGATCTGGCTGACCGAGGACGGACCCCGCGTCGATGGCGCGCTCAAGCAAAATCAAGGCCGGCCGTGGACCCGCTATCGGGGGGATGTCCCGTTCGATGTTGAAATTGGAAAGGTGAAGGGTGGCGTTGCTTCCCTCGAGCCGTAGGCTCGGGGTGTTCAATCCAAGGGGAAGCAACACCATGAAGAAGAGTACGATATCGCCGCTGACCTTGGCCAGCA
>JBBRUZ010000289.1:0-2888 GCA_038247355.1 Rhodobacterales bacterium
ACACTCGGGCCCCTCGTGGGATCGGCCACCCTGCAGATCGCGGATGCTAAACTTCGCCTCAGGGGGTCCTTTTTCAACGCCGACAGGGGGTCCCGTTTCAGTGCTGGTTGACACGCGGCGACAGTGACGGTGGACGATTTCCTCTTCTGATCGATCAGAAGAGGGCGTCCGCCAAGCTACAAAAGAGGCACGCCCGGCATTGGTCGGGCGCGCCGATCGAGTATCGCTCCGCCAAGGAGCCAGGGACATGCCGCCTGGTTGCGGGACACTCGGCAGGCGGAAAGACGCACCAACAGCGAACAGCGTCACGGGTCGCGACGCGAAGGTGAAACCCGGGCATCCGCGGTTTCCATACATAAATGACCTGAATGGATATCGCCGGGATGTGTCGCTTACCCGAAACCCTCCTGCGCGTCCTGCTGGTAGGCGCGCACGAGGTTAGAGAAGCGCGTGAATTCCCCTCTGAATGCGAGCTCCACCGTCCCGATCGGTCCGTGGCGCTGCTTGCCGATCACCACCTCGGCCTTGCCGCGCAACGCGTCCATCGCGGCCTGCCATTTCATCATCGCCTCGCCATCTTGCTCGCTCGGCTTCTCCCGCTCCTTGTAGTACTCCTCGCGGAACACGAACATCACCACGTCCGCGTCCTGCTCGATCGACCCCGACTCCCGCAGGTCGCTGAGCTGCGGCCGCTTGTCCTCGCGGCTCTCCACCTGGCGCGACAGCTGGCTCAGCGCCACCACGGGGATGTTCAGCTCCTTCGCGATCGCCTTCAGGCCCTGCGTGATCTCCGAGACCTCCTGTACGCGGCCCTCGGACTTGCTTGACGCGGGACGCGCAAGCTGGAGGTAGTCGACGAAAAGCACGTCGAGCCCATGCTGGCGCTTCAGCCGACGCGCCCGCGCCGCGAGCGTCGAGATCGAGAGCGCCGGCGTGTCGTCGATATAGAGCGGGCAACGCTCCAGCGCTTGCGCCGCCTCGATGAATTTCCGCATTTCGTGGTCGTCGAGACCGCCCCGCCGCACACGATCCGACGGGATTTCAGACGCCTCGGAAAGAACGCGCGTCGCGAGCTGCTCGGCGGACATCTCGAGGCTGAAGAAGCCCACGACGCCCCCCTCGATCGCCACTTCGGTCCCGTCGGGCCGGTTGCCGCGCTTGTAGGCCCTGGCGATGTTGAAGGCGATGTTGGTCGCGAGCGCGGTCTTGCCCATCGACGGACGGCCGGCGATGATTAGCAGATCCGACGGATGCAGCCCTCCGAGCTTGTGGTCGAGATCCTGCAGGCCGGTCGATATGCCCGCGAGCTTGCCGTCACGCTGGTGCGCGGCGTTCGCCACGTTCACCGCGCCGATCGCGGCCCGCAGGAAGCTCTGGAAGCCCTTGTCGACCTTGCCCTGTTCGCCGAGCTGATAGAGCGCCTGTTCGGCCTCGACGATCTGGTCGCGCGGCTCGCTGTCGACGTCCATGCGGGCCGCCTTGTCGGCGATTTCCTGCCCGATCACGATCAGGTCCCGCCGGATCGCGAGGTCGTAGATCAGCTGCGCGTAGTCCCGCGCCGCATAGAGAGAAATCGCGGCGCCCGCCAGCCGCGCGAGATAGGCGGGCCCGCCGAGTTCCTGAAGCCCGGCGTCCTCCTCGAAGAACGCCTTCAGGGTCACCGGCGAGGCGAGAGCGTTCTTGGCGATGCGGTTCGCCGCGACCTCGAAGATCCGCGCATGGACCGGCTCGTGAAAATGATCGGCCTGGACGATGGACGCAACCCGGTCAAAGACGTCGTTGTTCACCAGCAGCGCGCCGAGCAGCGCCTGTTCGGCCTCGATGTTGTGGGGCGGGCCGCCGCCGATTTCCGTTCCAGCCGGTCCGTCCGCCATGCTCGCTCGCTCCCCGTCGGTCCCTTATACCGGCGGGTCGATCGCAGGGAAGCTGTGGATGACGCGAAGATCGGGGACAACTTCGCGCGACGCCCCCCGCTGATATCGGCGTGGACATCTTCGGCGATCTGGTCGAGAAAGCTGCTCGGGCGCTGCGCCAAGACCGCGCCGACAAGGGAATGCATGAACCGACTCGAGAAGAAGACCTGCCTCGTGACGGCCGCGGGCCAGGGCATCGGTCGCGCCGCGGCGATCGCGATGTTCCGCGAGGGTGGCCATGTGCTCGCGACCGACATCAACGAGACGGCCCTCGGCGAACTGGCGGGGCAAGGCCTCGAGACCGCCGTCCTCAACGCGCGCGACCCGGCCGCCATCACCGACCTGCGCGACCGCATCGGCGGCGTCGACGTGCTCTTCAACTGCGCGGGGTTCGTCGATCACGGCACGATCCTCGACTGCGACGACGAGAAATGGGCGTTCTCGGTCGATCTCAACATGACGGCGATGTACCGGATGATGCGCGCCTTCCTGCCGGGCATGATCGCGAAGGGCTCGGGCTCGATCATCAACATGGCGTCGGTCGCCTCGTCGATCATCGGCGCGCCGAACCGTTTCGTCTATGGCGCGACCAAAGCCGGCGTCATCGGCATGACCAAGGCGGTCGCCGCGGATTTCATCACCTCTGGCGTGCGGGTCAACGCGATCTGCCCCGGCACGGTCGAGAGCCCGTCGCTGCACGACCGGATGCGGGCGCAGGGCGATTTCGACGCGCATGCCGCGTTCGTCGCCCGCCAGCCCATGGGCCGGTTGGGGAGACCCGAGGAGATCGCGGCGCTCGCCGTCTATCTCGCTTCGGACGAGAGCAGCTTCACCACCGGCACGGCGCAGATCATCGACGGCGGCTGGTCGAACGTCTAACGGAAGGACATCCACATGAAACTTGTTCGCTTCGGATCCGCGGGTTCCGAGAAGCCAGGCATCCTGGACGCCGAGGGCGTCGTTCGCGACCTGAGC
>JBBRUZ010000290.1:0-2882 GCA_038247355.1 Rhodobacterales bacterium
GCGTCGGCTATGTCGCCCTCGCGGGCACGCGCCTGCTCGCCCGCCTGCAGGCGGGAGACCGCGTCACCGTGCAGGTAGAAACGCGCGTCACCGAAAGCTCCATCACGCTCTTCGCCTTCGCCACGGATGAAGAGCGCGCCTGGTTCGTGCGGCTGCAGGATGTGCCCGGCGTTGCCGGAAAGTCCGCGCTCGCCATCCTCGACGGCCTCGCCCCCGCCGAGATAATGGACGCCATCGCGCTCGGCGATTCCGGCGCCTTCACGCGCGCCAAAGGCATCGGCAAGAAACTCGGCGAGCGCATCGTCACCGAGCTCGCCGGCAAGGCGCCCCCGATGGGCCGCTTCGGCCGGTTCGAAACCGCCGCCGTTGCCGGCCTCGCTTCCGCGCCTGTGGTCGCCAGCACCGGCCCCCGCGCCGAAGCCGTCAGTGCCCTGACAAATCTCGGTTACACGCCCTCCGAAGCTTCCCGCGCCGTCGCCGCCGCCGCCAAGGACGGCGCCGCTGACAGTGTCAGCGCGTTGGTCAAGGGTGCCCTGAAGGAACTCGCGCGGTGAGCCGCAAGGATTCCCTCGCCGACTCGCAGGCCCAGGCGCCGGACGCGCTCGACAGGGCCCTCCGTCCCCAGACGTTCGAGGACTATGTCGGCCAACGCAAGGCGAAATCGAACCTGAAAGTCTATGTCGATGCCGCGCGCGGGCGCAGCGAGGCGCTTGACCATGTGCTGCTCTTCGGCCCGCCAGGCCTTGGCAAGACGACCCTTGCCCAGATACTCGCCCGCGAGATGGGCGTCGGTTTCCGCGCGACCTCCGGCCCCGTCATCGCCAAGGCGGGTGACCTCGCCGCCATCTTGACGAACCTTGAGCCGAACGACGTCCTCTTCATCGACGAGATCCACCGCCTGCCCGCCATCGTCGAGGAAATCCTCTATCCCGCGATGGAGGATTACGCTCTTGACCTCGTGATCGGGGAGGGCCCCGCCGCCCGCTCTGTGCGGCTCGATCTTGCCCCCTTCACCCTTGTCGGCGCGACGACCCGCGCCGGCCTCCTCGCGACGCCGCTGCGTGACCGGTTCGGTATCCCGATCCGCCTCGATTTCTACGAACCCGATGAACTCGCCCGCATCGTCATGGCCGCTGCCCGCAAGCTCGGTGCTCCAATCACGGAGGAAGGCGCCGTCGAGATCGCCGCCCGCGCGCGCGGCACGCCCCGTATCGCGCTGCGCCTGCTTCGCCGGGTGCGTGACTTTGCCGATTCCGAGGGCCAGCCCATCGACAAGCCCGCTGCCGACCGCGCGCTGAAGCGCCTCGAGATCGACAGTGACGGCCTCGACGCGCTCGACCGGCGCTACCTCCACGCCCTCGTCCACACCTATGCCGGCGGCCCCGTCGGCGCCGACACACTCGCTGCCGCGCTTTCGGAAGCCCGCGACGCCGTGGAAGACGTCATCGAGCCCTACCTGATGCAGAAAGGCTACGTAGCCCGCACCCCCAGAGGCCGTGTCGCTGCGCCGCTCGCGTATGAACGCCTCGGCCTCAAGGCGCCGAACGGCCAGCAAAGCGCTCTGTTCACGGACGAGGAGTGAGCATGTTCGAGGGAAGTTGTTTCTGCGGCGCTGTCGCTTACCGCGCCGCGAGCCTCGGCCCGATCGGGCACTGTCATTGCCGCACCTGCCAGAAAACCCATTCCGCCGCCTTCGCCACCACGGCGCGGGTCCCGCGCGCCGATTTTGCATGGACGCACGGCGCAGACATCGTCGCCCATATTGAATCGACGCCAGGCAAGCTGCGACACTTCTGCCTGAAGTGCGGCTCCCACCTGATGGCCGAGTGGACGGCTCAGGACGCCGTGATCCTGCGTGTGGCCAGCCTCGACACGCCGCTGTCTTCTCGGTCGGTTGTGCATATCTGGACCAGCCATCAGGCCGCCTTCTTTGAATTTGACGACGGCTTGCCGCGCCTGCCCGAAGGCGTTCCGAAACCGGCTTGATCGCGGACGCAGCTGGTCTAGGTTCGGCCGAGGAGACACAAGCATGACGCCAGCAGACCTGAAGCACCGCGCTCACACCCACTTCAACGGTGTGCTGGATACTGGCGGCGTGCGCGCCCTCGCGGCGGAACTGGCCGCTGCCAAAGGCAAATCCGATCCCGCTGCCCGCGCCGCGATGGCCGGCCTGCTCGCCCGCACGGCCTTCCTCGAACCCGACCGGACGGGTGAGATCTACGACGCCCTTGCGCTCGGCTGGAGGGGCAAGCCGGTCAAGGCTGCGCCGCTCGGCACGCTTGCGCTCCCGCCGGGCGACGTCCCGCCGGACCTGTTCGATGCCTGGTGGTCCGTCGCCGCAGACCTGGCCGCCGGCAAGCTGGACGCGCTCGCCGTTACCCAGAGGACAGCCAGCCTCGGCGGCGTGATGCCGGCCGCGTTCGAGGCCCGGCTCGCCGCCATGTCCTATCTCTGGCCGGGCGTCCCGGAGATCGCAGACCGTCCGCTCCCGGAACATGTCCGCCTGGGGGACCTCGTCGCCTGCCCGCCGGGCTCGCTGGGCCGCGCCTTCCACGATCTGATCGTCGACAACAAGTTCGTTCTTGAAGTGCTGGACCGGGAGTCGATCGGCCTGTCCCGCCTCAGCAAGCCGCTCGATTATCTCAACACCCGCATCCTGCAGGCGCATGACCTCTGGCACATCACGGCTGGCTACGAGACGACCTCGCTGCATGAGCTGGCCATCTCGGCCTTTCAGCTGGCGCAGTTTGGGCATTCCTATTCCGCACAGTTCCTGTCGGTCTCAGCGGCGGTCGGCGCACTGGCGCCGGCCTTTGCCTATCCGATCCTGATGGACACGATGACCAGCGCCTGGGTTCACGGGCGGGAGACGCCGCCCGTCA
>JBBRUZ010000291.1:0-2856 GCA_038247355.1 Rhodobacterales bacterium
CCGAGGAGGAATACGCCGCCGGCACGCTCAAGAGCCACTGGCCGGACGGCGGCGACGCCTGGCCGCGGTCGGCGACCGTCGTGATCTCGAAGGAGGACGGCGGCGTCGTCGGCTCCTGATCGCGGCGCGGCCGGGCCGTCCTTGCCCGGCCGCACACCAATGCGGCGCCAAAAATGACTGATCTGGGCTGCGGCGGCGCAATCGTGATCCACCCCACCGGCGCACCGCCGTCGAGTGTAAGCCTAGAACACCAATCCGAGAGCGAAACCGCCCAGCAAATAGCAAAAGCCGGTGATCAGCATGATCCCGACAATGTTCAGCACGAAGCCTCCCCGCGCCATCTGAGCGATGCTCACGGCGCCGCTGGCGAAAACGATGGCGTTCGGCGGCGTGCCGACCGGCAGCATGAAAGCGCAGCTCGCGGCGAACGCCGCCGGGATCAGCAGAGTCAGGGGGTCGGCGCCGATGCCGACCGCCACGCCGCCGAGCACTGGAATGAAGGTCGCCGCCGTCGCCGTGTTGCTGGTGATCTCGGTCAGGAACAGCACGAGCGTGACGATGGCGACGACGAGCAGGACGATGGGCAGCGCGCCCAATCCGCTGACCTGCGCGCCGAACCAGCCGTCGAGGCCGGACGCGGCGACGGCGCCGGCGAGGCTGAGGCCGCCGCCGAACAGCAGGAGGACGCCCCAAGGCAGGCCGTCCTCGGCGTCTTTCCAGTTCAACACCATTTCGGTCCGCCCGCGTCCGGGAAGAATGAACATCGCGATCCCTGCGGCGATGGCGATGGCGGTGTCGTTCATGTCTCCGAACGGACCGAGCAGTTCACCAATGCCCGGAATGCTGGACAGAATCCCCGGCACGACCCACAGAAACGCCGCCGTGCCGAAGACGACCATGACTGTCTTTTCGCCCTGTCTGAGGGGGCCGAGCGCGTGGATCTCGTCGTCGATCATCGCGCGGCCGCCTGGAACCTCGGGGAGATCGAAGCGATAAAGCACTTGGGTCATCAGCACCCAGCCGATCAGGATGAAGGCGAGCGCGAGCGGAAAACCAATCATCATCCATTGCAGGAAGCCGATCTCGCGCCCCAGTTGGTCAGCGGCGTAACCCGCGACAATAGCATTCGGCGGACTGCCGAGCAGGGTTCCGAGGCCGCCCATCGTCGCCGACCAGGCGATCGCGAGCACGAGGCAGACGCCAAAGCTTTTGATGTTCTCGTCATCGATCACGTCGGTTATCCGCCCGCCCTCGTGCAGGCCGGCGACGTCAGCGGCGCCCTGCTTCGTGGCGCTGCGCTCGACGACGAGCGTAAGAACGGACAACCCGATCGGCAGCATCATCAGCGTGGTCGCCGTGTTCGACACCCACATCGACAAGAAGCCCGTAGCGAGCATCATGCCCAAAACGATGCGCTTTGGCGCCACGCCGACCCGGCTGAGAGTCAGCAGCGCCACGCGCTTGTGCAGATTCCATTTCTCCATGGCGATGGCGATCAGGAAGCCACCGAGGAACAGAAACACGATGGAGCTGGCGTAGGGCGCGGTAGCCTCGGCGACGGTGCGTTCGGTCAGCATCGGGATCAGCACGATCGGCAGCAGGGAGGTTGCCGAGAGGGGAATGGCTTCGGTCATCCACCAGATCGCCATCAGCGTACCGACGGCGGCGACCCAGCGTGCGTCCGGCGACAGGCCCTCCGAGCGGCCCATGGCGATCCAGACGGTCAGCGCGGCGATCAGCCCGAAGGCGCGCAACCCCCATATCGCGCGGGCAGAGCGGCCGGTGGGCGGATCAGCTGCCGAGAATTCCTCGTATTCGCCCTGATGGCGCGGTTCGTTGTCCATGACCGTTCCCTCCCTGTAGTGTTTGTCGTCCCATGCAATACGTGTCTCGGCCTGAGTCAACATGAGTCGACACGGCGCTTCGACAGTTATTGCCGGTTCTGCGGTCTGACGGCCAAGTTGGTGGCGATGTCAGATGATCAGGCTCGTTATGACAGCATCGTCCGTGATGTCCTGAAACCCGAACCCCGCGACGGTCATCCGCGCCGCCAGCGCCTTGAATTCGGCGCGCGAGCGGCTCTCGACGCCGAGCAGCACCGAGCCGTCATTACGGGCAGATTTCTTGAGATATTCGAAGCGCGAGATGTCGTCGTCGGGGCCGAGGCAGCCGAGGAATTTGCGCAAGGCGCCGGGGCGCTGCGGCAGGCGCAGGATGTAGTATTTCTTGCGGCCCCCGGTGGGCTCGGGCACGATGCCCTCGACGTCGAGCATTTCGAGCATGAACCCGCAGATGCGGTCCTCGGGCGCGATCAGCACCTGATCGGCGGCGAAAGCCCGGAGGATGGCGAAATTGCGGTCGCCGATGCGGGCCACCGCCGCGCCATCGACGAAGTTGTCGACATTGGCGAGTGTCACCTGAGCGCCACCTTCGCCGGCGAGCCGCTCGGCGACGACAACATCTTCGCCTGCCCGGACGGGCTCGGCTTCGACGCGGCGGGGCGCATCTGGATCCAGACCGACATCGGAGAGGCGCAACAGAACACCGGCGACTTCGCCCAGTTCGGCAACAACCAGATGCTGTGCGGCGATCCGCGAACCGGCGAGATTCGGCGCTTCCTCACCGGGCCGGTCGGCCAGGAGATCACCGGCATCGCCTTCACGCCGGACGGGACGACGATGTTCGTCAACGTCCAGCATCCGGGCGCCACGACGACCGAGGAGGAATACGCCGCCGGCACGCTCAAGAGCCACTGGCCGGACGGCGGCGACGCCTGGCCGCGGTCGGCGACCGTCGTGATCTCGAAGGAGGACGGCGGCGTCGTCGGCTCCTGATCGCGGCGCGGCCGGGCCGTCC
>JBBRUZ010000292.1:0-2821 GCA_038247355.1 Rhodobacterales bacterium
ACGCGATCAGGCTCTCCCACATCGCGCGCTCGCCGTCGATCCAGCCGTTCGCAGCCGCCGCCTCGATCATCGCGTATTCGCCCGAGACCTGATAGGCGAATGTCGGAACGCCGAACTCGGCCTTCACCCGGGCGCAGATGTCGAGATAGGGCATGCCGGGCTTGACCATCACCATGTCGGCGCCCTCCGCGAGGTCGATCGCCACTTCGCGCAGCGCCTCGGAGGCGTTCGCGGGATCCATCTGGTAGGTCTTCTTGTCGCCCTTCAGCGCGCCAGTCGCGCCAACCGCGTCGCGAAATGGCCCATAGAACGCCGACGCGTACTTCGCGGCGTAGCTCAGGATCGCCGTGTCGGGAAAATCGTGCTCCTGCAGCGCCTGGCGCAGCACCGCGATCCGACCGTCCATCATGTCCGACGGGCCGAGGATGTCGGCGCCGGCCTCCGCCTGCGCGAGGGCCATCTTTTCCAGCGCGATCAGGGTCTCGTCGTTGAGGATCACGCCGTCGCGCACCAATCCGTCGTGACCTTCGGAATTGTAGGGGTCGAGCGCCACGTCGAGCATCACGCCGATGTTCGGCACCGCGGCCTTGATCGCCCGCGTCGCGCGGTTGACGAGGTTGTCGGGGTTCCAGGCTTCGGTCGCCTCCGGGTTCTTGTCGGCGGCTTCGGTGAACGGAAAGAGCGCGAGGCAGGGGATGCCCAAGGCCGCCGCTTCCTCGGCGGCGCGCACCGCCCGGTCGATGCTCAGCCGCTCGACGCCGGGCAGCGAGGCTATCGGCTCGACCAGATCCTGGCCGTCGCGAACGAAGATCGGCCAGATCAGATCCGACGTCGAAAGCCGGCTCTCGCTGACCATCGACCGGATCCACGGCGTGCGGCGCAGCCGGCGCGGCCGGCCGAGCGGAAAGGGGGCGGCGAGTGGCGTCATGCGGGCGGACCTCGGACTTTCTCGGAATTGCTGTCGCATGCCACGCGCGCCGCCTCAAGTGGGGCGGCCCGGAGGCCGCCCCGGAGGTCGCCGCGTCAGGCGGCGCGGTCGGCTGCGCCGAGATCGCGGACCCTCGCCGGATAGCCGAATTCCGCCGACCGGCGCCACTTGATCGCGGACGTCAGAATGTCCTCGATACGGGATCGCGTGGGCGCCCAGCCCAGCACCTTGCGGGCGCGCGCGATGTCGGCGACCAGCACCGCCGGGTCGCCCGGTCGCGGCGGCTCGATGCTGTGTGGAATCGGGCGTCCCACCACCGCCGACGCGGCGGCCAGCAGCGCCTTGACGCTCGTGCCCGATCCCGACCCGAGGTTGCACCGCTCCATCCGCCCCAGTTCCAGGCGCTGGAGCGCGAGCAGATGCGCCGATGCGAGATCCTGCACCGACACGAAGTCGCGAATGCACGAGCCGTCAGGTGTGTTCCACTGGTTGCCGAAGAGCTTGAACGACGCGCGGTGGCCGAGCGCGGCCTCCGCCAGCAAAGGAATGGCGTGGGTCTCGACCCGGTG
The DNA here is from genome assembly GCA_038247355.1 of Rhodobacterales bacterium. Classification (GTDB taxonomy): domain Bacteria; phylum Pseudomonadota; class Alphaproteobacteria; order Rhodobacterales; family Rhodobacteraceae; genus Amaricoccus. Next base: position 1,498 of record JBBRUZ010000292.1, read on the forward strand.
CGCCTCGCCGTGTCGGCCGTCGGCGTCAGCGCCGGAGGCGTTGAAGTACCGCAGCGCCGTCGCGCCGAAGCCGTATGCGTCGGCGTAGCCCTGCAGCAGATGCTCCACCGCCAGCTTCGACGTGCCGTACGGCGTCGCCGGAGCGATCGGATCGCTCTCGCGGATCGGCCGGTCGAACCCGTGATCGTAGACCGCCGCAGTGCTGGAGAACACGATCCGTCCGACGCGGGTCGCGCGCATCGCTTCGAGGAGGCTGCGCGAGCCGTCGACGTTGGTCGACCAATAGCCGCTCGGGTCCGTGATCGAGCCGGGCACCGACGTCAGGGCGGCGAAATGCACGACATGGGTGATGTCGCGGTCGCGAAGACAGCGCGCGGCGGCTTCGGTGTCGCGCAGGTCGCCGATGTCGAGGCGGTCCGGCTCGACGGCCGCAGCGTGACCTTCGCTCAGGTCGTCGAAGACGAACGCCTCGATTCCCCTCGAGCGGAAGGCTCGAAAACAGGCGCTGCCCACATAGCCCGCGCCGCCGGTCAGCAGGACCCGCATGATAATTCTCCTTTGTCGGTGGTGCTGGATCGGGAACCGCGACCGGCCACGGGCGTCAAACCACGAAGCCCGCGTGGGTGTCGAAGATCGCGCCGAGCTCTTCGGCCCCGATCCCGAGGAACAACGCGCCATGGTCGCCGCCGAGATCGAGATAGGCGGCGTCGCCGAGGTCGGTCAGACGCCCCGCCAGATCCGCCCCCGACAACGCGCCCTGCCCGTTGATGTCGCGGGTGATGAGCAGATAGTCGTCGGCGGAGAAATCGGCGATCGTTTCGACGCCGAAGGCGCTGCGAATGACGAAGGCGTCGGAGCCTGCGCCGCCGATCAGGTAATCGTCGCCAGCCCCGCCGCTCAGCAGGTCGTTGCCCTCGCCGCCGTCGAGATAGTCCGCGCCGCGTCCACCGTGAAGCGCATCATTTCCAGCGCCCCCGAAGACCGCATCGTCGCCGCGCCCGAAGTCGTCGAATGCGGCGACGAAATCGTCGCCTTCGCCCCCGTAGATCAGATCGTCGCCGCCACCCGCGTCGATGCGGTCCGCATCCGCGCCGCCGTCCACGACATCATCGCCGTAGCCGCTCAGGATGGTGTCGGCGCCGGCGCCGCCGAAAACCGCGTCATCGCCGTTGCCGGCCGAGATCAGGTCGTCGCCGAAACCGCCGTCGATCCAGTCGTCGCCCTGACCGCCATCCAGCACGTCGTTCCCTGCGCCACCGAACAGCGCGTCTTTGCCGCCATCGCCGATCAGGGTGTCGTTCCCGTCACCGCCGTCGAGAAGATC
>JBBRUZ010000293.1:0-2810 GCA_038247355.1 Rhodobacterales bacterium
GCCCATCAGCGCCAGACCAGTGCCGAGCAATAGAACGGCTGGCGGCAGCGGCACGGGCGCCACCTCGGCCGCTGACACACCCCAGCCGTCGTTCGTCCGCGTCTCGAACAGCAACGTGGCGGCACCGGTCGGCGCATCGAACAACACTGTGATCCAATGGAGCGTGCCGTTCGCCTCGCGGCTGGGGATCGACCAGATCGCATCTTCGACGCTGAGCGTAAAGAAACTCGGGCCAAGACCGAAATTGGGTTCCTGGTCGAAGGCGTCGGTCAGGGCGAACGTAATGGACCTGATCGGCGTCGAATAGCTGTGGCTCCACGCGACGGTCGGGTTGTCGTTGCTGTCGACCCATGTGCCGCCGAGCGGATCGAAGCGGCCATAGGGGTGCGGGCTGGCGGCGTTCTTGGTCGAAACCTCGTAGGGATCCCCGATCACCGATCCGCCGTAACCGGGCCCGCCAGACGCCAGGAAATCCGCCGGATCGAGCGTGAGAGCCACGCCTCCCGTCGGCCTAGTCGCGCTCGACGTGATCGTCGTCGCAGAAGCGCCGTCGAACGCCGCAACACCCATCGCAAAAATCGCGACACCAACCGGCCAGCGAAATGTTCCAAACATGCTTCGCCCCTTTATAACCACTTTTCGGAAACTAAATGTCACGCCAACGGCGCCTTCCTGTCCACGGCAATCACGCGCCAGCGCCAATTCGTTACATAGTGTACCATTTTAGGCATAGCAGATCGCGAAAGCCAGCTGCTGTCAGTGCGCCGCGGCCCAGTTCGGCCCATAACCCGCGTCCACCACCAGCGGCGCCGACAGGTCCACGGCCGGCATCGCCGCCCCCTCCATCACGCCCTTCACCCGCGCGATCGTCTCCTCGACCGCCCCTTCGGCGACTTCGAACAGCAGCTCGTCATGGACCTGGAGCAGCATCCGCGCCGGGAGCCCCGCGATCGCCGCCGGAACTCGGATCATCGCCCGGCGGATGACGTCCGCCGCCGCCCCCTGGATCGGCGCGTTGATGGCCGCGCGATAAGCGAACCCCGCCGCCGGCCCCTTCGCGTTGATCTCCGGCGTGTGGATTTTCCGCCCGAACAGCGTCTCGACGTAGCCGTTCGCCTTCGCGAAGTCCCGCGTCCGCTCCATGTAGGCCCGGATCCCCGGAAACCGCTCGAAGTATGTGTCGATGAACCGTTTCGCGTCCTCGCGCGGGATCCGCAGGTTGTTCGCCAGCCCGAACGCCGAAATCCCGTAGATGACCCCGAAGTTGATCGCCTTCGCCTGCCGCCGGATCATCGGGTCCATCCCGGCGATCGGCACGCCGAACATCTCCGCGGCGGTCATCGCATGGATGTCCAGCCCCTGCCGGAACGCTTCCTTCAGCGCGGGGATGTCCGCGACATGCGCGAGGATGCGCAGCTCGATCTGGCTGTAGTCGAGCGACACCAGCACGTTGCCCGCCTCTGCGACGAACGCCTCCCGAATCCGGCGGCCCTCCTCGCTGCGCACCGGAATGTTCTGCAGGTTCGGATCGGTGGACGCGATCCGCCCTGTCGCCGCCCCGGTTATCGAATAGGACGTATGCACGCGCCCCGTCTCCGGATTGACGTGCTGCTGCAGCGCATCGGTATAGGTCGACTTCAGTTTCGCGATCTGGCGCCAGTCGAGCACCCGCGCCGGCAACTCGTGCCCTTGGGCCGCCAGCTCCTCCAGAACGTCTGCGCCGGTCGCGTAGGCGCCGGTCTTTCCCTTCCTGCCGCCCGCGAGCTCCATCTGGTCGTAGAGCACCTCGCCCAGCTGCTTCGGCGATCCGATGTTGAACCTGCCCCCCGCCAGCCTCTGGATCTCGTCCTCCAGCGCCGCCATCTTCTGCGCGAACGCCCCCGACATGCGCGACAGGTGGCTGCGGTCCACCCGGACCCCGTGCATCTCCATCTCCACCAGGACCGCCACCAGCGGCCGCTCCATCGTCTCGTAGACGCGGCTCACCCGCGCGAACGGCAGCCTCGGCTTGAGCACCCGCCACAGCCGCCAGGTGATCTCCGCATCTTCCGCCGCGTAAACGGCCGCCTCAGGTATCGGCGCGTCGGCGAAGGACTTCAGCGCCTTACCCGAGCCGATCAGCGACTTGATCGGGATCGGCGCGTGCCCGAGGTATTCGCGCGACAGGAAGTCCATCCCGTGCCCGTGCAGACCCGCGTGCATCGCATAGGAAATCAGCATCGTGTCGTCGACGGGCGCCACCACGACGCCGCGCCGCGCGAAGATCTTCGCGTCGTACTTCATGTTCTGGCCGACCTTGAGGATGGCGGGATCCTCCAGTACCGGCTTCAGGATCGCCAGCGCAGCCTCGGGGGTCAACTGCTCCGCGACGCGCGCCGAAGCCCCGAACAGATCGCCGCCGCCCGACACGTGTCCGACCGGAACGTACGTCGCCGCGCCCGGCCCGGTGCACAGCGATATCCCCACCAGCTCGGCGCGCATCTCGTCGAGCGAGGTCGTCTCGGTGTCCACCGCCACGACGCCGGCATCGCGGATGCGCACGACCCACGCTTCGAGCGCCGCGGCGTCCCGCACGATCGTGTAGCGCTCGCGGTCGATCGGGGGCAGTGTCGGAACCGCGGGACAGTGCCCCCCGACGCCGGGCGCGGCGACGTCCGCGCCGCCTTTGCGGGGGCTCGATGCCCCTGCAAACGGCCGCTCCTTGCAGCAGAATTCCCCTTGACCCCGCGCGCGCGCCTGTCAATACCGCAGCATGGCAACGCCGACGCTTTCCATAGACCTCGACGCGCTTTGCGCCAACTGGCGCGCGC
>JBBRUZ010000294.1:0-2753 GCA_038247355.1 Rhodobacterales bacterium
ACGCCCCAGTTCGGACAGGGCCTTGGCGAGGGAGGTCGGGCGGTCCTTGACCTGCAACATGCGCATGACGCCGGCGGCTTTGAGATGGCCGAGCTTGAGCGATCCGGCCAAACGGATCAGGTCGGGCCAGTGCTCCCGGATCAGGCTGATGTTGATCCCGCCCCAGGCAATCGCATCGAACCGCCCGTAGCGCGCGTGGCGGTCGATGCGCCACAGCTTTGCGCCGCCGATGTCCGCCAGACGTGGGCTGAACTGATAGCCCAAAAGCCAGAACAGGCCGAAGATGGCATCGGAACAGGCGGCGGTGTCGGTCATAATTTCCAGCGGTTCAAGCTCGGTTTCCTGCTCCAGCAACAGTGCGAGGACGACAAGGCTGTCGCGCAAGGTGCCGGGGATGACCGCGCCGGCGAGACCGCTGAACTGATTGGAAATCATGTTGTACCAGGTGACGCCGCGCTCCTGGCCGTAGTATTTGGGATTGGGCCCGGCGTGGATGGCGCTCGATGGCGCAACGAACCGCATGCCGTCGGCGCTGGCCGCCTCGCCGGCACCCCAGTGACGAACGATATCCAGACGGCTGTGCGCGGTAACGATCGCGGCGTTGGCTGCGGCTATGGTTTCTGGCCGAATGAAGTTCTGGCCCACCCAGGACAGCCGGTCGCGGCGCAGGGCTGGAAGTTCCGGACGCACGAGTGGCTCAAGACCGATGTTGCAAGCGCTGGCCACCAGGGCGGCGCACAGGCTGATCTCGAAGTGATCGACGCTGGCCTGACGCTCGCTCAGATGGGTGAAGGACCTGGCAAATCCGGTCCGGGCCATGACTTCGAGAAAGATATCGGGCATTCCTGCCTTTGGCATGCTCGTCTGGACGGCGGCGCGAAGCGCCCGCAGGCTCTCAGGCTCGTCGAGCTTGTCGAGGGGTGTGACGACAATCTCGGTCTTGCCGGCGACTGTCTCGAAACGCAGGTCAGGGTTGTCGGCAGCCCGCCCGGCGACATGGCGATATGCCTCGTCGAGAAGGCGGGAGAGGCCGTCGATCTCCGTATCGGCTTCGAGCGATCGACCCAGGGCGCGCGCGACCATCAGCCGGGAGTTTTGCCAGGACTCGCCCTCGAGCATCCCGCGCCGGGGATCACCGTATCGGATGCCGGGGCTGGCGAAGACGTCGCGTCGCTTGATCGCGAGACGCCATGCATCGATGATCGCAAAGACATAGGCCTTGGGGTCGAGCACTTTGCCTTCACGGTCCAGGACATGTTGTCGCCACGCCTTGGGGACCGCGGCGGTCGGCGCGTCGCGCATTTTATTGAGAGCCGACCAGTCGTCGACGCCCCTGAGGAAGCTGATCGCGGCCTTAACATTTTTGCCGCCCGGGGCAGCGTCGGTCTCGATACGGGTGACGATTTCGCAGAACAATCGCCGGGCGCCCCGCCATTTTGCCCGCAGCTGGTCGTAGGGCTTGGTCTCGGCGGGTCTGGCGATTTCCTCCACCTTCGACATGGCGGCCTCGATGTCAGGACGGGGCACCTGCTCAAAAAGCATGTCTCGCCATCCATCGAGCGGCAGAGCATCGTCGGCCAGAACCAGCAGACCCATCGTGTGAAGCAACATCGCTGCACCATCGAGATCGCGCAGGCTGCGCAGGCGGTCCTGCCTTTCGGCGGCTTCTGCGCCCTTGACCATGTCCGAGAGCAGCGCCTCGGCCAACTCGGCGGCGTCGTCCTGGGCTGCGGCTTCGAGCGTATGGAAGAGCGCCGCGACGGTCGCGGTCCGCCGTGGCTCCTGCAGCGCGGCGATGGCCGAAGGCTTGCCAACCCGCGCCACCCGCGCGAGCCGCTCAAGGGTTGCGGCGGGAACGCCCCGTGGTGGCGCCGGCCGCAGATTGAAGGCCCGGACCGCATCGAGCCGATCGAGGTGGCGATAAAGTTCGCTCGACATGCGCTTGCTGGGAACGGTCCGCAGCGCATCGAGGGCGGCGAACGTCGACGTGTCGCCTTCGTCAAACAGCGCGGCGATGCGCACGCGCTGGTCATCGCTCAGGCTGGCGACCAGATGCCGCCACAGCCTCGTGCGCGCACGATCGCGGATCCTGCCAACCAGTCGCTCGAGCACCGTTACGCCCGGCAACAACACCTTGTTGGCGATCAGCCATGCCGCAGCGCGATCGATCAGCGGGCCGGGCCGATCGTCACCGCTCCAGCACAGGGTGTAGAGCCATCGGGTCAGCCGGAAGCGCGCCACGGCGTTGTCGCCAAAGTCTGTGAAACCGCAATGTGTCCGGATAAGCGTGAGGTGGCGGATGCGACTGCTCCCGTCGAAATAGGCATGGATGCCGGTTATGGGCGCAAGGTCGAGCTGCGCGGTCAGGGTCGCCAACACCGACGCCGGGATCTCGACGGCCGAAACGGGAAATGCCCCCAGAACCCGAACGCTCGTCAGCATCACCGCAAAGCCGAGACGATTATGGTCGCCGCGCAGCGATCCGATCAGATCGCAATCGGTCTGATCCAGATGAAAGTATCGCGCGAGTTGGTCGGCCAAGAGTTCGCCATCGAAGCGGGCGAAGCCCTGACGCTGGGCGTCAGTGAGATGACGGGTCGGCATACCGTGCAAAACTTTCAACTTATGCGAAGGGAACGGGCAATGCCGGGATGCAAGGCGAAAATCTTCGCAAATCATATGTGCGAAACAAAAGTCTTTTGCAGTAAGTTTCGCACGACGTTCAGGGCTGCCGCATGAAGCTCGGCTATGCG
>JBBRUZ010000295.1:0-2721 GCA_038247355.1 Rhodobacterales bacterium
CCCTCGGACATACGGTTGGGGGGGCTTGAATTCGTTGAGAATTAGACGCCTAATCCATCTCGACAGCAATGCGTCAGATGACGCCGTTTACGACGTGCTCTGATACACGTTGGGAGATCAGGTGCCCCGACGCTGCCTCGTCGTCTAGCCCGTCTGGTCGGATGGGCTGAGTATTTTTCTTACCGCTTTCACCGGAAAGCGCCCGCGTCGGAGAAGACCCGGCAGCAGCGCAGGCACGCGGGGATATCTGCGCGCGCGCGGCCGGTTTTCAGAGAGTGATAACGCGCGTGGCTCGCAAACACGATGCACTCCGTCCTTTCGTGGCGGATCCGCGCCTCGTGCGGGTATCGGGTGTGGCGCCCCGCGCCGACGCCCAGACGCGGCGCGGAGAAAGACGATCGCAACAGTGCGGAGGCTCAATCCTCCAGCATGTCGACATCGTCACCGGCGATGCCGAAATCGAGACCGTGCGCGGCGCGGATCTTGTCCTCGATCTGATGGGCGATGTCGGGGTTCTCCTTCAGGAAGTTCTTGGCGTTCTCGCGGCCCTGGCCGATGCGCTGATCCGTGAACGAGTACCAGGACCCGGATTTCTCGACCACGCCGGCCTTGACCCCGAGGTCGATAAGTTCGCCCCGTTTGGAGATGCACTCGCAGTACATGATGTCGAACTCGACCTGCCGGAACTGCGGCGCGACCTTGTTCTTGACGACCTTGACGCGGGTCGTGTTGCCGACCGTCTCCTCGCGATCCTTGATCGCGCCGATGCGGCGGATGTCAAGCCGCACGGAAGCGTAGAACTTCAAGGCGTTACCGCCAGAAGTCGTCTCGGGGGAGCCGAACATCACGCCAATCTTCATCCGGATCTGGTTGATGAAGATCACCATGCAGTTCGAACGACTGATCGCGGACGTGAGCTTGCGCATCGCCTGGCTCATCAGCCGGGCCTGGGCGCCGACCTGGGCGTCGCCCATGTCGCCTTCGAGCTCGGATTTCGGCGTCAGGGCCGCGACGCTGTCGACCACAACCACCGAAACGGCGCCGGACCGCACGAGGGTCTCGGTGATCTCCAGCGCCTGTTCGCCGGCATCGGGCTGGGAAATCAGCAACTCGTCGATGTTGACGCCGACGCGCTTGGCATAGGAGGGATCGAGCGCGTGTTCCGCGTCGACGAAAGCGCAGACGCCGCCCTTTGCCTGCTCCTCGGCGATGACGTGGAGCGCAAGTGTCGTCTTGCCCGAGCTTTCCGGCCCATAGATCTCGATGATGCGGCCCTTGGGCAGGCCGCCGATGCCGAGCGCGATGTCGAGGCCGATGGAGCCCGTCGAGATCGCTTCGATGTCAAGCGCGGGCGTGGCCCCGAGCCGCATGATCGACCCCTTGCCGAAGCTGCGCTCGATCTGCGCGAGGGCGGATTCGAGCGCCTTCTGCTTGTCCATTCCGCGTCTTTCGCTCAAGTCCACGAGGGAAGAGATCATCGTTGTGCGCCTTTATTCCACAGTTGCTCGATCGCGGCAATCGCAGGTATGTTCATGCCTTGTTCTTACATCAACATGGGGCTAAAACCGGAACAAATCAATACAAATTTTTCCTCCGGTCCAATTCTCGGTCATCTTCGTTAAGCGATCATCGACGGCGCCGGTATGGGCGGGTCGCCGGGTCGGCCGCGAGCCGCCCGGGAACGGGAAAAGCGGCAGCCTCACGCCTCCAGCTGGTCCTTCACCTTCTCGGTCAGTTCGTTGAGGGTGAAGGGCTTGGGCAGAAACGTGGAGCCGGGGATGCCGCTGTCACCGCCGACAAACGCGTCCTCGGCGTAGCCCGACATGAAGATGACCTTGGCGTCGGGCCGGGTCAATCGCGCCTCGCGCACCCAAGCCGGGCCGTCCAGACCGGGCATGATGACGTCCGACAGCATGATGTCGATGAGCAACAGCGGATCGGCGAGGATTTCGAGCGCCTGCTCGCCCGATCCGGCCTCGACCACCGTGTAGCCGCGCAGGCGCAGCGCGCGGGCGGCGAACGAGCGCACCGCGTCCTCGTCCTCGACGAGGAGTACGAGCCCGCGGCCGGTGAGGTCGCGGGCGCGCTTGACTTCCGGCTCCGGGGCAGGGAGCCGCTCGACGCGTTCGTGGGCCGGCAGGAAGATCGTGAAGATCGCACCCGAGCCCGCCAGACTCTCGACGAAGATGAAACCGCCGGTCTGCTTGACGATGCCGTAGGCGGTCGAGAGGCCGAGGCCGGTGCCTTCGCCGACCTGTTTCGTCGTGTAGAAGGGCTCGAAGATCTTGTTGAGCTTGCCCTCGGGGATGCCGGTGCCGCTGTCGGCGACTTCGATCACCACGTAGTCGCCCGGCAGCACGATCGCGCGGTCGCGGTGCAGTTCCTCCGTCAGGCGAAGGTTGCGGGTGGTGATGCGCACTTCACCGCCGCGGGGCATGGCGTCGCGGGCGTTGACGACCAGATTCATGATCACCTGTTCGAGCTGCCGTTCGTCGACGCGGACCGGCAGCAGATCCGGGCCATGGGCGATGCGCAGCGTCACCTTGTCGGTCAGCAGGCGGTTGAGAAGGTGGGTAAGTTCCGACAGTGTGTCCCGGAGGTTGATGACCGTCGGGCGCAGCGTCTGTTTCCGCGAGAATGCCAGCAACTGGCGCACGAGGGCGGCGGCGCGGTTGGCGTTCTGGCGGATCTGCATCAGATCGCCGTGTTCGACGTCGGCGA
>JBBRUZ010000296.1:0-2710 GCA_038247355.1 Rhodobacterales bacterium
CGACGACGACTGGACCGCCGTCACCAAGGACCGCTCGCTTTCGGCGCAGTTCGAGCATTCGGTCGGCGTGACCGAGACCGGCTGCGAGATCTTCACCCTCTCGCCCGCCGGCCTGTTTCATCCCACCTGGGAACGGTGCGCTATCGACTGACGCCCCGCAATCCGTCCCTCCCCACCGCCGGACGCCGATCACAAAGCCGTGTGTCGCAGCATATCGGACGGAAATTCGCCCTGCACGGCCCCGCATGGTCGCCTCCCGGTTGACAGATCCCGGCCAGGGGAGCACGAATATCGACGAACCGATGATTTTCGCTGATGTTCGTCAGTGGCGCGAAAGCAATCGAACTTCGAGCAAGTAGCGCCGAGACCGTTCCGAGAGTTCAAAACGTCAGTTTCCAGAAGGAGACCCGCGGATGCGCGTCCGGGACGAGCCCATCGCTTGGATTCTGGCTGTCCTGACGATCTTCGCGCTGGTCTCCGTCTGCCGGATCTTCGGATTGGCCGACGTTGTGCTGCTCGGGGCCACCCCGGCCTCGGGCGCCGCGCTCGGAGCGGTAGTGCTGCTTCGCGGACCCGGCGCGCTCGCTGCGGCGCTGGCGTTCGTGGCCGCCGGGCTCGCGTGGGACCTTTCGCCCGGCGCCGCTCTGCTGGACGGCGCGACGCAGGGTCTGGCGGCGGCGGGCGCCGCGACCGTCATGCGGACCCTCGCCCGGCGCCGCGCCGCGAAATCGCGGACCAGCGACTGGCTGATCTTCCTCGCCGGTGTCGCCGCGTTCACTGTCGTCGTTGCGGCCGGGCGCCTGCTCGGCGTTCCGCGCGGCTGGACCCCCGGCGCGTCCGGGCCGCTGGACGCCGTGCTGCTGAGCGCGATTTTCGAGCCGCTCGGCGTCTTCACCTTCAGCGCGGCGCTGTTCAGCCTGGGCGAGTTTCCCCGCATAATCGCCGAACCCCGCCCCGCCCTGGCGATCGCGGCGCTCGCCGCCGTTCTGCTGGGCTTCCTGTCGCTGCTGTTGTCGCTTCCGCTGGCGGACATCAGCCCCAGCGGCGGCACGCTGATGCTCGCGATCCCGCTGTGCCTCTGGATCGCGATGCAGCGCCGAAGCCTCGATGGCGCTGCAATTTCGCTGCTGGCGGCCAACGTGGCGCTCGCAATGCTGGTCGCCGAGGCGGGATCGATCGGGGCGGCGGAATTCGTCACCGCCGCGCTCTATCTGCAATTTCTGGTTGCGACCTGCCAGCTCGTCCATGCGGTGAACCTCGACCGCCTCGCCGCGCTGGCGCAGCTCGAGGCGCACACGCGCGAACTGGAAACCCGCGTCGCCGAACGCACCGCCCGTTTTGCCGCGATGGCCGAAAAGGCGCTGGCCGCCGACGCCGCCAAGTCGCAGTTCATCGCCACCGTCTCGCACGAGATCCGCACCCCGCTCAACGGCGTGCTCGGCATGGCGAGCGTCGTGCTGGCGGCCGACCTCGACCCCGAAACCCGCACCAATGTCGAGATCATCCGATCCTCCGGATTTCACCTGCTCGACGTCATCAACCGCATCCTTGACTTTTCCCAGATCGACCGGGGGCGCCCGATCGACGCGGCGATCGAATTCGCCCTCACCGCGCTGATCGAGGAGGTTCTCGCCGAGGCGCGCTTCCTGCCCTATGCCGCCGATCTGGACCTCGGCGTCGAGGTCGCCCCCGGGCTCGTGACGCAGCGCCGCGGCGACCGCCACGGGTTGCGCCAGATCCTGACGAACCTCGTCGGCAACGCCGCCAAATTCACCGATGCGGGCTCGGTGACGGTGCGGTGCCGCGTAGCCGCGGGCTTTCTCCGCATCGAGGTGCGCGACACCGGGATCGGGGTGCGGGCGGAAGATGTCGACCGCATCTTTCTGCCCTTCGAACAATCCGAATGGCCGTCGGCGCGACGCAGCGGCGGCACCGGCCTCGGCCTCGCCATCTGTGCGGAGGTGGTGAAACGGATGGCCGGCCGGATCGGCGTCGACAGCGCGCCGGGCGAGGGCGCGACGTTCTGGATCGAGATCCCGCTGCCGGCGGTCATTGCGCGCGCCGACGCCGGCGACGCGACTGCCCACCGCTAAGCCCGGACCCATCGGTCATGCCCGCCGGACCTGCCCGGACCATTCGCCCCCACCCTGGCGCCTCAGCGACTGCGCGGCTCGATCAGATCCCAGTGGTTGCCGAACGCATCCTCGAACACCGCCACGCAGCCATACGGCTCGTCCCGCGGCGCCTCGAGGAACCGCACGCCGCGCGCGGTCATTCGCGCATGATCGCACGCAAAATCGTCGGTGTGGAGGAACAGCAGCACCCGTCCCCCCGCTTGCCGACCAACCGCTGCCGCTTGGTCGGGCCCGGCAGCCTCTGCAAGCAAAAGCCGCGTCTCGCGCGCTCCGGAGCGGCGCCACCAGCACCCAGCGCCTGCCACCTCCGAGGTCCGTCTCCTCGCTCAGATCGAACCCCAGATCGCCGACGTAGTTGGCGATCCCCGCATCGTAGTCGGGCACGAGAATCGCAATCGCGGCGAGATGCTGGGTCATGGATGCGCGAAGCCTCCCCGCAGCCGGCAGCGAGAAACACGCACTACCCACCCCCGCCGAAACGCCTCCGCCACGCCCGCACCCGCCTTCCGCGGCCCGTCACAGCCCCGGATAGACCGGGAACCGGGCGCACCTCGCCTGCTCGCGCGCCATCACCG
>JBBRUZ010000297.1:0-2686 GCA_038247355.1 Rhodobacterales bacterium
CGCCGTCCGGGGCGCAGGTATCGACGCGAGCGGAGGGCGCGGCGTCGGACCGCGCATGGAGCTCGCCGGCGTAGTCGTGCAGCCGAGGGTCGAACTCGGGGCCTACGGTCCGGGGCTCGTCGTCAGGATGCTCGGCGTGCGACCGGGCTTTTCAGGGGGGCCGGTCCTCGACGCCGAGGGCAGGCTCGTGGGAATGATCACTGCGATCCGCTCCAGCGGCGCCACGCTCGCGGCGCGCGGCGCCGCCGGCGTCGCCCGGCAGCGGCAGGCAGACGAAGCTTTCGTGCTCCGCGCCAGCGAGATTCGCCGCGAAACGGCCCGCCTGCTGAAACTCGCCGGCGAGGAGTGACGCGGCGGCGACGTTTCGCGCCTGACCGCCGGCGATCGTCGGGATAGTCTCGTCGCTTCGGACTGGGCGGGGGATTCGCGCGATGGCGCTGACGGATCGCGACATCGCGGTGATCGGCGCGGGCGTCGGCGGCCTTGCTGCGGCGCTCGCCCTGCGTTTGCGCGGAGCGCGCGTGACCGTCTTCGAGGCGGCGACCGAGCTTGCAGAGATCGGCGCCGGCGTCCAGATCGGCCCCAACGGCGTCGCGGTTCTCGAAGCGCTCGGGGTCCGCGACGCGGCGGAAGCGGTGGCGAGCCTGCCCCGCGCCATCGAATTGCGCGATTTCCGCGCCAGCCGGCCTGTGGCGCGGCTGCCGCTCGGGCCGGCTTGCGTGGCGCGCTACGGGCGGCCCTATTGGCAGGTTCACCGCGCCGATCTGCTCGCGGTTCTCGCGAAGGGTGCGGCCGCCGCCGGCGTGCGCCTGCGGCTTGGCGCGCGGGTCGAGGGTGTGTGCGAACGGCGCGGCGGCGTTGCGCTCGATCTGGGCGGCGGCGGCAGTTTTGACGCCGAGGCGGCGATCACCGCGGATGGGCTTCGCTCGGCGGTGCGCGCCGCGCATTTCGGCGGCGGCGCGCCGCGCTTCACCGGCCACGTCGCCTGGCGCGGCCTGGTTCCCGCGGGGCGTCTGCCGGCCGGCCTGTTTCCCGACGCGGCCTGCGTGACGATGGGGCCTGGGCGGCATCTGGTGACCTATCCGCTGCGCGGCGGGACGCTGTGGAATTTCGTCGCGGTCGAGCGTCGCGCGGCCTGGACCGCCGAGGGCTGGACGACGCCCGACGATCCGGCGCGTCTGCGGCGGGCCTTCGCGGGCTGGGGTGGTGCGGTCGACGCGCTGCTCGGCGCAGTGGACGCGACGTATCTTTGGGGCGTGTTCGATCACCCTGCGCTGCCGGCATGGACGCGCGGGCGGATCGCGCTGCTCGGCGACGCCTGCCATCCGATGCCGCCGTTCCTCGCGCAAGGGGCCGCGATGGCGCTGGAGGACGCCTGGGTGCTGGCGGCGGCGCTCTCGGCGGCGGGGCCGGACCTCGCCGTAGGCCTTTCGGCCTACGAGGCGCGGCGCAAGGCGCGGGCGACGCGCGTGCAGCGGGCTGCGGCGCGCAACGGGCGGCTCTATCACCTCGCCAACCCGGCGCTCCGGGCAGCCGCGCATCTGGGGCTGCGGGCCGCGTCGCGCCTTGCGCCCGGGCTGCTGATGGGGCGGTTCGACTGGCTTTACGCGGCGGACGTGACCGGAACCGCCCGCGGCGGCTGAGCGCTCAGGCGGTGATCTCGGCCCAGACGGGGACGTGGTCGGACGGCCTTTCGCGGTCGCGGATCTCGGCATCCACGCCGCAGGCGAGCAAGCGGTCGGCGGCCTGGGGGGTTAGCAGGACATGATCGATGCGGATGCCGTGGTTCTGTCGCCAGGCGCCGGCCTGATAGTCCCAGAAGGTGTAGACCCCCGGTTCGGCGTTGACCGATCGCAGCGCGTCGGTCAGGCCGAGGTTGGTGATGCGGCGGTACGCGGCGCGGGTCTCGGGCAGGAACAGCGCGTCGGCGGCCCAGACCGCCGGGTCGTGGCAATCCACGGCCTCGGGGATGACGTTGAAGTCGCCGAGGATCGCCGCGGCTTCCTCGGCGGCCAGCAGGTCGGCGACGCGGGCGCGCAGGCGGTCCATCCAGGCGAGCTTGTAGTCGTACTTCGGGCCGGGCGCGGGGTTGCCGTTGGGCAGATAGAGGCCGCAGAGGCGCAGGTTTCCGCCGACCGTCGCCTCGATCCAGCGCGCCTGTTCGTCGCTGTCGTCGCCGGGCAGGCCGCGCGTCACGTCCTCCGGCGGAAGTCGCGACAGGATGGCGACGCCATTGAAGCCCTTCTGGCCATGGGTCGCGACCGAGTAGCCCGCGTCCTCGATCTCGGTGCGGGGAAAAGCCTCGTCGGTGGACTTTATCTCCTGCAGGACGACGGCGTCGGGCGCAGCTTCGGCCAGCCAGTCGAGCAGCGCGGGCAGGCGCGCCTTGACGCCGTTGATGTTGAACGTGGCGATCTTCATCGGGACGGCTCCTGTCGGCTGGCGCGTCAAGCTACGGGCCGCGCGACGGCCCGGCAAGGGCGGTCGCATGGGCGGATCGTGGCGCAGCCTGTCCGGCGCCGGATGCTCCGCGGCGAAACCGATGCGCGGCGATCCGGGACGGGGTCACCGAGTCTCGGGCGGATCACAGGCGCGGGTCACGGCGTCGCGGAGCCAGGCGGCGGCGCGGTCCGAGCGGGCGAGGGGGTTCTACATCATCTCGAACCGCCACGGGGCGAGGTCGAGC
>JBBRUZ010000298.1:0-2682 GCA_038247355.1 Rhodobacterales bacterium
GCGAGAATATCGGCGAGCAGGAGCGTCATGAAGAACATGCGCTCGGCGTCGCCGAGATGCGCGATCGAAACGATGGAGCCCTTCGGCTTGCCGTTCGCATCGTACAACAGCGTCGCGGTATCGAGCGGTTCGCCCTGCATCCAGGTCTGAAAGCCCGGCGCCGCCAACAGGTTGTTCAGCTTCATCGCCAGCTCGGTCCGATCCTTCGGCGGAAACACCGTATCGAGCGGCATCACACCGACCGTGTTGAACGGCGGTGACTGAATGCCGCCGATCAAGCCGGCGAGATCGAGATCACGTCCATCGCTCCATGCCGCCTGCAGCAGGTTCGCGAGCAGAATGTGTTCGCGGCTCGAGATCGGATCAGCGTCGATGCCGAGCAGCGCGAGCACACTCGTAGCGGTGGCGTCGACGCGCTCCTGCATCGCTTCGGTGTCGTCGCGAATGACCGGCGGCGGAGCCACGAACGCCTTCAGCAGCGACAGCGGCCGTCCGGCGGTACTGCCCGGCGTGTAGATCGTGACATCGGCGGCGTCCACCAATCGCTGAATACGCGCGCCGTCTTCGCCCCAGCCGGCGAGTCCGTCTTTCCAGAGCGCGGCCTGCTTCTCGGCGAAGGCGTCGGGGGAGAGTCCGGCATTCGCGGCCTGCTGCTGGTCGACCCACGGACGAAAATCCGCTGGCGCGAGCGACGGGAATCGCAGCGCGAGGTTGCCGAGGTCGCCCTTCGGATCGATGGCGATCACGGGGATGTGATCGATCAGGGCTTCTTCAATGAGACCGACTCCGAGACCTGTCTTGCCGCTGCCGGTCATGCCGATGATGACGGCATGCGTGGTGAGGTCCTTCGCGTCGTAGAGCACGTAGTCGTTCTGCCGCGTACGGGCGGCGAGGTCGTAGCGCTTGCCGAGGTAGAAGGCGCCCAGCGTTTCGAAATCGGTCATCGTCAACGGGCGGTGCGGGGGGCAGTGTAGGTCATGGGCACGCGGGCGAACACTTCGCGTTCATGCTTGCGAATGTTCTCGATTTCATAGGGCTGCACGGTCTTCGACACGAAATCCACCCTTTTGCTGGTGGAGTCGATCTTGTCGCCGGTGAGGTAGATGTTGAGCAGCGAGTGCAGCGTTTTCGGCGTGCTGTTGCTCGAGGCGGCGGTGAGCGCACGGTGTTCGAAGAGTCGTGTGGGCGCGTAGTCGGCGTCGTAGAAATAGGCGCGCGTCGATCTCGCACCGTCGGCGAACAGCATCTGCTCCTCGATCACGACGAGTTTGCCGTTCACGTATTCGGCGAGGTAGCCGGATTCGGCGGTCACGGTGTCCGACCAGATGCCCTCCAGCTTGACGGTGTCCGTGGCCGATGGAGCGGACGCGGCGGTGGTGCTGTCGGCTGCGGGGGCCGTCTTCTTGTCTGCGCAGGCCGTGACCGCGACGGCGGCCCCGCCGGCGAGCGTGACAACGAGCAGGAATTTCGAGCGAGTCATGTGAGATCGGGTTCGGGATCGCCGGGCTGCACGAGAGGCGCCCGTCCCGCAATCTCACACCGGCGTCGGCTCCGACGCGAGTCGCCTGGACGGCGTCGACGATTCCATCGCGGCGGGGCGGGCAAGTACCTGTTCGACGTCACGGACGGCGTCCACCCGGCGCTGCAGGTCCCGCACAACGTCGAGTTGTTCGGTGAAGGTCCCGGGCAACGTGGTACCGGTGTCGAGGCGGAGCAGGTCGAGCCGGATCGCTTCGAGGGCGGCGATAGTGGCGCTCAGACGCCCGTTGACGGCCGCTCGCTCGCGATCGAGGGCCTCGGTGGCCTCGGGTTGCTCGCGTGGCGTGTCGGGGCGCGCAGCCACGCGCAGCCGCCGCTGCTCGCCGGAAATCTCCAGCGCGCGGCGACGGAGTGTCGTCGCTTCCTGCGCCAGGGCGGCCGCGGCGGCCGGGAGCGCCTGGAGATCACGACGCGCCGCCTCGGGCAACCGCGCGAAGATCTCGTCGGCGGCCCGGCCGAGCAGGATTTCGGTGGGCGCGTGGGCGGGAATCGGCCGCGGGGCGATCGCCGATGTTTTTCGGCCAAGCCACCCCACGAGGCGCGTGGCGAGGGGCTGCCGCACGAAGCTGTAGATCCAGGCGCTGAATCCGTTGGTTTGCCGCGATGCGGCGAGGCTCCGCTTGATCATGACGGGCGGCAGTATCCACGTCATGAGGCTCAGGATGTTCTCGATTGCGGTGGGCAGGCCCCATTGATCCACGGAGCCCTGCGCGATGGCGACGGCGAACGCGCACAACAACATGGCCACACCCTTGGCCATCCCCATCGGACGGCGGAGTGCCATCGGCCCCGGGGCGAGCGCGTCGGTCACATCCTGTGGCGCGACGCCGTGTTTGAGGGCGCGTCGTGCGGCCAGCAGGGTCTCGCCGCCGCGCAGCGCGACCCCGGTGGTCGCCAGCATGACCACGAGTTTCAGAATGTCGACGAGGATGCCTCGCCCGAGCGACCCCGCGTCTTCGCCCACGATTAAAAAGGGCGCCGCAAAGGCGATGGCAATCGTCCATTCCGCGAGGGACATGGTGCTGGACGCGCCGAGTCGCACGGCGCGCGCCTCGACGGGGAGTTCGCGGCCGTCGGGCGAACGCTCGAAGGCCCCGACGAAGCTGGCCGCGGTGTCTAATCGCTCGCCGGCGTCGGTCGCGA
>JBBRUZ010000299.1:0-2645 GCA_038247355.1 Rhodobacterales bacterium
ATGTTATTCCCCGATCCACATAAAGGTTGATCACCATGCTCATATGCTACTTGGCTCAAAGCGGCGTCAAATATTGCTTCGGCCTCGGCGGGACTTAGTCTGCGTCAACTGGTTTTTGGCCAGCAGCGCGGACCCTCTCCGACTGCTCTTTCTCGCTTGGCCGCTCGTTCAGCCGCCGGAACATGTGTGGATGCGACCCGACACGCTCGGTTCCGCGCGTTCGGCAATCGAGAACCGCTGCGTGGTCCCGATTTGCTTACCCCCGCAGCTGATCCATCACCGCGACCAGTTCGGCGGTGATCCCCGGCTCGGAGAGCGCGTGCCCGGCGTTGCCCACCATCTTCAGCCGCGAGCCCGGCCAGGCCTCGTGGACGGCCTGTGCGGTGTGCGGCGGGCAGATCATGTCGTAGCGGCCCTGCACGATATGGCCGGGGATTTCGCGGATCCGCCCCATGTCGCGCATCACCTGATCGTCGCATTCGAGAAAGCCGCCGTTGATGAAATAATGATTCTCCAGCCGCGCGAACGCCAGCGCGTAGGCCGAGGACGGATAACCGCGCCCCTCTCCCGGATCGAGCACGGCGAGCGAGCTTTCCCAGCCGGCCCACGCGCGCGCGAACCGCGCCTGTTCGGTCTGATCCGATCCGAACAGGCGCGCGTGATAAGCGCCGATCAGATCGCCACGCTCGGCTTTCGGCGCCATATGCGAGAACGCCCGCCAGTGTTCGGGCCAGAATCCACCCGCGCCGCCGCCGTAGAACCAGCGCAACTCGGCCTGTGTCATCGTGAAAACGCCGCGCAGCACCAGCGCCTCGACCCGCTCCGGATGGGTCTGCGCATAGATCAGCGCGAGACATGCGCCCCAGGATCCGCCGAACACCGTCCATTTGTCGACGCCGAGATCGATCCGGATGCGCTCGATGTCGGCGACCAGATCCCACGTCGTGTTGTTCTCGACGCTGGCGTGCGGGCTGGACCTCCCGCAGCCGCGCTGGTCGAACAGCACCGTACGATAGTGCTTGGGATCGAAGAACCGTCGCATACCCGGACTGCAGCCGCCGCCGGGGCCGCCGTGCAGCACGATAACCGGGGCGCCGTCGGTCCGTCCGCACTGTTCGACGTAAACCCGGTGCCCGCCCGGCATGTCGAGCAGTTGCTGGCGAAACGGCTCGATCGGCGGGTAAAGCGCGCTCTTCGGGCCTGCGGCGCCGGGGCTGAGGTTTTCCTTCATCGCAGCACTATGTAACGCTTTATCAGGCACGACAATCGCAGGTTGGCAAAATGAGCGCAACGCAAACCGCCAGTACAGTCGACGCCGCGGAAGTCGCCAAGTTCGAGGCGATGGCGGCGGAATGGTGGGACCCCAATGGCAAGTTCAAGCCGCTGCACATGCTGCAGCCGTGCCGGCTCGACTATGTCATCGACCAGATCGCCGCCGAATTCGGCCGCGACCCCAAGGCCGATCGACCGTTCGCGGGTCTCTCGCTGCTGGACATCGGCTGCGGCGGAGGTCTGTTGTCCGAGCCCATGGCCCGGCTCGGCGCCGACGTCGTCGGGGCCGACGCCGCCGCCCGCAACATCCCTGTCGCCCGCGTCCATGCAGCGCAGATGGGCCTCTCCATCGACTACCGCCACACCACCGCTGAAGCTCTCGTGGCGGCCGGCGAGACGTTCGACGTCATTCTCAACATGGAGGTGGTCGAGCACGTTTCCGACCCGCGCGCCTATCTTGCGGCCTGCCGTGAATTGCTGCGACCCGGCGGCCTGATGATCACCTCGACGTTGAACCGCAATCCCAAAAGCTATGTCATGGCGATCATCGGCGCCGAGCATGTGATGCGCTGGCTGCCGAAAGGCACGCACGACTGGTCGAAGTTCATCACGCCCGACGAGCTATTTGGCTTGCTGCGTGCGGCCGGCCTCGACCCGGTAGATCGCAAGGGCTTCGTCTTCAACCCGCTGACCTGGTTGTGGCGGATCTCTGACAAAGACCTTTCGTGCAACTACGTCACCGCCAGCGTCAGGCCGGGGGACTAAGGCCGCCCGGCCGCTGCGGCGTCACAGCAGGAAATCGGCCGCAGTGTAGGCCGAAGGCAGAACCGCGCCGTCGGTGATCCGCAACGTGAATTCGAACGCGGCGTCCGCGTCGGTGTTGCCGCGGATCACTGTGTCCGTCCCGTTCGCGACGAGCGACAGACCACGGATCCCGGTCTGCCCGTACAGGAACGCGTCGTTGTTCGGCGTCGCGGCGTTCGCGTCGATACCCGAGAGGTCGATCAGATCGCCGGTGGCGGCGCCCGGCCCGCCGAACGCGAGGATCACGTCGGGGGCGCCCTGCGGCGAATGGTCGGTGAGATTGAATACGAATCGATCCGCGCCGGCGCCGCCGTTCAGCGTGTCGAGCCCGAGGCCGCCGATCAGAATGTCGTCGCCGTCGCCGCCGTTGAGCGTGTCATCTCCGATGCCGCCGATGAGAATGTCATTCCCGATGCCGCCGTTGAGGATCGCGTCGGCGGCGCCGAGTCCCAACAGAGTGTCGTTCCCGGCAACGCCCTCCAGCCGGTTGACGGCTCCGGTCCCGGTCTGCGTGTCGTTGAATGACGAGCCGATCGCGTTTTCAATTCTTGTCAGCGTGTCGAGCCCGC
>JBBRUZ010000300.1:0-2613 GCA_038247355.1 Rhodobacterales bacterium
ACTGTCGCGGGCGTGATCCTGTCGCGCGCGGCGACATCGACGGACCTGCCGCCGCCGAATACGGTGAAGGCGCCCGTAGCGCCGCCCGGCGGCGCGTTCCGGGCGCCGGCGGCGCCCGTTCGGTCGGTCCCGCGCGAGACGACGCCCGCTCTGGTGGTCGGACGCGCGCCGGCGCCCGATACGAACGCCGCCGCGCCGCTCGCCGGACCCACGCCGGCGGCGACGACGGGCGAGACGATCGGGCAAGCGGCGGGCGAAGCGGTCGGCAAGGCGCTCTACGGCGCGAGCGCCGCGGTGACGAGCGCGGCCGAGGCGGCGCGGGCGGCCCTCGCGGACATCGTCTCGCCGGGTCCTGATCCGGTGAAGCCGATGGTGCTCGATGCGCCGAGGGACGGAACGCCCGATGACCTGAAGCGGATCAAGGGCGTCGGGCCGAAGCTCGAGGGCATGCTGCACGGCATGGGTTGCTATCATTTCGAGCAGATCGCGGGCTGGGGCCCGGCGGAAGTCGCCTGGGTGGACGGCAATCTCGACGGGTTCACTGGGCGCGCGACGCGGGACGACTGGGTCGGCCAGGCGCGCATTCTCGCTGCGGGCGGGACGACCGAGCACTCCGAGCGCGTGGCGAACGGTGAGGGGATATGAAGCGGCGAGGGTCCCGCGCCGAGGCCTTTCGTGCGGGGCCGCCGGGCGACGGAACGACGGGAGCGCTTCGGCGGGGATGACGCGGATGCTGGCGGACAAAGACCGGATTTTCACCAATCTCTACGGCATGGCCGACCGGAGCCTCGCCGGCGCGCGGGCGCGCGGGCATTGGGACGACACTGCCGGGATCATCGGACGCGGCCGGGACAAGGTCATCGAGGAGGTCAAGGCGAGCGGGCTGCGGGGGCGCGGCGGCGCGGGGTTTCCGACGGGGCTCAAATGGTCGTTCATGCCCAAGGGCGACGACGGCCGGCCGCATTATCTCGTCGTCAACGCCGACGAGAGCGAGCCCGGCACCTGCAAGGATCGCGAGATCATGCGGCATGAGCCGCACACGCTGATCGAGGGTTGCCTGATCGCCGGTTTCGGCATGGGCGCGCATGCCGGCTACATCTACATCCGCGGCGAATACATCCGCGAGCGCGAGGCGCTGCAGATCGCCATCGACGAGGCCTATGACGCGGGGCTGCTCGGGGCGAACGCCGCCGGTTCGGGCTGGGATTTCGAGCTCTATCTCGCGCACGGCGCCGGCGCCTATATCTGTGGCGAGGAGACGGCGCTGCTCGAGAGCCTCGAGGGCCGCAAGGGCATGCCGCGGCTGAAGCCGCCGTTTCCTGCGAACTCGGGGCTCTACGGGTGTCCGACGACCGTGAACAATGTCGAGAGCATCGCGGTCGTGCCGACGATCCTGCGGCGCGGGCCGGGGTGGTTCGCGGGCATCGGGCGGCCGAATAACGTGGGCACGAAGATCTTCGGGATATCGGGCCACGTGGTGA
Organism: Rhodobacterales bacterium; assembly: GCA_038247355.1. Lineage (GTDB taxonomy): Bacteria > Pseudomonadota > Alphaproteobacteria > Rhodobacterales > Rhodobacteraceae > Amaricoccus. The sequence continues at coordinate 1,482 of JBBRUZ010000300.1, forward strand.
ATCCCTGCGTGGTCGAGGATGCGATGTCGATCCCGCTGCGCGATCTGCTGGACCGGCACTGCGGCGGCGTGCGCGGCGGCTGGAAGAACCTCAAGGCGGTGATCCCCGGCGGTTCGTCGGTGCCGTTGCTGCCGGCGGCCGTCTGCGACGACGCGCTGATGGATTTCGACTGGCTGCGCGAGCAGCGCTCGGGGTTCGGGACCGCGGCGGTGATCGTGATGGACCAGTCGACCGACGTCATCAAGGCGATCTGGCGGCTGTCGAAGTTCTACAAGCACGAGAGCTGCGGCCAGTGCACGCCCTGCCGCGAAGGGACCGGCTGGATGATGCGGGTCATGGAGCGGCTGGTGACCGGCGAAGCGGAGGTCGAGGAAATCGACATGCTGCTCGACGTGACCAAACAGGTCGAGGGCCATACGATTTGTGCTTTGGGAGACGCCGCCGCGTGGCCGATCCAGGGGCTGATCCGGCACTACCGGAACGAGATCGAGGACCGGATCAAGCACAAGCGGACGGGGCGCGTCAGCGCAGTCGCGGCGGAGTAGGCGATGCAGGCAGCCATTCGCCACCTCGCGCAACTCAACGTCGGTCGGTTGGTCGCGCCCACCGACGACCCGCGCGTGGCCGGGTTCATGGCGGCGCTCGACCGGGTGAACGGCCTGGGCAAGCGGATGCCGGGGTTCGTGTGGATGCTGGAGGGCTCGGGCGAGCCGGGGACGGGCAACACCGCGGCGAAGATCGGCGGCGATCCCCGGTTCGTGTCGAACCTGACGGTCTGGGAGGATGCGGCGAGCCTCGAGGCGTTCGTGTGGCAAACCGTCCACCGGCAGTTCTACGCGCGCCGGGCGGAATGGTTCGAGGTTCTGGGTGCTACGCATTTCGTCATGTGGTGGGTCCCGGCGGGGCATCGCCCGACGCTGGAGGAGGCTTTGGCGCGGCTCGACCACCTTCGGGCGCAGGGTGACGGCGAGCATGCGTTTGGCTGGGCGCATCTGGCCGACGCCCGGCTCTCGGAAAACAGGCGCTGCGCTAGCGTGGCGGCGGAGTAGGGATGACCGACGATACCGCCAGCCTCATTCTAAATTGCATGTCGTGGGGGTCAATGAGCACCCGCCGCGGAAAACGCCAAAAA
>JBBRUZ010000301.1:0-2593 GCA_038247355.1 Rhodobacterales bacterium
GCGGTCTTCGAGCCCGACGAGGCGTTTCGCTTCGTCCTCTCGACGCCGCGGAACGCGGAGATCGCCGACGGCGTGGCGGCGGGCCGGATCGTCAATGACGACGCGGCCATGGCGGCGCGTATGGTCCAATTCGCGGTCGGGCTGCCGGCCGAGCCGGCGCTATCGGCCACCACGACCATCGTCGACGCCTGGGACGCCGGCGGCGTCGCCTCCGTCGTCGTGAAGAACGTCGGGAAAACGGCCGTCAAAGACTGGTCGGTCGAGCTCGAAACGCCGCTCGACATCACCGCGATTTGGAACGCCGAGATCGAATGGCGCGACAAGGGCGACTACACGATCGGGGCCGAGCGATGGAACAGCCGCATCGCGCCGGGCGAGGTGGTCACATTCGGGTTTCAGGCCTCGGGCGTCGTCACGTCCGACGCCTTCGAGTGGAGTTTCTGACATCTGACGGGGTTGCGGGCATGGATGCCCCGGCGCCGCTTCTGGCGTTCAGGACAGCGGTCGCGGCGCGTCGCGTGATGCCTTCGGGCGGCGGCGCGCTTCTCGCTCCCACCTCGCGACCGGCGCTCGCGAACGGTTCCGCCTTCTGTTCGCCCCGGAGATGCCGCAATCTTCGCCGATCTTTCGATCGACAGCGATGCGGGCCGTCGGCTTTGACGCCCGAGCGCCGTGCAGGCGTCTGGCTTCGAGCGACCATCCGCAGGATCTTCCGGGACGAGCGCCGACCCGACATGACATTTATGTCAGGATCGCGGCGCTTGTCCCGCTTCGGCGGACGTTCTAAGAGCTGCCCCGATCGAGCGAGTCGGCGTGGTCGCAGGCCGTTCTTCGTGATGGCGGGTCGCCACAAGGGCGGAGCGCCGCCCCGCTCGTACGCCACCGTCCCTTCGCGGGACGCACCGAGGAGACCGCCATGCGTCGCCACCTGACCACCGGACTGCTCGTCGTCCTGTCGCTGACCGGCGCTGCCGCGGCGCAGGACGCGCCCGCGGAAACGCCGGCGTACGACGCGAGCACGGTGATCGCCACGGTCAATGGCGTGGACATCACGCTCGGCCACGCCATCGTCATGCGCGATCGTCTGCCGGCGCAGTATCAGTCGCTGCCCGATGACGTGCTGATGGACGGCATCATCGACCAGCTGGTCGACCAGACGCTGCTGGCGTCGCTGCAGAGCGAGACGGCGGAAACCGATCCGCTGGAGGTGAGGTTGCATCTGGAGAACGAGCGACGCGGCACGCTGGCCGCGCGCGTCGTCGCCGAGCGCGTCGGCGCCGCGATCGACGAGGCGGCGGTCGAAGCGGCATACGCCGCCGAGGTCGAGGCCTTTGCGCCGGTCAAGGAATTCAATGCGGCGCATATCCTCGTTTCGACCGAAGCTGAAGCGGCCGACCTGATCGCGCAGATCGAAGCCGGCGGCGATTTCGCCGAGCTCGCCAAGGCGCATTCGAGCGACCCGGGTTCAGGAGCGCAGGGCGGCGCGCTCGGTTGGTTCGGGGCGGGCCAGATGGTCCCCGAATTCGAGACCGCCGTCGGCACGCTGGCGCCGGGCGCGATATCGGCGCCGGTGCAGACCCAGTTCGGCTGGCATGTGGTGAAGCTCCTCGAGTTCCGCGACACCGCGCCGCCACCGCTGGCCGAGCGGCGCGCCGAAATCGAATCGACGTTGCGCCAGGCTAAGCTGCAGGAGGAAATCGATGCGCTCCGCGCCGCGGCGACCATCGAGCGGCCCGAAACGGCTGCGCCCGCGGACGCGATCCGCCAGAGCGACCTCGTCAAGAACTGAGGCTCAGGTGATGGCGTCGGTCACGTCCGTTTCGCCCCTGGCCCCGGCGGCCGGTTTCCCGGTTCTCCCCCAGGTGGCGGGCGTGCGCTTCGCTGCTGCGGAAGCCGGGGTCCGCTATGCCGGACGCCTCGACGTGATGCTGGCCGAGATCGCGGCGGGGTCGGCCATCGCTGCCGTCTTCACTCGGTCGGCGACCCGTTCGGCCCCGGTGCTCTGGTGCGAGGAGTGTCTTGCGGGGCTTGCGCGGCAACAGGCCGGATGCTTCGCAATTCTCGTCAATTCCGGCAATTCCAACGCGTTCACGGGCGCGCTCGGTCGCGCGGCGGTCGCGGCGACGGTGACCGCGACGGCGGATTTGCTGGGCATGCCGGAAGGCCACGTCTTCGTCGCCTCGACCGGCGTGATCGGCGAGCCGCTGCCCGTCGAGCGGATAACGGCGAAGATCCCGCAGCTGCGGGACGACCTGTCGATGGATGGCGCGGCGCTCGCGGCGCGCGGGATCATGACGACCGACACCTTTCCCAAAGGCGCCGCGGCGCGCCTCGATCTGGGCGGCGTCGCGGTCACGATCACCGGTTTCGCCAAGGGCTCGGGGATGATCGCCCCCGATATGGCGACGATGCTGGTGTTCCTCTTCACCGACGCGGCCATAGACTGCGCCTTGTTGCAATCGATGGTGTCCGGTTTGAACGACCGGACGTTCAACTGCATCACCGTCGACGGCGACACCTCGACCTCCGACAGCCTCCTCATGGCCGCCACCGGGCAGGCGCCGATGCCGCCGATCGCGGCGTCGGACGATCC
>JBBRUZ010000302.1:0-2518 GCA_038247355.1 Rhodobacterales bacterium
GCCGCCGCCCTGCTGCCCACCGGCTCGCCGGGATGGAAACAGGCGGAAGATGTGATAACCATGGCCGAACGCGCCCTGAACTGAAGGACCCCCGATGCGACGCCCGACCCGCGGCCTGACACCGGCCGCAGCCTTGCTCCTCGCGGGGCTTGCGACGCCGCTCGCGGCCTCTGCCGAGATGACTGCTCCGGAACGCGCCGAATTTGGCGCCGAGGTTCGGGCCTACCTGCTCGAAAACCCCGAGATCCTTTCGGAGATGTTCGCCCTGCTCGAAGCCGGGCAACAGGCCGCCACCGCCGCCGCCGACCGCGACCGCATCGCCGCCAGCACCGAGGCGCTGTTCGAGGACGGCTTTTCGTTCGTCGGCGGCAACCCCGACGGCGACGTGACCGTGGTCGAATTCACCGACTACCAATGCGGCTACTGCCGGCGTGCGCACCCCGAGGTGGCCGAACTGATCGCCGGCGACGGCAACATCCGGCGCATCGTCAAGGAGTTCCCGATCCTCGGACCGGGCTCCGTGCTCGCGGCGCGCGCCGCGATCGCCACGCTGATCACCGCAGGCCCGGCGAAGTACGCCGCCGTGAACGACGGCCTGATGACGCTCGACGGACCCGTCACCGACGCGGGCCTCGACGCAACGCTGAAGGCGGCGGGCCTCGACCCCGCCTCGGTGCGCGCCGCCATGGACGACACGGAAGTCACCCGCCGCATCGAGGCCAACCTCGCACTCGCCGGCGCGCTCGAGATCTCCGGCACGCCCACGTTCGTCTTCGCCGACCGAATGCTGCGCGGCTATCGGCCGCTGGTCGGAATGCGCGACCTCATCGCCGAGATCCGGGCGGTGAATTGACGGGTGAACCGGTGACTCGCCGCGCGGAAATCGAGCCTTCCCAGCCTCGGCGCCGCCGTGTAGACAGAGGGCCCACGCGACGGGTTCCCGACGGGTCGGTCGCGAAAGAAGCTTCAGGGCGCATCATGAACAAGCGACCGCACGAGGATGACGTCGAGTTCATCAAGGCGTTGGCCGAACTGCTCCGCGACCACGACCTGTCCGAGATCGAGGTCAAGCGCGAGTATGGCGACGAAAATGCGCTGAACATTCGCGTCGCCCGCCAGATCACGATGGCCGCCGCCCCGACGTATCAGATTGCGCCATCCGGCCCGTATCAGCCCGGCCCCGCCGTCGCCGGCGCGCCCACAGCCCTCGTCACCGGCGATCCGGCCGACGATCCGGGCGTCGTGCCGTCGCCGATGGTCGGCACCGCCTATCTCCAGCCCGAACCTGAGTCCGGACCCTTCGTCAAGATCGGCGACATCGTGACCGAAGGCCAGACGATCCTGATCATCGAGGCGATGAAGACGATGAACCAGATCCAGGCGCCGCGTCCGGGAAGGGTCAAGCGCATCCTCGTCGATGACGGCTCGCCGGTCGAGTTCGGCGCGCCGCTGATCATCCTGGAATGACCCCGCCGCGATCCGGGAGGGCGCCGTGTTCAAGAAGGTCCTGATCGCCAACCGGGGCGAGATAGCGCTGCGCATCCACCGGGCCTGCAAGGAAATGGGCATCCAGACGGTCGCGATCCACTCGACGGCGGACGCCGACGCGATGCACGTGCGCATGGCCGACGAGAGCGTCTGCGTCGGCCCGGCGCCCGCCGCCCAAAGCTATCTGTCGATGCCCAACATCATCGCCGCCTGCGAGATCACCGGCGCCGAAGCGAGTCACCCTGGCTACGGCTTTTTGTCCGAGAACGCCACCTTCGTTCAGATCGTGCAGGACCACGGCCTGACCTTCATTGGCCCCACAGCCGAGCACATCCGCTTGATGGGCGACAAGATCACCGCCAAGGAAACGATGCGCGCGCTCGGGGTGCCGTGCGTCCCCGGCTCGGACGGCGCCGTGCCGACGCTGGAGGACGCGACGCGGGTCGGCGCCGAGGTCGGCTACCCGCTGATCGTCAAGGCGACGGCGGGCGGTGGCGGGCGGGGGATGAAGCTCGCGAAAACCGCGGACGACCTCGAGAGCGCGTTTCACACCGCCCGCGCCGAGGCCAAGGCCGCCTTCGGCAACGACGAGGTCTATCTCGAAAAGTACCTCGCCGCGCCGCGCCACATCGAGGTGCAGGTGTTCGGCGACGGCCGCGGTCGCGCCGTCCATCTCGGCGAGCGCGACTGCTCGCTGCAGCGCCGCCACCAGAAGGTTTTCGAGGAGGCGCCTTCGCCGGTGATCGACGCCGCCACGCGCGCCAGGATCGGCGCGATCTGCGCCGAGGCCGTCGCCCGGATCGCCTACGCCGGGGCCGGCACCATCGAATTCCTGTACGAGAACGGCGACTTCTTCTTCATCGAGATGAACACCCGCCTTCAGGTCGAGCATCCGGTGACCGAAGCGATCTACGACGTCGATCTGGTCCAGGAACAGATCCGCGTCGCCGCCGGCCTGCCGATGTCGTTCCGGCAAGAGGAGCTGATCCCGTCCGGCCATGCGCTCGAATGCCGGATCAACGCCGAGAGC
>JBBRUZ010000303.1:0-2427 GCA_038247355.1 Rhodobacterales bacterium
AAGAACGCCTTGACCGCGCCGAATTCGCCGCGCCGCAGGTAGAGGGCGACTTCCTGCGCCACGATGTCGAGTTCGCGCGCGTCCTCGACCGTGGTGTGGTCGAGGCGGATGTCCGATAGCGGCGTTTCGCCGTCGAGCGCTTCGGTCATCGCCGCCCCCCGCCGACCGCGGCGGCGCGCCGCGACCCATCCGCTCATACGGAGCGCGCGGCGGCGCTGTCAACGTCCGCGGCCGGGGATCAGCGGGGGACTGGCCGGTCGGACGGCGCACGCGAGGACCGCGCGCAGCGTCCGGGTCGCCGGCAGATGCACCGTCAGTTCGGTATTGGCGTGACGCCATGCGTCGGCGACCGGATGATCGACCTTGTTCGACGGGCGCGGGTTCAACGCCCTGAAGCCATCGAACGCGCCCGTCAGGTCGATGACCGGGCCGTAGTAGCAGGGCATTGCGACGCAGGTGTTGAACGATCGCCCTTGGAAATGACCGACGATCACGTCGAAGGCGCGGTCCCGAGGATGACAGCGTCGAGGCTGCGCCGCGCCTTGGTCGTCGAGGCGCCCGGCGATATCGCCTGAGGTTGTATCGCAGCGCGGCCGATTTGACCAGGGCGCAGGCGCGTTCAGTGGCGCTGGCCCATCAGGACTAGCGCCACGAGCGCGCAGCCGATACCGAGGACTTCGCGGCCCGTCAGGGTTTCGCGGAACACGACGACTCCGAGCGTCGTCAGGAGAACGACCGTCGCCACAGAATAGGCGACGCCGATCCCCGCGAGGCTCATTCGCTGCATCGCGAGCACCCACCCGGCGGCAGAGACGGCGTAGAGCGCCGCGCCGAGAGCGAACGGGCGCGACGTGGCCCAATCGCTGCGCTCGGAGGCAATTTTCAGCCAGTAGTCCGCGAAGACCGTGACAACGACCAGTCCAAGGATGATTGCGTATGACTTCATGGCGGGGACCCGTGCGCAAGCGAAGCTGCGCCGGACGAAACGACCCGGCGGTCAATTGCGCTGAGCTTGCGCCTGATCGGTGCGCGTTTTCAAGCGGCAGGAGCCGAACGGCGCGGGAATTCCCAGCGGAACGCCTGCGCGCCGGCGTCCGGCCGGAGATTGGGGAAGGTGGACCCGTCGGGACGATCGTCTCGTCGGCGGCGGCGGTCGCGACCTGCTTTATGGCAGCGTCGACGAGTTCATCCTTTAGTCTATCGCGGACTAGGGCGCCCGCGCCACCACCGAGCGCTATGTCATCAAGGACTTCCAGTCCGGGGCGGACAAGATCAGCCTTGGCTTGATCGATGTGAACGTGGTCGCGGCGGGCGTCCAGGGCTTCGCGTTGATCAAAGGCGGCCCGTTCACGGCATCCCCCGGCGAGCTGCGCTATCCCGTCGTCGCCGGCGACGTGGACGGTGACGGTGACGGGACCGCGGATCGTCAGATCGAGATCACCGGCAAGCCACTACTCGGCGCCTCGGATTTCATGCTCTAGGCGCCAAAGGGATGCCGGGGCGTGCGGACGGCTCCCCGGCTACGACGATCAGGTGCGACGTCAATCGGAGCGGTCATGGTCTTGCCCTTGTCGCTGGGGGGACGCCGCAACACGGCGCCTTCGATCGTCTGGCGGCGTTTGTTCAGCGACGGCTGTCCGGCGTCGCGGGCGCGCCATCGGCGGCGGCGGTGCTGCGAGTCAAGGCGACCGCGTCAAAGGGATAGGGATGGCCGTGAGTCGGCGCGCCGCTGGCTTTGCGAGTACCCGCATTCGCGGTTCGCGATGCGCGTGAATGGATGGCGCAGGAGCCGGGGGCCACAGGAGCGAAGGGCGTTTCGCCCGGTTCGCGCGCCGGGCGATCGCCCGCCGACGCGCCGCCCCGACGCCGCTTCGCGCACCGCGTCGAGGCCCAAGGCGTTCCGGCGTCCCGTTAACGTTAGATTGTTGCGATATCGCCTCCCCGCCTTAGCCCGCCCGTAATGCCCCCCCGCCTAGCGTCTTTGTTGGGTGGCGCCGGTCGGGGGATCGGACGCCGGATGGGGGTGATCTGATGACGATAGGGGCACAAACCGGCCGAGCCGGGGCGAAGTTGCGCGCGCGGCGAATGTCGGTTCGAATTCTGGCGGTGACCGCGTTCGTCGTCGGCCTTGCGACCTGGGCGGAGGCCGAGCCCGCCGTGAGGCCGCTCGACCATCACGCGGTGGTCCTGAACGGACGGATCGTCGGTTCGGCTTTTCTGATCGACGACGATCTCGCGGTCACGAATGCGCATGTGGTCGAGGGGTTGGAGCCGGGCGGAACGGTCCTGGTCGCAATGCCCCGCGAGACGCAGGTCGTGGCCGAGGTCATCGCGATCAGCACGCGGATGGATCTCGCCGTGCTGCGGACGCCGCGCGGATTTTCGACGGTCGTCTCAGCCGTCGACGCGCCGCCGGTCGTCGGTCTC
>JBBRUZ010000304.1:0-2400 GCA_038247355.1 Rhodobacterales bacterium
CAGCGCCGTGCGCGCCGTGCTTTTCCCGGTGGCGGCGACGCTCGCCACGCCCCCGCCTGCCGGTCCGTTTTCCGCTACCGCGGTGACCGGTTCCGTCTCCGCGTCCGGCCGCGTGCGACTCACGTCGGCGAACGTCACCGGAAACTTCGGCCCGGGCTTGGAGTTGGTCGCGGTGGGGGATGGCTCCGCGCCCGCGCTCGCGGTCGATCTCAATCCCGCCGCGACCGCCGGCGATGCGGTCCTGGCCACCCTCGCCGGCCTGCGAGTTGGCGGCCCGGCGGCGTTCGCGCTCGGGTTGATCACCGTGCCACTGCTCGAGCTGCGCCGCAACGGCTTCACCCTGCGCGCCCAGGCGGCGGCCGAGGCCGGGCGGCGGCTGCGCCTCGGCGCCTCGCCAGTGATTTTCGAGGCCACGGGGCTGTCCCTCGCGGTGGACGTTACCTACACGGCGGGCGCGACGGCGGCGTTGACGGGCGGTTTCCGGGTCATCGCGCCGAGCGGACTGTTTTTTCCCCGTGCCTCGGCGGACGCGTTCACCGGGAATTTCGAGTTTCTCGTGGTCAACTTCGCGCTCCCCACCGGCGATGTCACCGCGACCGCGAACCGGCTCGAGTTTCAGGTCGGCCCGGCGGTCCGTTTCGTGGCATCGAACGTGGTCTTCTCGCTGCCCGCCACCGGCCCGCCGGCCGGATCGATCATCGCCACCGCGCGCAATGTCCACGTGGATTTCCCCGCCTTCGCCGGTTTCCCCTCGGGTCGCATCGCCGAGGTCGTTATCCGCACCAACCAGATTTCCGCCCTCGGCCTCTCCATCGGGCGCAACGGCAACGCCCCCACCGCCGCCGCCTTCGCCGCCGAGCTGGCGCTTTCCCCCCCTTTCGCCGCCGCCGCCGCCGTCACCGCCGATTCGCCCTTCGCCTCGGGCGAGCGGGTGCCGGTCATCCTCCTGCCCGGCATCGCCGCCTCCCTGCCCAAGAAGGGGATCGAGAACTTCGACTGGTTGCTCGAGCGCGGCATCAAGCCCGAGGACTGGGTCATCGATCCGCTCATCAAGTCCTACGACGACCTGATCCAGTCGTTGAAAAACGCGGGCTATGTCGAGGGCAAGGACCTGTTTGTCGCGGCCTACGACTGGCGCCTTGTCCCCGGCCCCACCGACGGCGTCATCAATGGAATCGTGACGATGCCGGATGGCGCCGATCTGACCGCCGCCATCATCACCGACGGGGTCATCGAATATGGTGTCGATTACCTGGGCTACTGGCTCCGCCAGGCCCAGCGCGCCTGGAACCCCGCCTTTGGGGAACTGACCGACGTGGACTTCATCACCCACAGCACCGGAGGCCTCGTCGCCCGCACTTACATCCAAAGCGCGGCCTATCGCGGGGCCTACGACGATCCGGTCGGGGGCGTCGCCCGCAACCTGCCCGGCGTCCGCAATCTTATCCTGATCGGCGTCCCCAGCCGGGGCGCCTCCAAGCCGTGGAATCCGCTGCATGACAACTTCGCCATCGCGGCCGATTTTCAGGTCGTGTTGTCCAAGGTGATCTACGGCGCATTTTTGAAAGTGCTGGAGGTCGAGGACGTTCGCGGCCCCCAACTGATCACTCTTTCCTCCGTCAGTGCCCCCGGCGAGGGCACGATCGAGGAAAAGTTTATCCGGCAATACGTGCCGACGATCAACAGCCTGCTGTCGACCTACGCCTTCTACCGCACCCAAGACGGCGAACTCCTCGCGCAACCGCCCGAGTCGGATTTGGTCAATCGATTCCTCCACGATCTCAACGGCGGTCTCGATTCGCCCGGGGTGCTCGACCCGAATCCCAACGCCTTCGCCGACCGCCTCGGCCGTCCCGTCCAGGTGATATACGGGATCGACCAGGACACCCCGGTCGAAGTCCGGGAACGGGTTGGCGAGGGCTTCTTGGAGTCCTACTCCCTCCACGATGAAATCGCCGGCTTGGCGGACTTGTTCGCCCGCGATCCCGCCCCGGGCGAGGCCTGGTTCGAGGACATCCGGCTGCCCGCCTCGGGCGACGGCACGGTGCCCACGCGGTCGTCCGCCGGCCAGTTCATCGGAGACTCCCGGTTCGTCCTCCATGCGTTCGAACGCGGCACCAATACCCAGGGCGGCACCGCGCACACCGAGCTCACGTCCAACGCCGATGTCATCCGCCTCGTGCTGCAAACCCTGCTGGCGCCCTCGGGGCGCGGCATCAGCCAAGGGCTGGCCGAGAGCGACTTTGATAGGATCGTCGGCGTGATCTTCGACCCGGTGCAGGGCACGCTCAGCGACGCCGCCGGCCGCCGCCTGGGCCTCGTGCCCGACGGCGCGGGCGGCTTCACCCCGGTGAACGAGATTCCCGGCAGCTTCTACACCGGCGGGCTCGACGGCGTCGG
>JBBRUZ010000305.1:0-2399 GCA_038247355.1 Rhodobacterales bacterium
AGGTTCGACAACCTCGCAACGACCAACAAATCCATCCCCACCGTCCGCCATCGAAACCTCCGTTTGATCACGAAGACATTCTGGCAGACCCGCCAAGCTGCAGAAACAGGCCAAATCAATGGGTCAGGGACGCCGCATACCCTGAAGCGCGCGCTCGATGTCGAAGGGCGCGCCGATCCGCTTCACGGTCCTGGTGCTCGAGCGGCGTCACCTTCGCGCATTCGGCGGCGGTGTCGACCGTCTCGGCGCCCGCGATGCTCGTGACGTATTCCGGCGTGCAGGTATCGGTATCGATCCCGGTCTTCGCCGCCCGGGCGATGGCGATCAGCGACGATGGCAGCATCGTGGCAAGCCACGCGGCGACGAACCCGGCCGACCTGCCAGCCGAAGTTATGCTGCGCATGTCCTTGAGATGCATGACTTACTGTCCAGAGTCTCTTGTCTGGTCTTTTGTCGATCCAAGTGTGCTGACGCCGCGGGCCCCTGTCAAGGATCGCCGCCATCGTGCGTTGGCCGCACGCCGCCCCGGCGCTATTCGGCGGCCCGCTGCAGACCCGCGGCGACGCGCGGACGCGGATCGCGGTGGAGCGCGCCGTCCTTCATGATCATGCTGAAACGGTCGGGCCCGACCAGAACCGACTGATCCTCCAGCGGATCGCCGTCCACCAGCAGCAGATCGGCCAGCGCGCCGATCGCGATCACGCCGAGCTCGCCCTTCAGACCCATCAGATCGCCGCCGACCGCCGTCGCGCATTTCAGCGCCTCCGCCGGCGAATAGCCGAAGAACTTGACGAAATGACCGATGTCGCGCGCGTTCTGGCCCATCGGCGTGATGGTGAACCCGTAGTCGCCGCCGACGACGACGCGCATGCCGCGCTTTCGCATCTCGTGATAGGTCGCGACCGTGTGTTCGAGCTTGCGCGGCAGGCCCATCCGCTCGACGACGTCGCGCGTCAGACCGACCACATCGCCCTCGAAGACCGAATTGTGCACGAGGCCGAAGGCGGGGCCGACGATCACGCGGTCCTTGACCGCTTCGAGCATGTCGAGCGCTTCCTCGTCGGCGAAGTCGCAGTGATAGATGCAGTCGACCCCGGCGCGGACCGCACGCTTGACCGATTCCGCCGCGCGCGAATGACAGGCCGTGCGCTTGCCCCAGTCGTGGGCGACGCGGACGCCGGCGGTCAGCTCCTCCTCGGTCATCGACACGATCTCGGCCCGCGCATGGCCGACGAACTCGTCGCCCGAGACGTTGAACTTGACGTTGTCCACCCCCTCGCGGCAGCAGATGCGCACAGCCTTGCGCACTTCGTCGGGGCCGTCGGCGATCATGCCGAAGCTCTCGGCGTGCATGTGGGCCTTGCGCTCGTCGCCGAGGCCGCCGGTCACGGTGATCTCCGGGCCGGCGGCGCGGTAGCGCGGACCCGCGAGATAGCCGTCCTCGATCTCCTGCCGAACGACGACGTCGATACGCAGCTTGGCGGAAGCGGCCGAATAACACGAGGTGAACCCGTGGTTCAGGATCATCGTCGCGTTGCGCATCGTGCGCAGCAGATGCTCCTCGGGCGGGATTTCGCCCAGATCCTGATTGCGGGCCGGGCCGACGAAGCTCAGATGACAATGGCCCTCGACCATACCGGGCATCAGGAACTGGCCGCCGCAGTCGATAACCTGCGCCGCGCGCTCCGGGTCGATACGCTCGGCCCCTCGCGCGACGGCGCGGATACGTGCGCCCTCGACCAGCACTTCGCCGGGATAGGGCTTGTCGTCGACCGCATCCCAGACGCGGGCGTTTCGCAACAGACAGGCGGTCATCATGTGTCCTCCCACACGCCGCCGGTCGCGTTGGACCGGCGCTGCTTTCTCGGGATTATGGGATCGCGCGGCGCCAAAATCCACCGTAATTTCGGCGGCGCCGCACGGGTCGGCCGGGCGCGCGCGCGCCCGGCGCAGGTGTCCGCGTCAGCTCACTGGCCGCCCCAGGCCGCCGGATAGTTCGGCATGTCCTCGCAACCGCACATCGCATAGTGCAGCGGCGGCATCGCCGGGTTGACGAAGTCGGCGAGGTTCTCGGCGGTGATGGCCGGTTGTGGCAGCACCCATTCCGGGCCGGGCGCCGGCTCGCCCTTGAGGATGCGCAAGGCTGCGATGATCGGCGTGCGCCACTGATAGGTCGGATAGGTCGGCGCGATCGCGGTCAGGCCCAGCGCCTCCCACTTCTGCAGGAAATCCTGCTGATCCTCGCCGACGAAGACCGGAACGTCGTAGCCGCCGTCCTCGAACGCCTCGATGGCCGCGACCGCCGTGGCGCCGGCGTCCATCCAGACCGCGTCGATCGACCCGCGCTGCAGGTAATCCTCGACGATCGACTTGGTCTTGGCGTTGTCGCCGTCGGTGAA
>JBBRUZ010000306.1:0-2342 GCA_038247355.1 Rhodobacterales bacterium
AGCGCGACGATGTCCTCGACTTCGCTCGGGTGGACGGCACGGTAGCGCACGGCCGCGCCTGCGACGGCGAAGCGGTGGAGGAAGGCGGCCGTTCCTTCCTTGGGGGTGCATTCGAAAACGTCGCCTGTGGTAGACGGGAAGAGCGTGGCGAGATAGGCGCGGGCTTCGGCGATTCCGGCGCCGCCCATCCTGAGCAGCAGATGGTGCTCGTAGCGGTCGCGGAATGCATTCATGCGTGCGGGCAGATGTTGCGGCGCGAGGGCGGCGACGCCCTGCGCGAGACGGTCGGTGACGGTGGCGCCGAGACCGAGGCGTTCGGTGAATGCATCGACCCGCGCCTTGGCGGCAAAGAAGGCTGGCATCCGGTCGGTGCCGGCGTGTCGGATGAAGAGGAAGGTGTCCTTGCCGTATTTCGCTGCCACGTCGTAAGCGTCGCGGTGGATGTACTCGCCAGAAATCGGCAGATGCTCGAAGCGGGCGAGGATGTGCCGGCGAATCTCGGTCAGCTCGTCGGGGTCGTTGGTGCCGATGTAGAAGACCGCCGTCTCCTTCGCGGCCTCGAAGGTGTCGAGGCGCACCGCGAAGACCGCGAGCTTTCCGGCGCAGCCTGCCGCCTCGCGCAGGCGGCGCGGATCGGCGTTGAAACGTGCCGGCGACTCGGCCTCCACGTCGCGGACATGAGCGACGTATTCGCGGTCTGACGCCCAGGCCTCGGTCGGTTCGGGCGCGGGCAACTCGCCTCGCTCGACGCGCGCGAGGACAACCTCGGGGTCGTTGCCGAGTGGCAGGCCGAGGTGGTTGACGAGAGCGACCGAGCCGTCCTCCCGGACCTCGGCGTAAAGGCTCATCTCGGTGTAGGCCGGCCCACGCTGGATCAGCGCTCCACCCGAGTTGTTGCAGATGCCGCCGAGCACCGAGGCGCCGATGCAGGAGGAGCCGATCACCGAATGCGGCTCCCGGCCGAGCGGCCGCAGCGCCTTTTCCAGCGTATCGAGGGTCGCGCCGGGCAGGCAGACGACCTGGCGGCCGCCGTCGATCAGGTGGACGCCCTTGAGGCGCCGCAGTCTGACCAGCACGATCTCGCGGTCGTAATCGTCGCCCCAGGGCGTGGAGCCGCCCGTAAGCCCTGTGTTCGCAGCCTGGAAGATAACTATCCTGCCGGCCGCGACGGCGGCATTCAGCACCCGCCACTGTTCCACCAGGCTTCCTGGGCGGACCACCGCCGCCACCGGACCGCTGCCGTAGCGGAAGCCGCGGGTGTAGCCGCGCGTCTCGCGCTCGGCGGTCAGGACATCAGATGGACCGACGATCCGGCCGAGTTCGGCGATCAGGGACGCGCGCGAGACGATCGTTCCGCTTTGCATTTGTGGCTGGAGATCTCTACCTTTAGGCGCGATCGCAGGGGAGTGGTCGGCGGTTGTCATCCGAGCCTGCCTCTATTCGCGTCCACCGATCGATCCGTCGCCGCACGGTGGCCCATTTAATGAGACCATTCTCGTAATCGCCGACTCTTTGAGCGAACCCGTTTCTACAAGTGGGATAAAACATTTTGACCAAGGTGGTCAACCCGTCGGGCAGCGGCGTATGCACCTCTTCGTCGAGGACGAAGAACACGTTCTCCCCCGTCGCCTCCGCCACGTAGCCGCGCCAATCCAGCATGATCGCGTCCGAACACCCGTTTGCCTCAGCCGCGTGCTTTGACATCGTGCAGATCACGTATAGCACGGACGCCTTGGCGAAACTCGTGATCTTTTCGGGCGACGGCCGCTTCCACTCCGAAATATCGAGCTTCGCGCCACGCATCTTTGCGTCGCCATAATAGGCGCCCCATTCCCACACCGCGATCGCCAGATGCTTCGGGTCGCGCGCCGAGGCTTCAGGCAGGCCAATTGGGGAGTCGGTGTATATCCACGTCGAGAACCGCGAAACCGTTCAGTTCGCCCA
This sequence comes from Rhodobacterales bacterium, assembly GCA_038247355.1. Lineage (GTDB taxonomy): Bacteria > Pseudomonadota > Alphaproteobacteria > Rhodobacterales > Rhodobacteraceae > Amaricoccus. Next base: position 1,945 of record JBBRUZ010000306.1, read on the forward strand.
TCCTCGAAGCGGCCAAGGGCTTGTGCCTCCTCAATGCCTATCGGCACCTGCCCGCCCTGAAGCCCGCACGGGAGAAGCACCGCCCACCCGCCGATCGCGCCCTCGTCGACCCCGTGGCCGACGCCACATAACCATGACCCCGGCCACGCCGCCCCAAGCCCCCTTCAACATCGGGCGGGACATTTCCCAACGTATGCGCCGCCTATTCCCCATCGATATCGCGGGTTCCGTATTGGCTTGGGAGCGGCGAGCGTCCTTCTGATTTTCGGAAGGAGGCTTTGATGCCGGACGATGGGGACGGATTTGGTGGCTGCATCGAGGTGGTGCGGCGGACGCGGGGGTATCGGCGCTGGACGGAGGCGGTGAAGGCCCGGATCGTGGCGGAGAGTTTTCAGCCC
>JBBRUZ010000307.1:0-2251 GCA_038247355.1 Rhodobacterales bacterium
CGCGCCGGCCCGGCTGCGCGCCTCGTCGCCGTATTCCTCCGCCGCATCCCCCATGCCGATCCCGTAGGACCCCGGCGCCGGGCCATAGACCCGCGCGCCCGCTGGCAGGCCAACGTAGGGGTTCCACGACGGGGCCTCGTCACGCGCGGCCAGCGCCCGGACGGCCGTCCCGAACAGCGCCGACAGCGTTGGGAAGACGTCGCGAAACAGTCCCGACACCCGCAGGGTCACGTCGATCCGCGGTCGGTCGATCAGCGCCAGTGCGACGATCTCGACACCCGACACCCGGTCCGAGCCGTCGTCCCAGACCGGCTTCGCGCCAAGCAGGTGGAGCGCCATAGCGAATTCCTCGCCCGCAGTGCGCATCGTCGCCGAGCCCCAGAGATCGACCACCAGCCCGCGCGGATACTCGCCATGGTCCTGCAGATGCCGCCGCAGCAGCTCTTCGGCGAGCTTCACCCCCTGCGCATGGGCCGCGCGCGACGGCACGGCCCGCGGATCGGTCGCGAAGAGGTTTCGCCCGGTGGGCAGCACATCCGTCCGTCCGCGCCAGGGCGAGCCCGAAGGCCCCGCCGCCACCCGCCGCCCGGCCAGCGCGTCGCGCAGGCCCGCCCGCTCCGCCGCCGCAGTCGCCTCGGCCCCCGGAAGGCCGCCGGGCGCCGCCGTGACGCGGCCGAACACGTGCAATCCATCGCCGAACTGGCTCTCCTTCACATCGCAGACGAAGCGATCTATCCGCACGATGGCCTCCGCCGCGCTGGCGCCTTCAAGCGCCAGATCGGCCTCCACGCCCACGGCCCGCGCCTCGTCCCTTACATCGGCGACCAGCCGGTCCCGCCGCCCCGGGTCCAGCCCGTCGGCATTGGAGAACTCGTCGAGCAATCCCTCGAGCCGCGCCAGCCGCTCTGACCGACCGCCCGCGCGCAAGGGCGGCGGCACATGCCCGATCGTCACCGCCCCGATCCGGCGCTTGGCCTGCGCCGCCTCGCCGGGATCGTTCACGATGAACGGATAGATCACCGGCATCGGCCCGACCAGCGCTTCGGGCCAGCACGCGCCCGACAGCGCCACCGCCTTGCCCGGCAGCCATTCCAGTGTTCCATGCGCGCCGACATGGACCAGCGCGTCGATACCGAGCGCCCGGAGCCACAGATAGAACGCGACATAGCCATGCCGGGGAACCCGCGCGAGGTCGTGATATTCGGCATCGCGGTTCGCGGGCGTACCCCTCTCGGGCTGTAACGCAACCAGCGCCGTCCCTCGCCAACCGGCGGCGAAGCGAAACGCGCCGTCTCGACAGGCCGGATCGTTCTCCGGCGCACCCCAAGCGTCTTTGATCTCCACTTGCAAGGTCGCGGGCAACATATCGAGCGCGCTTCGGTAATCCGATAGCGGCCACGTGAGAACCTCTGTTCCCGGCGCCGCGCCGGGCGCCACTGCGTAGCCGTCCCTCGCCAGGTCTTCGAGGATCGCCTCGACCGAGGCGAGCGCGTCAAGCCCTACGGCATGGGCCATCTGATGCGCCTTGCCCGGATAAGTCGACAGCACCAGCGCCACGCGTTTGCGCACCGCCGGAACGGCGCCGAGCCGCACCCACCTCGCCACCCGGTCCGCGACGGCGCCGATCCGCGCCGCATCCGCCCGGTGCGCGAACCGCGAGAACTCCAGCACCGCGTCCCGCGCCCCCGCCTCCTTGAACGATATTACCCCCGCGAACACCCGCCCGTCCACCTCCGGCAGCACCACGTGCATCGCGAGATCGGCAGGCGACAGCCCGCGCGGCGCGCACTCCCAAGCCGCCCGCGCGGCCGTGGCGAGCGCCACCTGGAACACGGGTGCTTCCGCCGCATCGAGCGGTGACGCCCCGTCCGCCCCCCGCGCCGAAAACGCCGTCGCGTTGACGATCGCCGCCGGCGCCAGCGCCGCCACCCAGCGCCGCAGCCATCCCGCAGCCTCCGGCGCCTTCAGCGACGGCGCGAACAGCCCAAGAACGTCAAAGCCCCGCGTCCGCAGGGCGCGCATCAAGGCCTCCATCGGATCGAGATCCGCCGCCGTCAGATAGGCCCGATAGAATACCACGAGCAGCCGCGGACGCCTCGCCGCCAACGCGAACGCGAACGCCGCCGGACAACAAACGCCGTCCTCCGGCGTCCATCCGCCCACCTCCGCCAGCGCCTTCACCCCGCGCACCGGCCCCGCATAGAGCCCCGCCGCCAGCGCCATCTGGGCGAGCGCCGCCTGCGCCGCGACC
>JBBRUZ010000308.1:0-2229 GCA_038247355.1 Rhodobacterales bacterium
GCCTCAGTCTCGCCGGTCGAGCCACCCAGATCGAAGCCGGGCCGGTCGACCTGTTCGGTCGCCTCATCCGGTTCGGTCGGCGCATCTGATGCAGACTTGCCCGTTCCGGTCCCGCTCGTCGCGCCATCGGACTTGTCGCCCTCGCGCGGCGCGGGGCGGCGGTTAGCCGGATTGTCCTTATATTCATCGACCTGGACGCCCTTTTCGTCGAGGCTTTGTCCCGGGGGTCTCTGCGCCTTTTCGCGATTGCTGAGGATATCGTTCTTCCTCACATTTTCGTCTTCGAGCTCGGTCATCGCACCGGTTCCACTGCTCTGTCCTGCCGGCTTGTTCCTACTCCAATATTGGCCCCGCGGACGCGCGGGGTTCACGAGGTCAACTAGCAGGGTGGGTGGGGGATGTCCCGAAGTTTGTTGAACTTCGGGGATCGGCGTTACCGGGTTGAAGGTTATGCCGCCCTCGAATGGAGGGCAACGGGCTTTTCGACGAGACGGTCCTGATGGGCGATCAGTGCGGTGCGCAGGGCCGGCAACTGCTTGTGAGCCTTGAGTTTGCGGAAGCCCCTTGCGGCTTCGATCATGGCTGCGGCGACCCACCTGAGGGCCATTTTGCCATTGCGCCACCGCTTCACGTTGCGGGTGACGCGCCGGATCGTGCCCATCATGTTCTCGGCGATGTTGGTGCAGGCAAGCGAGCGACGAAGCTCCATAGGTAGCTTCAGCCGGACGACGGTGAGGATCTCGTCCAGCCCCTCCAGGATACTTGCCGAGACCCCGGGGCGATCCTGGTCGAGCCGGCGCGCCAGGTTTCGGATCAGCTTCTCTGCCTTCTCGGCATCATCGAGTTCCCAGGCCTGGCGCAGCACCCGGCGCGTCGAGGCGTGAAGCGCATTGGGCAGGCGATCCATGATGTTGCGGGCCTTGTGAACCTGGCAGCGCTGGATCAGGCTGTCCTTGCCGAAAGTCACGCGGATCGCCTTGGAGAGCGCCTTGGCGCCGTCGACGATGAACAGCCGCGAGACTGCGGGATCGAGCCCCCGTTCCACCAGATTGTCGAGAAGTGCCTGGACGGTGGCGGTATTCTCGGTCGCACCTTCGACCACCGCGAGCGGATGCTTGCCACCTTCGCCGTCGATGCCGATCGCGGCGACGAGCACCAGATCGTCGCTCACATGCAGCCCGTCGATCTGGATGACCAGCAGGTCGAGTCTGGACAGATCGGCATTCATGAAGGCGTCCAGCTTCTCCGTCGACAGGGCCACGAAGCGTCGCGACGCCGCCGATTTCGAGACGCCGCTTCCGGGGTCTGACGGCACGTCGCCCTCCGGCAGCCGCACCGCCCGCCCAAACCGCCGGGTCGAGACGTTGATCAGCATCAGGTTCATCGCCCAGCGGCCCAGCCAATCCTCCGAGGTCGCCCGGTCCCAGCTTGGGATTGGAACCTCCCGGCCACCGACGCCGCGAACCCGGGGACGCTCGACCTCGACCTTGCCGCCGTGGAAGCCGATCCGCCCCCGCGTCTTACCCCAGCGGTGCGCCTCGCGCCTTTCATCCCGGCCGTGGCGCGGACCGCAGGCCGCTTCGACGTCCGCCTCCATCATCGCGCCCAGTGCATCAATCCCCGCCGCAAGGCACAGCCTCTCAAAGCTCTGCTGAACCTCGGCGAACGCTTCTTCCACAGCTCCGGTCACTGGAGCCGCCGGCAATCTGATATCTCTGTTCATGGCGTTGCTTTCCTCAGTGGATTCGACACCCCGAGCCTACCGGCTCAAGGTCAGCAACGCCGCCCTTTCAGAATTTCAACAATCACCGGGACATCCCCGAGACTCGGGCGGTTGGGTTTGGCCGATCTGGCCGGGTTGAGCGACGCTCGCTGTTACGTCGCCCCCCTATGTCGTTGACACCGGCCGAAGGCGCGTGCGGTCGAAGCCGCACGCAGCGACGGAGGCGCAGAGCGAACTCCACTCGCAGCCGACGCAGGCCTGTCGCGTCGTGCCGACCCGGAAGGCGTCCCGCATCTGGTCGAGCAGCGGGGCGGTCAGTACCAACCCTTGGCCGACCTCGATCGGGCGTGACAGCAGGGCTGCGAGCGAGCGCTCCGCCTTTCGGTCCCTTTCGAGGACATCTGCGTTTTTGCAATGTGGCTCCGTCTGCGCGAGGAGCGGCCTACAGACGTCGTCCGGCCCCTCAACGATAAGTACTTCCTCGCCTGCGTTGAGGCGGACCACGA
>JBBRUZ010000309.1:0-2139 GCA_038247355.1 Rhodobacterales bacterium
ATCCTCGCCGGTCGCGGTGCACAGGTCCTGCGCGCCGTCAGTTTCCGCCCCGCCGATCAGGCGCAGTGCGTCGGTGTGCAGGAGCGGGCGGACGCCGCGAAAGGTGTAGCCCCGGGGCAATGCGCCGGCCCTGTGGCGCCGCGCCGCCTCGATCAGCAGGATCGCCTGGAGCGGGCCGTGGACGACGAGGCCCGGATACTTTTCGACCTTCATCGCGTAGGCGAGGTCGAAATGGATGCGATGGGCGTTGAAGGTGACCGCCGAGAAACGAAACAGCCGCGCCGTGTCCATCGGGACCGGTTCGACCCAGTCGCCGCCCGGCGCGGGGATCGGGGGCGGCGGCGTGAAGCGCTCGGGCATCGGCATGTAGACGATGTCCTGCGTTTCGGTGACGGCGAGGCCGCGGGCGGTGGAAATCCGGTGCGCGACGGTGACGAAGACCATGCGGCCGGTCTTGCCGGTCTTTTCGCTGACGGCGGTAATCTCCGAGCGGCGGTGGATCGTCTCGCCGATGCGCAGGTCGCCGCGCCATCGAAGCTTGCCGCCCGCCCACATGCGGCGCTCCAGCGGCACGGGGGGCAGAAAGCCGCCGCGGCGGGGATGGCCGTCGAGGTCGAGTGCGGACATCGGGGCGTCGGGCAGAAATGCGAGCCAGTGCCAGAGCGGCGGCAGCGGTCCGCCAGCGGCGATGCCGGCGCCGGCGCGGGCCGCCGCGTCCATGTCGAGGGTCGCCGCCAGCGCGCGGGCGGTCTGGGCGGGCACGCTGTCTTCGGCCTCCTCTACCCGGCCAATCCATCCGGAGTATGCGCCGCCGTCCGTCATGCCGTTCGTCTCCCTTCGCAATCAGCGTCATAGCCTGTGACGGCGAAGCGTCAATGCGTCCGGTCCGAACGTCGCGCGCGACGCGGCGCGCTGCCCGTTGACACGCCCGCTCGCGCGCCGACATCATCGCGCGATGGAGCCGCCGCATCCCGCGCTCGCCGCCTTTCTCGTGCAGGTCAATCGTGCGGTGGCGCCGTTGCGGCCGACGGCGGGCCTCGAAGCGATGGCGGGACAGGTAAGGCGATATGACAAGGGCGCGCATCTGCTGCGGCCCGGCGACGTGGCCGGGCATCTGTTCTTCGTATATCGCGGGCTGCTCCGCTACTATTTCGTCGACGCCGAGACCGGCGAGGACCGCACCGGACAGTTCTTCGACGAGGGGCGCGTCTACACCGATGTCGCGAGTTTCGTCGCCCGGACCCCCGCGACGCAGTTCGTCCAGGCGCTGGAACCTTGCGAGATCCTGCTGATCCCGCGGGCGACCGTCTATGCCGCCTATGACGCGGACCATGCGTTCGAGCGCTACGGGCGGCTGATGCTCGAAGAGGCGCTGGTGGGGTCGCAGCGGCGGGCGGCGAACCTGCTGACGCTGACGGCGGACGCGCGCTACCGATTGTTCGCGGCGTCGCGGCCCGAGGTCGCGCGCCGCGTGCCGCAGTACCTGATCGCGAGCTATCTCGGCATCACCCCCGAAGCGCTGTCGCGTATCCGGGGGCGGGCCGTGCGGTCGAAGGGCTAGGCGCGGCGGTCAGACGACGGCGAGCGTCGCCGTCGTCGCTCCGGTCTCCCACCAGGCGAGGGTGGCGTCCAGCGCCGCGTCCCACGAGGTGGCGGTCATGTCAAACGCCTCGCGGCAGGCCGAGTCGATCATGACGAAGCGCTGGTCGTAGCAATAGGCCATCTCGACCATCTCGCCCGCGGCCGGCACGAACAGTCCCGCGGCGCGCAGCACGAGCCTGGGGGTGCGCCGGATCGTCGGGGGCGACGCACCCGCCCGGCCCGCGGCCCGCTCGAGGAGAGCGCGCAGGCTGAGCGCCGGGGGCGAGGGGACGTGCCAGGCCCGGCCCCAGGCGGCGTGCTCGCCCCCGAGCCGGACCATGGTTTCGGCGAAATCCGGGACATAGGTGAAGCTGTGCGCGACGTCGGGGTCGCCGAACCAGGCGACCGCCTTGCCCCCGAGCAGTGCGGGCCAGAGCCGCTCGCCGAGCGCGGAAACCCGGACGCCGGGGCCGAAGAAGTCCGAGGCGCGCGCGGCGACCGCCCGCACCTCGCCGCGGCGATGGGCGTCGATGAGGCGGGCGCTCATCGCCGCGCGCA
>JBBRUZ010000310.1:0-2116 GCA_038247355.1 Rhodobacterales bacterium
CGGCGGGACGGCGGCGCCGTCGCGGGCGAACGAGGCGGCGTTCGCGTGGGCGGTGGAGGATGTGGCGGCGGCCTCGCGGCGGCTGCTGGCGTCGCCGGTGACGGCGGCGCCGCCGCGCGACCGCGAGACGGAGGCCGAGCGCGCGCGGCCGCGGTCCGGCGCGCGTTTCGGCGCGGGAAGCTGACGGCGGGGTTCAGCTCGTCAGAACCAGCAGCACGATCCCGCCCGCGACGAGGGCGATGCCGGCGAGTTCGCGCGGGGTTGCGCGTTCGCCGAAGGCATGGCGGCCGGTCAGCGAGCTGAAAACCAGTTCGACCTGCCCGACGGCCTTGACCTCGGCCGCGGTCGCCAGCGTGAAGGCCGCGAACCAGCCGAGCGAAGCGAGCATGCCCGCAGCGCCCGCCGGGGCGGCGAGGCGCCAGGCGCGCGCAGGACGGCGGTCACCTGACCGGGCACGCGGAGCGTCAGATAGAGCGTCATCAGCACGGTCTGGATCAGCGTCACCACGGCGAGCGTCACCGCCGCGCGGATCAGGACGCCGCCGGGGCCTTCGAGCGCGAGGGCCGCGGCGCGGTAGGCGACGGCCGACAGCGCGAAGGCGGCGCCCGAGGCCAGCCCGATCCCGGCGGTCCGGTTCAGCGCGCCGCGCGCGAGGCCGCGCGTCGAGAGCAGCATGATCCCGGTCAGGCTGAGCAGTATGCCTGCGAGCGGCAAGGGCCCGATGCGGTCGTTGAGGAGGAGGTAGCCGAGGAGGGCGGCCTGCACCGTTTCGGTCTTGGCGAAGGTGTTTCCGACGGCGAAGTTGCGCAGCGAGAACAGGTGCAGGAGCAGCATCGTCGCGCCGATCTGGGCGAGCGCGCCGGTCAGCGCCCAGACCGCGAAGGCGGGCGTCGGGCCGGGCGCGGTGCGTCCTGCGGGACCGATCAGGACCGACACGAGCAGCACGGCCAACGGCGCCGCAAAGACGAAGCGCGCATAGGTCGCGCCGATCAGGCCGACGCGGGCGGTCAGCGCCTTTTGCAGCGCCGAGCGCAGGTTCTGCAGGAAAGCGGCGGCGACGGCGATCGTGGCCCAGATTTCCACGCGCTCCCCTTTGCGTCCGTTCCCGGCGCTTTGGCGCTTTCGCCTGCGGGCGTCAAGATCGGGGCGCGGGTTCGGGGGCGCGGGATGAACCGGCGCTCCCGCGCAAGTGATGTAATTCGGTGCGGTCCTTCGACGAACAGCGTGCAGACGGCCGGGGCGCGGCAGGCCCGGAACGGCAAGGACCGGTCGTCAATATGAACTTTTACGGGTTTGAAACAATATCCCACGAAGGCGTGATTAAAGTCGAGAAATAAATCTTAAAATCTGCCGAAATGACGATACCGGATCAAGCCGGAAGCAAATCGGAGTGACTATAATGAAGAAAATTCTTGCAGCAATCGCCGTAGCGTCTTCGCTTTTTTCCGGCGCGGCCGTTGCACAAAGCGACACGATGACGATGGACGTCGGCCTTTCGATGCTGGAGCTCGCCACGGCGAAACAGTTCTCGATGCTCGGCGTGACCGACGTCGACCCGATGTCGCTGACGCTCAGCCAGCTCGCGCAGATCAAGGCAGTCGTCGAGTCGAGCGAATTCAACGTCCAGCAGAAGACGCAGCAGGTCCAGTCGATCGCCGCGAAGTAACGCGCGACCCATCCGCGGCAAATTAGATCGGCCCGAGGCGCTTGTCCCGGGCCGGTCCCGTCAGAGCCGGTCGCGCAGCGCGTACCAGCTCATCGCCAGCGTCAGCAGCGGCCAGCGCAGCGCGGCGCCGCCGGGAAAGCGCCGTTGCGCAAGGCCGGCGAAGACGTCGAAGCGCTCCGCCGTGCCCGCGACCGCCTCCGCCATCAGCTTGCCCGCGAGCGTTGCGATGGCGATTCCGTGCCCGGAATACCCGGCCGCCGAGAACACGTCCGGACCGAGCCGCTGGAACGCCGGCATCCGGTTCGTGGTGATCGCGAGCGTCCCGCCCCACGCGTAGTCGAGCGCCACGTCGCGCAGCTGCGGATAGACCCGCGCCATCGGCCGGCGGACCAGCGCCGCGATGTCGGCCGGAAACCGGTAGCCGTAGGTCTCGCCGCCGCCGAACAGCAG
>JBBRUZ010000311.1:0-2005 GCA_038247355.1 Rhodobacterales bacterium
AGGTCGAGGAAGCGGTACTTGAGGCGGGTCTCCTCGGGGTAGTCGACGTCGCCGAAGACCGGCAAGGGCAACTCTTCGGCGGCGGAGAGGACTTCCAGCGCCTTCGCATACACCTCGATCTCGCCGGTGGGGATCTTCGGATTCACCAGCGCGGCGAAGGCCGGGCTGTCGGCGTCGGTGATCACTTGCGTGACGCCGTAATGGTCGCGCAGGTCGATGAACAGCAGGCCGCCGTGGTCGCGGACGCGGTGGACCCAGCCCGACAGGCGGACGGTCTCGCCGACGTCCGCCGAGCTCAATGCTGCGCAGGTATGGGTGCGGTAGGCGTGCATCGCGGGCTCCTCGGGCGTCTTGGACGGCGATACACTCCGAGGCTCGGGCGGTGTCAAGGCGGAGGGCCCAGTCGCCCAGGGTGGTTCAAAATACCGCAGGCGGTCCGGGATGACAGTTTGAGCGGATTGGATTTCGTCGGTTGATGACCAGGATGCGGGTGGCGGCGATGGGCCGGGTTTTGCGGGATGCGCTTGGCGAGATCGAGGACCAGCGAGGGCGCAAGGGGCGACGGTACCGACCGAGGTCCATTCTCGGGATCGCGCTTGCGGCGATGCTGGCCGGCGCGAATGACTCCCGTGCAATCTTTCGCTGGGGTCGCCGACGGACGCCGGAGGCGCTCGCGCCGTTTGGGGTCGCCGACGGCAGGGCGCCGAGTGCGACGCACCATCATGGCTTTGCATCGCTCGACGCTGGAACTCAATCGGGCGAATTTTGTCACGTTTCTGGTGCCAATCTTCGAGCTCATGGCCGGCGCGACATTTTTCGGTGATAAACTCGAGGCGGTTCAGATCGTGGGTGTCGTCCTGGTGACTGCAAATATACGCCCGACTCCCCAATTGGCCTGCCTGGGTTGATTGGTCGCGTTGCATGCGGTGTCTTTGTCTGGTGATCTTTGCGGATGAATAACCTTGGCGATATTGTCTGCATTCGACGACGAAACTGCAAGCGCGCTACTTTCTGATCCCCGAGGAGCGGGATGCGCTGCGGGCGGTGCTGCGCAGGCTCAATGAGGCCGGGTTGACGGTTCGGCGTGCGGACGCGCTGCTGTTGCTGGACGGTGGATGGGACGTGGAGCGTGGCGAGGCGCTGTTACTCGATGACGAGACGGTGCGGAGGTGGCGTCGGGCCTATGTCGCCGATGGTCCGGCCGCGCTTGGCCTCAAGGACTATTCGCCGCGTGAAGGCCATCTCTCGCGGGACCGGGAGGCGGAGTTGGCGACGCTTCTGCGCGCCGACCCGCCGCGGACGACCGGCGCGGTGCGCCAGCTGATCGAGACCCGGTTCGGCGTGACCTGTTCGATCAGCGGCGTCATCGCCCTGATGCACCGCCTGGGCATTTGCCGGCGCAAACCGAAGGACCTGCCGCTCGGCGCGGACGAGGCGGCCCAGGCCGCGCATATCGCAGCCCACGGGCGGCGGCTGAACGCCTGGGCTCCGACGAGACGGTGGCGTTCGCCGACGCCGTGCACCCCGAGCATCAGTCGCGTCCAGCGCATGCCGGTATCCGGTCGACGAGAAGGTCGCGCTCAAGGCCTCCTCAGGCCGCCAGCGGCTCAACATCCATGCCGCCTTCAACCTCGAGACATCGACCCTGGGTGAATTCCACCGCGAAGTGCAACGGTTAAGGCAAAGCGGATTTCGACCTCCCTGCCAAGCTCCGACAGGAACGGCTCGACCGGGGACCGGTAGCCGAGGCACTTGCGCGGTGTGAGGTTGATGGTCATGGCGATTTCCTCGATGTTGTCTTCACTGAAGTCTTCGAGGTCCATCCCGCGCGGCAGCCAGCGTCGGATCCGGCCATTGGCGTTCTCGACCCCGCCCTTCTGCCAGCTGGCGTAGGCGTCGCAAAAATACGTGGAGGCCGAGAGCATGCCGCGCAGCAGCATGTGGCGGGCGAAGCAGGTGTCTGTAGCGCGACAATCTGGGTGATTTGAGCGCGACAATCTGGATG
>JBBRUZ010000312.1:0-1928 GCA_038247355.1 Rhodobacterales bacterium
TAAAGGCCGACGAGGAACAGGTACGCGAACAGCAACGCTAGGCCGAGGATCGCCGTGGTCTGGCCCGCCGCCGCCTTCTCCTGCAGCGCGGTGCCCGACCATTCGTAGCCATAGCCCGGAGGCAGAACCTGCGCCGACACCTCCTCCATCGCGGCCAGCGCCGCGCCCGAGGCGACGCCGGGGGCTGGGCCGCCCTGGATCGTGACCGACCGGGTGTTGTTGAACCGGATGATCGAGGCGGGACCGACATCGAGGATCGGCGTCGCGACAGCGGCCACCGGCACCATTTCGCCCGCTGCGTTGCGCACGTTGATCCGGCCGATGTCCTCGATCACCGCGCGATCGGGCTGCGAGCCTTGCAGCGTCACCCGCCAGGCGCGTCCGAAGATGTTGAAGTCGTTGACATAGACCGAGCCGAGCACGCCCTGCAGCGCGTTGAACAGGTCCGAGACCGGAACCCCGAGGCTCTGGAGCCGGTCGCGGTCGATGTCGAGAAACATGCGGGGCGAGTTGGCGGAATAGGTGGTGAAGATTCCGGCCAGCCGCGGGTCCTGGTTCGCGGCCACGATCAGTCCGCCCGCAGTCGCGGCGAGATCGAGCGCCGAGCGCCCTTCGCGGTCCAGCAGCTGGTACTCGAACCCGGAGCCGGTTCCGAGCCCGATGATCGGGGGCAGGTTGTAGGCAAAGATCTGCGCCGAGCGGACGGCGGCGCCGAGCTGGTTCATCGTCCGGATCGCCGAATTCACGTCAAGGCCGGGTTCGGCGCGGTCCTCGAACGGGGCCATGCGGACGATAGCGGCGCCGGCGTTCGACTTCGCGAGCCCGTCAAGGAAGCTGTAGCCGGAGATCGTGACGACGCTCTCGACGCCGTCGATGCCGGCGAGGATGGTCTCGACCTGCGCGATCGCGATATCGGTGCGGTTCGCCGACGCACCCTCGGGCGGGCGGATCTCGACGAAGAACGCGCCCTGGTCCTCGCTCGGCAGGAACCCCGAAGGCACCTGGCCGGCGAGCCAGCCGGTCAGCCCGAACGCCGCGGCGAGCAGCGCGATCCCGAGGATCGCGCGCCGGGCGATGGCTCCCGCGATGCGGACATAACCGTCGCGCGCACCGTCGATGCGCCGCGAGATCCAGCCCAGCACACCGCCGCGCGGCCCGTGGTGCGACTTCAGGATCAGCGCGCACAGCGCCGGGCTGAGGGTGAGCGCGTTGATCGCGGAGATCACCATCGCCACCGAGACGGCCACGGCGAACTGCTGGAACAACTGGCCGCTGATGCCGGGGATGAAGGCGACCGGGATGAACACCGATAGCAGGACCATGGTGATGGCGAGGATGGCGCCGGTGATCTCGCCCATCGCCTTGCGCGCGGCTACCTCCGCGCTCATGCCGGGGTTCTCGGACATGACCCGCTCGACGTTCTCGACGACGACGATGGCGTCATCGACGATGATGCCGATGGCGAGCACCAGCGCCAGCAGCGACACGGTGTTGAGCGAGAACCCCATCGCGAGCATCACCGCGAACGTCCCGATCAGCGCCACGGGGACGGCGATGATCGGGACCAGCGTCGCACGGAGCGAGCCGAGGAAGACGAAGACGACGACGGCGACGAGAATGAAGGCTTCGATCAGCGTACGAACGACCTCGTCGATGCTCGCCACGACGAATTCGCTGGTGTCGTAGGTCATCTTGTAGGCGACCCCCTCGGGGAAGGTCAGCGCCGCGTCCTCGAGCACGGCGACCGCATCCTGCGCCGCCGCGAGCGCGTTGCCGCCGGGCGCGAGATAGAGGCCGATCATCGCGCTCGGCTGGCCGTCGACCTGTGCGCTGGTGTCGTAGTTCGCCGCGCCGAGCGAGACGTCCGCGACTTCGCGCAGCCGCACGAAGGCGCCGTCCGGATCGGCCCGGATGACGATGGCGCCGAA
>JBBRUZ010000313.1:0-1876 GCA_038247355.1 Rhodobacterales bacterium
CGCCCGTTGCTCGTAGATGTCGAACGGCACGGCGGGGTCGTCCTTGGCGCAGCGGATGACGAGGCTGGTCTTGACCGATCCGACGTTCGCGGCCGAGGTCACGCATTCGGTCAGGAACGTCTGGAAGGTCGAGAGATCGGGCGCGACGCATTTGAGGATGAAGTCGATCTCGCCGTTCAGCATGTGGCATTCGCGCACCAGCGACCAGGTGCGGCATTTCGCCTCGAACGCGGAGAGATCGGCCTCGGCCTGACTTGTGAGGCCGACCATCGCGAAAACCTGCACCTCGAAGCCGAGTTCGCGGGCGTTGACGTCGGCGTGATAGCCCTCGATCAGCCCCGACTCCTCGAGCGCCCGCACCCGGCGCAGACAGGGCGGCGCCGATATGCCGACGCGGCGCGACAGCTCGACGTTGGTCATCCGCCCGTCTTCCTGCAACTCGGCGAGGATCTTGCGGTCGATGGGGTCGAGCTTGACGCCGGGCATGCGGGGCCGTCCTGTCGTGCGATCGGTGTGCGGCACTGCAATAACAGAAAGAATATTGCGCGGGCAAGCAACATTCCGCAACGACCCGCGGCGCGGCGCGGGCGGGTTCAGGCGCGGTCAGACGGGGGCGCGGGCGTTCATCGCCGCGTAGACGGCGGTCTCGAACGCCATGTAGCCGCCGAAGGACGCGGGGTCGACGAACGGCAGGATCTGCGTGCCCCAGAAGCCGCCCAGGCCGTTCGCCCGGTCGATCCAGAAGAACAGGTTCGCGAGCCCCGCCCATCCGAGCGATCCGGCGGGCCTCCCCGTCGGCGCGGTCTCGTCGTTGACCATGAAGGTCAGCGCCCAGCTCTTGGACTGGCCGGGAAAGAATTCGGCGTCGTTCGAAAGGGCGGGGATCACGCCGGGCAGCATGCGGATCTTCAGATCGCCAAGGCCGTTCCGCTCGGCCATGCGCACGGTTTCGGCCTTCAGCACCCGGCCGTTCTCACCCGCGCCGTCATTGAGCCACATCCGGATGAAGCGCATGTAGTCTGGAACGGTCGCGTAAAGCCCGTGCCCGCCCATGTCGATCTCCGGAGGCTGGGGCAGCACGAAATCGGGCATCGGCCGCAGCGCGCCGTCGGGCTGGCGCCGGTGCATGGCCGCGCGCCGCGCGCGCATGTCGGGGGTCATCGTGAACGCGGTCGAGGTCATGCCGAGTGGGGCGAAGATCCGGTCCGCCATCACCTCGCCGAGGCGCTTGCCGGTGATCCCCTCGATCACCTGACCCGCCCAGTCGACGCCGGAGCCGTACTCCCAGCGCTCGCCCGGATCGAACAGCAGCGGCGACATCAGCGCGGCCTTCGACGCGGTGACGACGCTGGGCTGTCGCCGCTCGCTCGCAAGGCGGGCATACGTGGCGTTGAAGAAATCGTAGCCGAAGCCCGCGGTGTGCAGCAGCAGCATCCGCGTAGTGATCGCGCGCTTCGGTGCGCGCAGACGTGGCGCGCCGGCGTCGTCGAAACCCTCGATGACCTGAAGCGCGCCGATCGCGGGCGCGTAGCGGCTGGCCGGCGCGTCGAGGTCGAGGCGGCCCTCCTCGACGAGCTGCAGCGCCGCCGTGCCGGTGATCGCCTTGGTCGTCGAAAAGATCGCCATCACCGTGTCGGTCGTCATCGCCGCGCCGCCGACGATCCGCGTCCCGGAGGCTCCGAGATAGATGTCGCGGTCGCGGTCGGTGACGGCGGCGACGACGCCGGGCACGCCCGGATCGCCGGTCGTCACGCGCTGCACGACGGCGTCGAGGGCGGAGACGAGATCGCTCATCGAAGTTTCCTTCCCATCGGTGAGGCCCCTTTCAGTCGGGCCGGTTCCCGGGTCCCTCGTCGGGACGCGCGCAGCGTATCAG
>JBBRUZ010000314.1:0-1845 GCA_038247355.1 Rhodobacterales bacterium
GAAGCTCTCCAGTCCATCGCGCAAGGCCTTCGCCGCAACCGTCTGCAGGTCGGGGTCGACGGTGGCGCGGATGGTGAGGCCGCCGGTGAACAGCTGCTCGTCGCCGAGGCTCGCGGACAACTGTCGGCGGATCTATCGCGGGCCGGTGGCGCAGATCGAGACGCCGCTCGACGTCGCAGACGAGGCCGGATGGCGCGCGGCGCTGGCGGAAGCGCAGGTTCCACGCGACATCGAGGGTTGGCGCGCGGCGGTGATCCTCGTGATCGGGGAGAGTTCGGCTCGCATCGGTATCGAAGGCGCGCCCGACGATGAGGACGGACACTACCTGAGCTTCGCCGATGCGAACTGGGCGCGACTGCGCGACGGCGGTCGGCTTCGCGCGGCGGAGAGCCCGGAGGACATGTGGGACGTCGGCGACGTCGTGCACGTGAAGGAGATCACGGACGAGGCCGGCCCGCGCTGGTCGTTTCGCCAGATCCCCGAGATCCAGGGCGGGTTCATGGCGATGGACACCCAGACCGGCCGCGTGCTCGCGATGCAGGGCGGGTTCTCGTACCAGTCGAGCGTGTTCAACCGCGCCACCCAGGCGCTGCGCCAGCCGGGATCGTCGTTCAAGCCGTTCGTTTACGCCGCGGCGCTCGACAACGGCTACAACCCGGCGACCATCGTCGTCGACGCGCCGATCGAGGTGCTGTCGGGCGGCGAGATCTGGCGGCCTACCAACTCCTCGGACAAGTTCTATGGCCCCGCCCCGATGCGCACCGGCCTCGAGCAGTCGCGCAACCTGATGACCGTGCGCATCGCGCAGGAGGTCGGCATGGACGTCGTCGCCGAATACGCCGAGCGGTTCGGGGTCTACGAGGACATGCCGAACCTGCTGTCCTATTCGCTTGGCGCCGGCGAAACGACGCTGTTCAACATGGTCGCCGCGTATTCGATGTTCGCGAACGGCGGACTGCGCGTGCAGCCGACGCTGGTCGACCGGGTGCAGAACCGCTACGGCGAGACGATCTACCGCCATGATCAGCGGCCCTGCGAGGGCTGCGACGCGGAGGGCCGCGACCCGGTCGTGCGCGCCAACGCGGAGCGCATCATGGACCCGATCACCGCCTATCAGATCACCTCGATGCTGCAGGGCGCGGCGAGCCGGGGCACCGGCGCGCGGACCGTCGGGGCGCTCGGTCTCGATCTCGCCGGCAAGACCGGCACGACGAACGAGGCCAAGGACGTCTGGTTCGTCGGTTACAGCCCGCGCCTCGCGGCTGGCTGCTTCATGGGCTACGACACGCCGCGCCCGATGGGCGACAGCGCGTTCGGTGGCACCCTCTGCGCGCCGATCTTCGCCGAGTTCATGAAGGCGGCGATCGGCGATCGGGGTCCGGTGAAATGGTCCGTGCCGCCGGGCGGCTATTTCATCAGCGTCGATCGCTCGACGGGCCAACGCCTCGCCGACGGCACGACCGGCGCGAACGTCGCCGTCGAATACGTCCGCGACGGCCAGGAGCGCGTCGGCGTCGGCCAGTACGCGCAGACGGTCGACGGCGGCTGGCAGATGGGCGCGGACGTGCCGATCTTCAGCGGCGCCGAGGCCGCGCAGGAGATCGAACGGGTGCAGGTCCGCGGCCAGACCCGCGCGCTGCCAAGCCGTCCGACCGCGGGCGCGCTGTCGAGCGGCGGGCTGTACTGAGGGCGCCGAGACATATTCTGATCGACGGGTAAGTGCTTGGTGGTGCGTAGCGGGGCCGCTCGAGAAAATCCTCGTCCCCATCATCAACCATGTCCTCGAAGGAAATAAGCTGATGTCCACGTGCATCCTGGAGCATCTTTTGATATTCGGCAAGTGCC
>JBBRUZ010000315.1:0-1821 GCA_038247355.1 Rhodobacterales bacterium
CGCGTCGATCTGGTCGTAGGGCTTGTACTCGCCGAAGAACTTCGTGATCGCCGCCGTCAGCGACGTCTTGCCGTGGTCGACATGCCCGATCGTGCCGATGTTCACATGCGGCTTCGTCCGCTGAAATTTCGCCTTGCCCATAGCGCCTTTTCCCGATGTTTCAGGGACCTTGACGGCCCCGCCTTTTGATGCGCGGCCGGATAGCGGCGATCCGGTCGAAAGGCAAGCGGCTACGATTTCCGGCAGTGTCTCAGTCTGGATCAGGGCGGGGAACGGCGATCGGTCTTCACTTGTGACGCCAGATTTTCCAAGCAGAAATCAGGAGGATCGCAGCCAAGGCGGGCAGCAGGACCGCACCGGGCACGATCCCGAGGAGCCTGCCGCCAACGAACGTCCCGGCGATAGAGCCTGCCGCCATCACGAGAAAGAACATCCGATTGCGGCCGAGAACCGAAAAACTCTGGTCCTGGCTGTAGCGGGTGAAGCCGACAAGCATCGTCGGCAGGCTGACGGCCAGAGACAAGCTGCCCGCGAGCTTGATGTCCGCTCCGAACAGCAGCACCAAGGTCGGGATGAGCAGTTCGCCTCCCGCCACTCCAAGGAGCGAGGCGACGACTCCGATCCCGAACCCGGCGACAACGCCCGCGACAAGCTGGACTGCACCGATGAACAGGGGCTCGCCGGCCGTCAATCCGTGCAAGTTGAGCAGAACGCCTGCTATTGCGACCAACAGCATCGCAATGATGCGGTAGAGCGTCTCCGACCTCAAGCGGGTCGCCCATCCCGCTCCGAGCCATGCCCCGAGCAGGCTGCCCGCGAGGAGGTTCAGGATCACGGGCCAATGCGCGATGATCTCGCCGAAGGGCGCCGTTCCGGCGCGAAACGGCAGCGCCGTCGCAACCACGACAAGGCTTATCGCCTTGTTGAGGATCACAGCTTCCAGAGCGGCAAAGCGGAAGACGCCGATCAGGAGCGGCAGTCGGAATTCCGCCCCGCCCAGGCCGATCAGGCCGCCGAGCGCGCCGATAACCGCTCCCCCGCTGAATGCGGCCAAACGGCTGCGTTGGGGCGGTGCGCGTGGGTTCATCTTCGATGTAGCGAGCGGGACATAACGGATGTCAATCTGGTTCATGTTCGGCGATGAGAAGAAGCAATCGTTCAATCTGAGACACCTCGATTTTCAACGTCCGAGCGAGAGAAAATACCTGCTGGCAATCGAAATCGGCGCCCGTCGGGCCTCATGGCCGCAGAGACCGGGATCGGCCCGGTCTCGCCGAGCCACAGGAGCCCCCGATGCGCCCCACTCTCTCCTCCGCCGACTTCGTCGCCGTGTCGCTGGCGCTTGCGACGCCCATCGCGGTCGCGCCGTTCACGCTGTTGATCTACGAGACCGAAGCCGATCCCGGGCGCCGCGCCGGGGACGGTCCGGAGGGCGACTATGGCGCCTTCGCGGCGGCGGCCGACTGCGAGGCGGCGCCCGGCTGGGCCGCGCGCCTGCCGGCGGAAAGTGGCGCCGTCGAAGCGCGCACGGGCCATTCCATCTCCGCCATGTGCCTTAGTGTCCGTCCGAAAAGTGCTTGAAACCGTTGAGTCTCTTGTGATTCTGATGTCCGGGTGGGCCTTTGGGAAGATCGGGGGATGTGGACGCCGGAGAACCGTTCGAAGTTCAATCGGGACAAGCTCCGGTATCCGGGCGACTTGACGGTCGCCGAATTGGGGGTGATGGAACCGCTGCTTCGACAGGCGAAGCGTGGCGGTCGGCGGCGGTCGGTCGATCTGCGCGAAGTGGTGAACGGGATCCTCTATGTTCCGAGCACGGGC
>JBBRUZ010000316.1:0-1789 GCA_038247355.1 Rhodobacterales bacterium
CCTCAACCGCCTGGTCGATCATCTCGGCGAGCTTCACCGCCAGACCACTGACAACCCTTGGCTTCCTGGACATGAAACCCAGGCTGATCCTCTCCTTGCGCCCTTACAAGACCGCCCAGCTCAGGATTGGATCCGCCTTGGTCCGTGGGCATCCTCACCTTCGTGCGTTGGAACTCCGTCATGACCAGCTGGTTCAAGTCACCGCAATCCGACCCGGCCTTGAAGCCGCACCAGACTTCGCTCCAGGCATCGGCGCTCTCTTCGAGACTCCACGTGTTGTTCGGGCCCGAGTACCACACGGTCGTGCATGGGCTGGCGACGTAGGTGCACGATTGGACCACGCTGCTACCGACGTCGCTCCAGCTGAGCGTGGCGCCGTCGATGCTGACCTTGCCGAACGAGGTGCCGTAGAGCATCAGCCAGTGCTGCTTAACTGTCTCCGCGGTGTGTGTCACGCCCGACTCGGCGCTGTAGGTCGCATTGTACTCGTCGGTGTGTGGCGTTCCCCGAACCACCAGGTGGATCGCTGCGCGACCCCGATGGCGCCGAGATCACGAACCTGCGCCAGTACCTGGTCGTGCAGTAGTCGACCTGGGCCACATCAACGCCGAGGGAAACGACGAGGACGTGATCGCCACGCCGTTGGGTGCCGACCGCCGGCTACGCCGGCGGGGTCTCGAACAGTGCCAGTAGCTGGTCCGCGGCCGCGGTCGAGGTGAGCGCGCCGGCTTCCACCGCGTGCTCGACCTGGGCAAGCGTGGCGGCGACGGCGGGGTGGCGGCGGAATCGTGTCTCGAGCTGCTCGCGGATGAGCGTCCACATCCAGGCGCGCTGCTGGGTCGCGCGGAGGGCGGCGAGCTCGCCCGACGCCGCGAGCAGCGCGTGATGCTCCTCGATGATCGCCCACAGCTCGTCGAGGCCGGCGCCGGTCAGGCCCGAGATCGGAACGGCGCGGGGCGCCCAGCTGGCGCGACGGCGCGGCAGGTAGCGCAAGGCGCTGCGCAGATCGGCGAGCGCGATCTTGGCCTTCGTCGCGCCGTCGCCGTCGGCCTTGTTCACGGCGAGCGCATCGGCGAGCTCGAACGCGCCCTTCTTGATTCCTTGCAGCTCGTCGCCCGCCCCGGGGAGCACGAGGACCAGGAAGAAGTCGACCATGTCGGCGACGGCCGTCTCGCCCTGACCGACCCCGACGGTCTCGACGAGGATGACGTCGAAGCCGGCGGCCTCGCAGAGGAGCATGGTCTCGCGGGTCCGCCGCGCGACGCCGCCGGGCGTGAGGCCACTCGGCGACGGCCGGATGAAGGCGCCGGGCGCGAGCGCGAGCCGTTCCATGCGCGTCTTGTCGCCGAGGATCGAGCCACCCGAGACCTGGCTCGTGGGATCGACAGCGAGGACGGCGACGCGCTTGCCCATGGCGAGCAGGCGCATCCCGAGCTCGTCGATCATCGTGCTCTTGCCCACGCCGGGGACGCCGGTGATGCCCACGCGGCGGGCGCGACCCGTGGCGGGTAGTAGCTGCGCGAGCAGCGCCTGGGCGAGCGCGGCGTCCGTGGGTGCGCGACTCTCGACGAGCGTCACCGCCCGCGCGAGCACACCGCGGTCGCACGTCCGGACGCCACGCTCGTACTCCTCGAGCGACAGGCGCGCGGCCCGCGGCGTCAATCGACCCCGCCGTCGACCCCGCCGTCGACCCCGCCGTCGACCCCGCCGTCGACCCCGCCGTCGACCCCGCCGTCGACCCCGCCGTCGACCGCGCCGGCGACCGCGCCGGCGACCGCGCCGGCGACCG
>JBBRUZ010000317.1:0-1772 GCA_038247355.1 Rhodobacterales bacterium
AATGCGAGGGCGTTTCGGGTCAGGTTTTCGAGGTCCTTGGACAGCCTGCGGCATCGGTTGAGCCAGGCGATGGTCCGCTCGACGATCCAGCGCTTCGGCATAACCTCGAAGCCCTTTGCCGTGTCGGAGCGCTTGACGATCTCGGTCGTGACGAAGGGGAAGGCTTTTTTCTGCGCGGCGGCGAAGACGGGCCCTTGATATCCGCCGTCTGCGAAGAGCTTTTCGAGGAACGGATGAACAGCGATCCGAGCACGAGCGCGCCGCTTTCCGATCCTGAATATTCGCCGAATGAATGACGCCATGCATCAGCAGGCCGAGCGTGTCGACGACGATGTGGCGCTTCTTGCCCTTGATCGTTTTCGGGGCCACGGGTCCCCTCAAACTGCCCGCATCGTAGCCGGAAGGGTCGATCCGCGCCCCCCTTTTTCCGCGCTCTTCACGGTTTGACTGTCGATGATGCAGGCCGTCGGACTCGCCTCTCGCCCCAGTGCTTCGCGGCATCTCACATGGAGCACGTCATGGATCTTCTTTATTGTTCCGTCCCAGCTCCCGAGACCGAAATAGTCGTTCACCGTGCTGCGCGGCGGCACGTACTTGGGGAGCGCCCGCCACTGGCAGCCCGTGCTCGGAACATAGAGGATCCCGTTCACCACTTCGCGCAGATCGACCGACCGCCGCCGACCGCCACGCTTCGCCGGTGGAAGCAGCGGCTCCATCGCCCCCCATTCGGCGACCGTCAAGTCGCTCGGATACCGCAGCTTGTCCCGATTGTACTTCGAACGGTTTTCCGGCGTCCACATCCCCCGATCTCCCCAAAGGCCCACCCGGACATCAGAATCACAAGAGACTCAACGGTTTCAAGCACTTTTCGGACGGACGCTCAACGATGTAGACGCCGTCGTTCGCGGCGATCATCGCGGACAGACATCCGGAGCTCAGCTTGCCGGCCACCACGTGGTATGTCAGCACGCCGGTCAGGTCTCACTCGTTCTCGGGCATCAGCAGCGTCTCGACCGTGCCTTCGGGCAGGTCGGCGAAGGCCACGTTCGTCGGCGCGAAGACGGTGAACGGGCCGGGTCCGGCGAGCGTGTCTACGAGACCGGCGGCCCTCGCGGCGGCGACCAGCGTGGTGTGATCGGTGGAATTGACCGCGTTTTCGACGATGTTCTTTGTCTCGAACATAGCAGCGCCGCCGACAATCGGGTTCACGGCGCTCGGCGGTGGGCGCGGTATGTCGAGGGCTTCAGCTACGAGGAACTCGCCCGAAGGCACGGCGTGCCGCTCGACGCGATGCACACCTTGCTGCGACGGGCGCTCCTCAGCCTGAGGGAGTGCCTCGGGTCATGAGCGCCACCAACGCGATCGATCAGCCGCCGCCCGACGTTCCCGACGCCCTCGCGAGCGAATACTTGCTGCGGATGCTGGGGCCGATCCGGCCTTCGCCGCAGCCGCCGACCGCTGGCGCCGGAACCTCGCCGCGATGGACGCAGCCGATGCCGATGTCGCGCAGCACGCTGGCGCCCGGTGCGCGTTGGTGGCCTCGCTGATCGAGGCCGAGCTGGGCTTTCTGGCGCGGCTTTGGGGCAGCGCCGCGCTGTGGCGCGGTCTCGCCGTGGCGGCAGCAGACCGACCTCCGCGCGAACGGCAGGGTAAATTCCAGCGCAAAGCGCAACGGTTCAAGCAAAGCGGATTTCGATGTCCCTGCCAAGCTCCGACAGGAACGCCTCGACCGGGGACCGGTATCCGAGGCATTTGCGCGGGGTGAGGTTGAT
>JBBRUZ010000318.1:0-1683 GCA_038247355.1 Rhodobacterales bacterium
CAGGATCTCGCCGAACGCCGCTTCGGCCGCGCCCGGCGGCGGCCCGTAGTTGTTGGCGAGGTCGAAATGGGTGACGCCGAGATCGAAGGCGGTGCGGCAGATCGACTGCTTGAGTGCGTGCGGCGTGTCGTCGCCGAAATTGTGCCAGAGGCCGAGCGAGATCGCCGGGAGCATCAACCCCGACGCGCCGCAGCGGCGATAGAGCATCGTGTCATAGCGAGCGGGGGCGGGGGCGTAGGTCATGGGGCCTCTCGGGCGTGGGTGGCGTCGGCGAGGGATCGGACGAAGGCGAGCACGGCCTCGGGCGGGTCGCCGGCGCCGATGCGATCGACGATCGCCGAGCCGACGACGGCGCCGTCCGCGACGGCGGCGATGGCGTGGGCGGCGTGCGGCGTCCTGACGCCGAAACCCACGCAGACGGGCAGTGCGGTGGAAGCCTTGATCCGGGCGATCTCGGGAGCGATGGCGGCGGGGTCGGGTTCGGCCGCGCCGGTGATGCCGGTGATCGAGACGTAGTAGACGAAACCCGACGTGTTGGTGAGGACCTTCGGCAGGCGCGCGGCGTCGGTGGTGGGCGTCGCGAGGCGGATGAAGTCGAGGCCTGCGGCCCGGGCGGGGAGGCACAGCTCCTCGTCCTCCTCGGGGGGCAGATCCACGATGATCAGGCCATCGACGCCGGCAAGCGTCGCCTCGCTGACAAAATGCGGCACGCCCATCGCGTAGATCGGATTGTAATATCCCATCAGGACGATCGGCGTGGTCGCGTCCGCCTCGCGAAAGGCGCGCACCATGGCGAGCGTGCGGACCATGGTCTGGCCGGCGCCGAGCGCGCGCTGGCCTGCCCGCTGGATCGCCGGGCCGTCGGCCATCGGATCGGTGAACGGCATGCCAAGCTCGATCACATCGACGCCGGCGCCCGGAAGGCCGCGGATGACCGCGAGCGACGTGTCATGGTCGGGGTCGCCCGCCATGACGAAAGCTACGAAGGCCTTGCGGCGTTCGGCCGTCAGGCGCGCGAAGGTGGCGGCGATGCGCGTCATTCCGGTGTCGTCCTTTGTTCCGCGTCTCTCTGGGCCATGGCTTCGGGAAAATCAATGGCGCGAGGGCGGGGCTTGGGCACGAAGAATGCGGACCGGCCCTTTTGGCCGGATTCCATTCTACCCCATCCTGTTGGATGGGGCCCCGTTCCTGCCCGACAGGAATTCTTCCTGAATGAAATCCTCGCAGAGGGTTTTGGGGGGCTGCGCCCGGCTGGGCAAACGGGTCGGGGTGTGGCTATCTGCGGAACGAGCGGGAGGCGGGCGATGGCGCGCGTTCCCTTCACGTCGAATTTGCGGCGGCGTTTCTGGCGGAGCCGGTGACGGCTACGCTCGACGATCCGCGGGACGGGGCGGTCTATGCGGCGTTGCGGCTCGGGCATTTCGGTTGCAAGCTGCACCGGTCGGAGGATCGGGGCGTGAGCTGGACCGAACTGCCGCCGCCAGCCTATCCGGCGGTCGAGGAGGGCGAGGGCGCGTCGCTCGACATGATCTGGGCGCTGGCGGCGGGCGGGGTGGACGCACCGGGGACGATCTGGGCCGGAACGCCGCCCGGCGGAGTGTTCGTAAGTTCGACCGGGGCGCGAGCTGGACGCTGGTCGAGAGCTTGTGGCAGCGGCCCGAGCGGGCGAAATGGTTCGGGGGC
>JBBRUZ010000319.1:0-1633 GCA_038247355.1 Rhodobacterales bacterium
ACGATCCGGGCCTTCACCGCCTCCGTCCAGCGCCGATACCCCCGCGTCCGCCGCACCACCTCGATGCAGCCACCAAATCCGTCCCCATCGTCCGGCATCAAAGCCTCCTTCCGAAACATCAGAAAGAAACTCGCCCCCCGCTCGCAAAGGTGGAAGCGGCGACATCAATGGGAGGGAAACGGCGCTTACGCCGAACGCGCGATAGCGCTTCCCGCCGATGCGCCCATGGCGTTCGTCTCGCCGCGTTGGCGGAAGCTGATCGCAGCTGGCGGCGGCCTCAATCGCAAAGTCTACGAGATCTGTGTCTTCGCCCGGTTGCGCGAAGAGCGCCTCGAGGGCATAAAGCGCCGTCAGGATCTTCGCCGTCGAGGCGGGCGGCTGCGGGAGGGTTGGCCGGTGGCCCTCGGTCAGCGCCCCCGAGGTCCCATCGGCCACCACGAACGCGGTCGCGCCGCCCAGGCCGGACCCCGCTCGAGGATCGGCCAGAAACCGGCGTCCGGCGCCGTTCTCGGCCGGGGAGACGGCTGCGCCCGGAGCGGCGCGGCCAGCGCCACCACTTCAGACGCGACGACGCCGATGACCGCGCGCCGGTCGAGGGGCCGCGTCACCCCGCGTGCGGCCCGGACGGCGTCAACAGCCGCCGTCGATGATCGCCGTCCGGCCGCTTCCGCCGGTCAGCTCGACGCGGCAATCGCCCGCCGTGACGGCTTGCGACATCGAAAGCGGCGTCACCTTCACGCCGTTGATCGCGACGCGCGCCGTTCCGGCGGCCGCATCGAACGCCGACAGAAAAACCCTGAGTTTGCCGTCGGCGAGCGTGACCGTCTGGCCGATGCTGACCTCCGAGCCTTCGCCACCGCCCGCAGGCGCCGCGGGTGCGTCGCCGCAGGTTCCGTCGAAGGTCGCGCTGCCCGGGGTCACGCCGGTCAGGGTCACCGTGCACGCCCCCATGGTCTGCTGCTCGCCGACGGTGACAGGGACCGGCGCAGCCGCGTTGACCGACACGCGGGCGGACCCGGCTTCAGCGTCGACCGAGCTGAGAAACACCCGCACCGAGCCGTCCGCGAAGATCGCCGTCTGACCGACGCCGAGGGTCTGACCCTGCCCGACCGAGACTCCGGCCGCAGCCTCGGTCGGAGCGGTCTCGGTTGGTGCAGCTTCGACCGCAGCGGCCTCACCGCAATTTGCGTCGAAGACGGCGCTGCCGTCGGCGAGGCCGGTCATCACCACCGTGCAATCTCCGGCCGGCATCGACCCGCCGAGCGCGATCGCCTCGCGCCGGAACCCGTTCACCGCGACCTGCGCCGTCCCGGCGGCAGCATCGGTCGACGACAGGAAAACCCGCACGGCGCCGTCGCCGAGCGTTGCGGTGCCGGCGACAGCGATCTCTACGCCCTCGCCCGTCGCCGCCGCCGGATCGCCGACCGGCGCGGCAGCGCCGCCCGCGCGACCCGCCACCGCGTCGAGCGCCTCGCCGACCGCCGCTTCACCCCGAGAAGCCAGCGCAGCCAGACCGCCGCGCATCTCCTCGAAATCGCGGGTCAGCGAGTCGCGCACCGACGGCGCCACCGCTTCGAGCCGGGCGCCGAGATCTCCGCCGAGGCTCTCGACTCGGGCCGCAAGCGCCTGCAGC
>JBBRUZ010000320.1:0-1624 GCA_038247355.1 Rhodobacterales bacterium
AGTTCACTACTTCTCGGACGTCATACCGACTGAGCGATTTGATCTGGCCTTTGACGGCCCAACGAACGTTTTAACATTGAAAAACTGAGAGATGGTGCACCCGACTGGATTCGAACCAGTGGCCTTCGCCTTCGGAGGGCGACGCTCTATCCAGCTGAGCTACGGGTGCTTACCTTGGTGCAACTGCTTACGTGGTGCTTACGTGAGGAATATCAGCTTTCCAAGCACTTCGCACCGATCATAGTAAGTCGTTGACTATTCCTCCTCTTTCGTCGTTCCTTTTTCAACACCCACCCTTGACCTCTGCCTTCGGAAGACAGCGCTCTATCCAGCTGAGCTACGGGTGCTCCCCGGTCAGCCATAGCGCGATGGAAAGGTGTCGGCAACGGCGATCTCAGAAAGACGCGCGATGCCTCGGGGCGAATGCAGTGCTGAACCGGGCGTGGGACTCGCGACCGCGACGCAGGGGGGGCCCATTGCGACGCCCGCGAGCCGGATGCGTCGAGCGCGCCGGAGCCGGGAACGCGCCTCGCATTCCACGGTGCGGCTCACGCGTCGAGCCAGGTGACGAGGCCGGGGACGTCGGGGCGCGGCCGGTCGGGCGGGGCGGCGTCGCAGGTCCCGACATGGATGAAGCCCGCGATCCATTCGCCCGGCTGTAGACCGAGCGCGCCCGAGAGCAGGTCGGCGTCGTAGGCGGGCCATCCGGTGAGCCAGGTCGCGCCCCAGCCGGCCGCGAGCGCGGCGTTGACGAGGCCGAGGCAAACTGCCCCGGCAGACAGCGTCTGCTCGATCTGCGGGATTTTGCTGTCGTCGCGCGGGACGGCGACGACGGCGACCGAAACCGGCGCCTGCTCGAACGGGCCGGCGCCCTTGTCCGGGTCGCGTCCGGTGATCGCTGCGCGCGCGCGGATCGCAGCGGCGAAACCGGCGCCGCCCGCCCCGTTGATCACCACGAAGCGCCATGGCTCGAGCTTGCCGTGGTCGGGCACGCGGGCGGCAGCGGTGAGAAGCCGCAGCATGGCGACCCGGTCCGGACCAGGGCCGCGCAGCAGCGGCACGGGTCGCGATCGCCGGGTCAGCAGGAACTCGAGAACCTCGGGATGGGTCGCAGCCATGATCGATCCTTTCGCCGCCCGTCGGCCACGATCTCCGCCGCCGGGACGGCGCTGTCAATGTCCGCGGCCGGCGTGCCTTGTC
Source organism: Rhodobacterales bacterium (assembly GCA_038247355.1). Lineage (GTDB taxonomy): Bacteria > Pseudomonadota > Alphaproteobacteria > Rhodobacterales > Rhodobacteraceae > Amaricoccus. Next base: position 1,201 of record JBBRUZ010000320.1, read on the forward strand.
CGCCGGCTGCCTTTATTGCCGACACACCCGACACGCCCGCCGTCGGCCCCCTTGACTTGACCCGCCACAATTACGAGCGCGCCCGCCTAGTCGCCCCCAGAGGGCGCGGCCACGGACCGGGCCCGTTCAGGCCGGCCAGGGGCGCGGCGCGAGATCCGGGGGAGCGGTGGGCAGGATCCGCGGCTCGACCAGCGCCGCCGCGCGCCAGTCAAGGAAAGCTGGATGCGCGAGATGCGCGGCGACATACGCCCGCGCGCCCGCGCCGACGTCAAGCCCGTAGGACAAGATGCGCGTCGCCACGGGGGCGAAAAAGACGTCCGCCACCGAGTACGCGCCAAGAAGCCAGGGGCCGCGCGCGGCGCAGCGACGTGACCGCGCCGCGCTCCACAGCGCCTCGATCCGGTCGAGATCGGTGCGCACGGCC
>JBBRUZ010000321.1:0-1549 GCA_038247355.1 Rhodobacterales bacterium
GAGCGGGCTCGTGGATGGACCGGGTCACCTTGCGGGCTGGGGCGGTGGGGCAGCAGCGGGGCTTCAGCGCGCAGGTGTCGCAATCGATCTTGGAGGCGCTATAGCGATAGGTGTCATCCGGCGGGGTCTCCGGGTGATCGGCGCGGAAGGCTCGCCGATATTGCTTCAGTTCGTTGCCGCCCGGACAGCGATAGAGGTCGGCGGCGTGGTCATAGGTGAAGTCGGCTCGCGAGAAGGTCCCGTCCGTCCGGCCAGACTTGTCGATGATTGGGATGTGCGGCGCGATCCCTTGGTCGTTGACCAGCCATTCCAGCATCTCGGCCGAGCCATAGGCGGTGTCAGCGGCAAGGCGATCAGGGTGAAGATCATGCCGATCCTGAACCCGTTCGATCATGGTGCGGGCCGCCGTGAGCTCGGCCGGCCGCACGGCGGCTGAAGCCTCGACGTCGACGATGACGGCATGCTTCAGGTCGATCAGGTAGTTGGTGGCATAGGCGAAAAAGGCCGGTCCCTTGTTGGCGGCGGTCCAGCGCGCGGCCGGATCCACGGGCGAGATGAACTTGGGCGTCACCGGCGTGGCCGCGCCGAACGCCGCATCATCCAGGACCGCCAAGTACTCGTCGATGGCCCGGCTCGACGCCTCGGGCGGCAGCCCGGGATCACCGGGCACGCTGCGCTCCCGGTTCGCCTCGGCCTTGATCAGGCTGGCGTCCACGGCGAAGCCTTCGCCGCCGACCAGTCCTTCAGACATGCATCGACGAAGGACCGTGTCGAACAGCTGGCGTAGCAGGTCGCTGTCGCGGAACCGGCCATGGCGGTTCTTGGAAAAGGTCGAGTGGTCCGGTACCGAGCCTTCCAGCCCCAGACGGCAGAACCAGCGATAGGCCAAGTTAAGGTGGACCTCCTCGCACAGCCGTCGCTCCGACCGGATGCCGAAGCAGTAGCCGACCAGCAGCATCCGGATCAGCAGTTCGGGGTCGATCGAGGGACGCCCCATGGCGCTGTAGAACGGAGCCAGATGCGCTCGCAGACCCTCCAACTCCACGAACCTGTCGATCGACCTCAGCAGGTGGCTCGCCGGGACGTGGTCCTCCAGCGAAAAAGTGTAGAACAGGGCCGCCTGATCGACCCGCCGCTCGCCCATCATCGCGCTGCCTCCAGCCTCAATGACCAGAGTGAATCAGCCCTTGAAGCCCTTGGCAATTGCCGACTTTTTCAACGGTATCGGTCGATAGCGGACTCTAGCACTTTCCCGAAAAGCGGACGGCCCACGCGAGCAGCCCGGCAGCGCGTCAGATGAGCGCGTTTTATCGCAAAACAATGCGTAACCGGGCACATACAAGTCGCCCCAACTTGAACACAAGCTAGTCAACTCGATGATAACGCAGGAGTTTATTCAGATTTTTAGGGGCGCCAACCCTCTGTCCAGATAGGTGCCGGTGTTGCCGACCATCTCGATCCGGCCGATCTGGAATTCCGTGCCGGGGTCATAGTGGGCGCGCGAGGCCTCGCGGCTGAGGTGGTCGCAGATCAGCGGCGCGGGCAGGCC
>JBBRUZ010000322.1:0-1541 GCA_038247355.1 Rhodobacterales bacterium
ACAACCGCGAGACGCTCGAGGTGCTGTTCAAGGGCAAGAGCGTCGCCGACGTGCTCGACATGACGGTCGAGGACGCCGAGGAGTTCTTTTCCGCCGTGCCGGCGATCCGCGAGAAGATGACGACGCTGATCCGGGTGGGGCTCGGGTACGTGAAGGTCGGCCAGCAGGCGACGACGCTGTCGGGCGGCGAGGCGCAGCGCGTGAAGCTGAGCAAGGAGCTGGCGCGGCGCTCGACCGGGCGCACGCTCTACATCCTCGACGAGCCGACGACCGGGCTGCATTTCGAGGACACCAAGAAACTGCTGGAGGTGCTGCACGAACTGGTCGAGCAGGGCAACTCGGTCGTGGTGATCGAGCACAACCTCGACGTCATCAAGACCGCGGACTACCTGATCGACATCGGACCCGAGGGCGGCGACGGCGGCGGGCGCATCGTGGCGACCGGGACGCCCGAAACGGTGGCGAACGTGGCCGCGAGCCACACCGGCCACTATCTGAAGGCGATCCTGGGGATGCGCCGGAGGATCGCGGCGGAGTAGCGAACCACCCACTCCCCGCGCGCCTTCGGTCCGGAGCGCCCCACCTCGCTCGGAACCGATGGCGGGCGTGAGGACGGCGTTACAAACCCATCCCGATGGGTCTTGCTCCAGGTACTCGGCAACTACGCTCCCACGCCGCCCTCAGTAGACACAACGTGTCGAGGCGCTGGGTTATTCGCGCGTATTAGTCGCGATGCGCGTTGTTTTCGAGCCACTCGAGAATTCCCGAGAAATCCCGCCCGCGGCCGCCGCTCCCGAGAAAGCGCGCATAGAGGTCGGCCGCGAGCGCGCCCATCGGGGTCGCGGCGTCGACGCGCGCGGCCGCCTGCTGGCTGAGGCGGAGGTCCTTGAGCATCAGTTCCGTCGCGAAGCCGGGGGCGTAGCCGTCGTCGGCGGGGGTTTTCGGGCCGACGCCGGGCGCTGGGCAATATGTCGTCAGCGACCAGCAGGCGCCCGACGATGTCGAGGCCACGTCAAACAGCGCCTTTCGGTCGAGGCCGAGCCTGTCGGCAAGCACGAAGGCTTCGCAGACGGCGATCATCGACGCGCCGAGGATCATGTTGTTGCAGATCTTCGCGGCCTGGCCCGCGCCCGCGGCGCCACAATGGACCGCCCGCGCGCCCATGACCGCGAGGATCGGTTCGGCGGCGGCGAAGGCCTCGGGCGCGCCGCCGACCATGAAGGTGAGCGTTCCGGCCGCGGCGCCACCGGTTCCGCCCGAGACCGGCGCGTCGATGGCGAGGAGGTCCGCCGCCTCGGCCTCGATGGCGGCGGCGCGGGCATTCTCCACATCGACCGTCGAGCAGTCGACGAGCACGGCGCCGGCACGTGCGGCGGGCACGATCTCGGCGTAGACTGCGCGCAGGATCGCGCCGTCGGGAAGCATGGTGACCACGGCGTCGCGGCCCGTCGCGGCGGCGGCGGCGGAGGCGGCGGCGGCGACGCCGTCGAGCGTGACGCCCGCGGCGTCATATCCGGTGACGTCGTGGCCCGCACCGGCGA
>JBBRUZ010000323.1:0-1500 GCA_038247355.1 Rhodobacterales bacterium
CGGGCCGCAAGCGCCTGCAGCCCGCCGTCGTCCGCACTCGACGCCGCGGCCGTCATCTGTTCGCTCAACACGGCGGTGCTCGCGTCGAGCTTGCCGTCGAGCGCCGCCAGCCGCGACTCGAGCGCGGCGATGCTGGCCATGACCTCGCCCTGTTCGCGCAACTGGGCCTCGAGTTCGGCCCGACCCGATGCGCCGATCGCGTAGCTCAGCAGGAACCCGGCGAGCAATCCACCCGCCCCCGCGATAACCGTCTTGTCCATTTCCATCATTTTCCTCCGCTGTTCGACCTCTGCCTGACAATCGGGCTTGAACCAACGCTCGCCGCCTTAATCGCCGCGACGACGAACGGCGCCGCCTCCAGCCTGCCGCAATCGCGCCGGCCAGCCCGCGGCGATGCACGTCACCGCCGCGCCGCGACCCTCCGAACGCCGCGAGCCTAGCCGCAACCACCCGCGTCTGTCCACTTGGGCGTGGGCCCCGCTCAGCGTTTCCAGACCCCGAGCGCGCGCAGTTCGCTCGACGACAGGTCGAGCATCCGCCCCGTCACCATGCACCACGCCGGCGGAGCGAGATCCGGCAACGCGCGCGCCTGCGCCGGGGCCAACCGCCAGCGTGCGTAGCGCCGCGCCGCCGGCGACAGTCCGGCGCGGAGCTGATCCCCCGGCCGCGCCAGCACGCCGACCGCAACCGACAGCATGATCGCGTCCCACCGGTCCCAGCAATGAAACCCCGCGAGATTGTCGGCCCCCATCAGCCAGACGAACCGCACGCCGGGAGCGCGCCGCCGCAGGCCCGCCAGCGTCTCGGCGGTAAACCGGGTGCCCATCCGCGCCTCGACGTCGGTGACCGCCACCCGGGGGTGGCGCATGATCGACCGCGCCTCCGCCATCCGCCGCGCGAGATCCGCGGGCGCATCGGGCTTCAGCGGATTGCCGGGGCTGACCAGCCACCAGACCCGGTCGAGCCCAAACGCCTTCAACGCCCATTTCGTCACATGAACATGACCCGCGTGCGGCGGATCGAACGACCCGCCGAGCAGGCCGATCTTGAGGCCGGGCGGTGCGCTGACTCCAAGGATGGACAAGGCGCGCCTCCGCCGGCCGATGACGCCCCATACGCGCAATCGAAGGCGCCGCTGTCAATTCCTGCACGATGCTCGCTTGCCGACTAATCCGGCGAAATCGCCGGGAATGACTGTGTCCGGGAAACAACAGAGCCTTGCAACATGCGCCGCGCCTGGACCGACTTCGTCAAATCGCTTGCGCCATAGATTTCGGCGGCTCACGATTCGCCAACCAATAAGCGGTCGCCGCGCACGCAGGAGACCGCATCGAGCGAGGCGGAAACGATGAACAAGAAGCTGGCGGTCTTCGCGAGTCTGCTCGTCGGGGGAGCCGCCATCGCGCTCGGCGTCGCGCGCAACGACGCGACCTCCGAAACCGAGCCGGAAATCCCGCCGGCGGCTGTCGCTGAAGCGACGCCCGACGCCGCTGTTCCGCC